>DATDQT010000001.1:0-6578 GCA_035292085.1 bacterium
GCTTCTGCTCGGTTTGTCCACGTCGGGCCGCCCTATACACCGACCTAGCCCGAATCCGCAATTCCTGTGCAAGCTGGTGCCCACTGCGTCCCAACACCTCCACCCAAAGATAGGCCAGTCCATCACGGGCTCGCGAGACTGGTGGCCGTCGGCCACCGCCCATGAGTGCCTCCGGTGTGACCTCGCCGATGCGCGCCACTCTCGGGATCAGGCTCGCGAGATCTGGTACCTTTTGCCGGACCCGTGTGCGCAAGGTTTCCGTCCTTTCGATCTCTTGTCGCAAGCTTTCCACAAACTCGGTGCCCCCCAGTACGCGCTCGTCCGCGGCATAGCCTTCCCGTCCACGGCGCAGGTCCCGCACGGCCGCCCAGCCCCCCGCACTCCGCAGGAGACCTCCACCCATCAGCTCTGGGCGCCGTCCCATCTCCACGCCATCCGCCACAAACTCCCGATATCGTCTCCTAGCACCTCGGGGATCGTTGGCGAACCACCTCAATACACTGGCAGTGTCCTGCCAGTTGTAGCTCACAGTACCCATCAGGACCGCATGCCCGCTATACGGATAGCGGTCGAGGCTTCGAACATCAAGTACAACGCCTGCCCGTATAGGATTCAGGTGCAGATACCGAATGAGCTCCAAGAAGTACGGCTCCTCGTCAACTACTATAGACTTATATCGGTTCTGAAAGAGATGTCCACTCCGACCATGCCAACGGTTGAACACTCCCGCATACCCTGTCAGCAAAGAACGCATTGTCTTCGGGAGAGGTCTGTTGCCTGTCCGAACCAATAGATGAAAGTGATTTGGAAGGAGTACCCACGCGTATATGAGCCAGGCGCCAACTTGTGCAAGGCTGCCAAGGCGGCGTACAAAGTCCTCCCGGTCCCGATCTCCCCGGAAAATCTTTTGCCGGTCCAAGCCCCGAGCCATCACATGGTGGAGGACTCCAGGGGCATCGAGTCGTGGTCCACGCGGCATAGTAGCTTGAAGGCTAGCACAAAGTCACTAAAGGCGCAACGTCCCCTAATAACAACGTCCCCTAATAACCTAATAAGCATATCCTTGCGCGTGGACGTCATGTGTTCATTGACCTGTCAGAGTCAAGAGCCATACGGCTGCGGCAAGAACGATGGCGCAGAAGACGGCGGCGGAGCCCATGTCCTTGGCACGACCCGCCAGCGCATTCTTCTCAGGCCACATGCGATCAGCCAGTATCTCCATCGCCGAGTTGAGCAGTTCAACGACGATCACCAGGCACCAACTGACGATCAGCAGCGCCCGCTGCACGCCGGTCTTGCCCAGCCACAGTCCCGCAGGCACGACGACCACCAGCACCAGCAACTCCAGGCGGAATGCCTACTCGTCACGATACGCCGCCGCTAACCCCGCCAGCGAAAACCGTGTCGCGTTCACCAGGCGCGCCCAGATTCTGGCCATGTGCCTCCAGGGTACGTCACCACATCACGGCGCCGCCGTTTACCCACCAGACCTGGCCGGTGATGTAGGAGGCCTGGTCGCTCACCAGAAAGGCTACGACTTCGGCCACCTCGTCTGGCTGGCCCAACCGTCCTGCGGGGATCGTCGCCAGGCGCCTCTCCAGCATGACCTGGTCCGTCAGATGCAGGCGGGTCATGACCTCTTCGGTTTCGATGGTTCCTGGCACGACTACATTCGCCCGTACCTTGGGCGCGAGTTCCTGCGAGAGACACTTGGTCAAGGCAACCACCCCGGCCTTGGCGGCGCAGTAGTTCGCCCCGTTCATTCGCCCGCGGAAAGCCGTCTGGGCGGCAAACGTCACAATGGCCCCGTTGCCGCTCTTTGCCAGGAAGTCGGCTGCCGCCTGGCAGACGTGAAACGTGCCGGTCAGGTTCACCTCGAGGACTCGCTGCCACGCATCCGCCTTCATGTCCCGAAATGACCCGTCCAGATTGAGTCCGGCGACGCACACTACGGTATCTAGTCTGTCCCAGGTGTCCAACACCCGGGCAACCATCCTGTCCACCGCGCCCCGATCGGCCACATCCGCGAGGATACCAATTGACCGTCCTCCCCTTGCGGTGATGTCGGCCACGATCGCTTCGATCCCTTCTGAAGACGCGTGGGCGTTGACCGCGACCGCCGCTCCTGCCGCGGCCAGTCGCCGTGCCACCGCGGCGCCGATGCCACGGCTACCACCCGTGATGAGTGCCACCCGGCCACTGAGTTCAACCATCCTCTTCCCTCAACCTGTTTTGGCTTTCATGGCGGTTATTCGGACGAACTCGCCACGGTTGCGTCGCAAGAATTGATTCCACGACTCTGAGAAATCGCGGGCTTGCGTGCCAATTGGTGTCCGGTACCTCTTTCCCTCCTCTTTCCACTTTCCCTGCATACTCCTTTCCGATGGGGCTAGTAGTCCTCCATCCCTCGCAATCGAGGGGAACCCGTCCCCTCTCATGCTTGCGCGGGAGCAGCGGGCTCGCCGAAGCGCGAGAGGCGGAACTCGTGCAGGGGGAGGGATGGCTCGCCGTCCACAATCAGCTCGCTGAGCAGCCTGCCGGCAATGGGACCCAGGCAGAAGCCGTGGCCGCTGAACCCGGAGGCCAGGATGTATCCTTTGATTCCGTCCACCGGGCCGATGATCGGCACCTTGTCGGGCGTCATCTCCAGGGTGCCCGCCCAGGTGCGCAGAAAGTTGGCCCCACGCAGCGCCGGAACCATCTCCGCCGCTCCCCGAGCCAGATGCGCGATCGAGGCGGCGGGCATACTCTGATCAAACGTCTGCCCCGGCGTGCCGACCCCGCCGATATGGACGTGACCCTGCCGCGCCTGCCTGCCGTATACGGCCAGATCGTGGGAAGAGACGAACTCTTTGAACAACGGCGCCATGCGCTGGGTCACGGCGAGGACGGAGCGCGCCGGCTCGATGGGCACCTGGATGCCCAGCGTGCGGCTGAGCTGGGGCGTCCACGGCCCGCCGGCGTGGATCACCTGCGGTGCCTCGACGACGATCTCTCCATCCTTGTCCCGGGCTGTCACGGACGTTACTTGCCCCGCCTGGACGCCGATGTTCACCGCCTCGGTCCGCGTGAGGATCGTGGCCCCCGCCCGCTTTGCCGCCCAGCCGAAGGCCCTGGTGGCCAGGAGCGGGTTGGCGGTCCCGTCGGTCGGGCAATACTTCGCCCCGAGAAAGACATCGCCCAGGTACGGCGCCCGCCGGCGCAGTTCGCCGCGATCCCACATCTCTACCGCGAGGCCGTCCTCCCGCTCCTCCTCCGCCTCGCGCCGCAGGGTCGTCATGCGCTCGTCGTTGGTCGCCATGCGGATGTTTCCGCCCTGGAGGTACTCGACGTCGAAGCCCAGTTCCACCTCCAGTCCCACCCACACCTTGATGCTGGCCATCGCCAGGAGGCGCTCCCGGCGGTCCCGACACTGCGCCCTGACTCCACCGCCGTTTCTCCCGGAGGCTTCGCCCCCGATCACCGATTTCTCCAGCAGCGCCACCTTCATCCCACGGTGGGCCAGGTAGTACGCGGCCGCGCAGCCGACGATGCCACCACCGACAATCGCCACCTCCGCACCGATCCTGCGCGAGTTACTCATCGCCGTGCCAATTCTGCAACGCCGCCGGCCGGACCGTTCACTGTCTGCCGGCCGAGCGCCACAATCGGGACCGGAAAGATGGGTGGGCGCGGGGGAAATAACCCGACCTCTGCCACCGGCCGCCCCGTCTCCCGGGCGATGCAATGGGCGACAAGCTGACCGCACATCCGCCCCTGGCAATCGCCCATCGCGCAACGGGTGATCGCCTTCACCTCGTTGGCCGAATCCGCCCCCAGGGCCACAGCCCGGCGCACGTCTGCCTGGGTGACCTCTTCGCAGCGGCAGAGGATGGTGTCATCGCGGCTCCACTCGTACAGGCCGGGGCCGGGGGTGAACAGGGCCGCATACATCCGCTGGAACCGTCGCTCACGCGCCAGCATCGGGTCAAGCCGTCGGATCGCCTTTTCAGCACCGTCCGCCCCATGTCCCGTCCGGGCGGCCGCAGCGATCCCGGCGATCTCACCTTCCACCTGGGCCAGCGGGCCGCCGCCGACGCCGGCACCATCCCCCACGGCATAGACGCCGGGCACGCTGGTCTGCATGTGCCGGTCGCGCACGGGAACCTCGCCGCCCAGGTCGGGGCGCCATTCCTGCTCTGCACCCAGCAGGCGAGAGAGAGTGCTGGACGGGATGAAGCCGTAGCCCACGCAGAGCGTGTCGCAGGCCAGGGTCTTCTCGCTGCCCGGGATGGGCCGCCAGTGGGAATCCAGGCGGGCAATGGTCACGGACTCCACCTGGTCCGCGCCATGGGCTGCCACGATGCCCCAGCCCGGCCGGAACGGTACGCCCCGACGGAAGAGAGTCAGCCGGCTGCTCAGCCCCTCGCCCAGCCGCTGCCATTGACCCCAGAGTGCACCAACATGAGGCGCGCTCTCCCTGAAGAGCCGGGCGCCTTCCAGCACCGCCACGACGTCCGCCCCGGCCCGCACCAGCTCCGCGGCCAGGACGACCTGGAGCGGCCCCGTTCCTGCCAGGAGGATGCGCCGGCCCGGCAGGATGCGTTGATGTTTCAGCAGGACCTGGGCGCCGCCGGCGGTCATCACGCCGGGCAGGGTCCAGCCGGGAAAGGCAACCGGTCGGTCGTAGGCGCCGGTTGCCAGGATGATCACCTGGGCCTGGAGGGCGGCGGGGGCCTGGGAACCATGCAGCGCCAACACGTTCCCCTCGAAGGCACCCCAGACGACGGTTTCGGGCAGGAAGCGCACGCCAGCTCCCATCGCCTCCTGCCGCAGCGCCTGGCCCTCCCCCTGGTGGCGCGATGGGTGACGGACGCGGAATTCCGCCGCCGCTTGCTTGAAGTGTTGACCTCCGGGGCTCTGGTTGCTGTCAATCAGCGTGACCTGTGCCCCGGCCTCGGCCGCCGCCAGCGCCGCGCGGAGGCCCCCCGGCCCCGCCCCGACGACGGCCACCTCCACCTGTTCTGTCATCGCCCTACGGTTTGCTCCCGGTTTCCACGACCATCCCCGCTGCCACCGGCGTCAGGCAGGCGCGCACGTTCGGCGTGCCGTTCACCGTCACCAGGCAGTCGAAGCAGAGCCCGATGCCGCAGAAGACGCCGCGCGGCTGGCCGTGCGATGTGCGGCGCCAGGCTCGCCGCCCCGCGGCCAGCAGGGCCCCGGCGATGGTCTCGCCCATGTAGGCCGGCAGCGGAACCCCGTCCACGATGATGCTGACGGCCTGGCCGCGCTCGACCTCGGGTGGCGTTCCGACTCGCATCATGGGGGCCTACTTCCGCCCCTTCCTCTTTGGGGCCTTGGACCGCGTGCCCGCCGCCCCGGAACGCCTGGTCGGGCGCGTCGCCTTCTTCTTGCGGACGGTCTGCGGCTTGGGCCGCCTGCCCGTCATCACATACGCATTGAGCTGCGCTGCGGTCAGGCCGTCCAACCTCAGGTTCGTCAGGTTGCGGCCTATCTTGTAGTACTCCGTCTCGTTGACCAGGGACGCGATGTGGATGATCGAATCGTACGTTGGCGTGGGGACGCCCAGCGTGCGGCCCAGGGATGCCGTCAGCGTCACGCCCATCGGAACGTCCTCCGTCACGTAGCGGTCCTGCATGGAGAACGGTCCCTGGCTGGAGGCCACGGCGAACTCGGCGACGCTGACGTTGAACAGGTCGGTGAAGACCTGCTCGTAGGTCATCGGCTTGTAGCCCAGGGCGGCCATGATCGCCTGCCGCTCGCGGTCCATGCCGTTGATGATCTTCTTGACCGACGGGGTGATCCCTTCCTTGTACATCCAGAACTCGCCCTTGCTGTGCTCGATGCGCCCCATGTTGAACAGGGCGCCGGCCGGGTGAACGATGATGTTTGGATTGTACAGGGCCGGCTCCAGGATGCTGCGGGCCGGGACGACGGTGTCGTACACCCCCCGCAGGGCAGCCATCAGGGCGGGGGTGCGGGAGGCCGGCAGCGCGGCCACTTGGTTGCGGGGGCCGTCAATCCGGTGGATGTTGACGGTGCCGGGGCCCTCCAGGCGGCGGCAGCAGTAGGGAAGCGTCGCCGCCTCGCCCAGGATGACCTCGGCCTTGACCCCCAACTCGTCGAAGATCCGGCGGACCTCCATCGTCCCACCCGAGCCGGGCCAGAGGATGATGACCTGGCCAGAGCGCACCAGGGGCGCGATGGCGTGGGCGACCCGGGTGTGGGTCACGGCCTGGGTGGCCACCATGATCAGCGCGGCGCCATCCAGGGCCGCCCTCAGGTCGGTGGTCGCCAGCGCCACCTTGGCGAAGCCCGTGTGCGCCACGCCCGTCACCTTGATGCCGCCCTTCTCGGCGACAGCGGTCACGTTGCCGGCCCACTCCTCGAACTCGAACAGGCGGCACTCGTGCCCTGCCAGGGTGAGATCCCCGGCAATGGCGGTGCCGCCGTTGCCTGCGCCGATGACTGCGATCCGCTTCCCCATGATCTACCAGTCTCCTTCCTCGCGCTGTACGCGGATACCGCGCTGGCGCAGCTCTGTGAAGAACGTGTTGGTCGGGATGTCGGTGAGGGGG
>DATDQT010000002.1:0-8704 GCA_035292085.1 bacterium
CTGTCGAAAATTGCGGCGACCCCATGAATGTTCCGCGACTCGTGATCGCCGGCACCCACAGCGGCGCCGGCAAGACCTCCGTCGCCCTCGGTCTCATCGGCGCGCTGCGCCGCCGGGGCATCGCCGTCCAGCCGTTCAAGGTCGGTCCCGACTTCAACGATTCATCTCTGCTGACGGCCGCGGCAGGCCGGCCGTCCCGCAACCTCGATACCTGGATGCTCCCCAAGGCCACGGTCCTGGAACTGTTCGTGCGCGGTGCCGAGGGCGCGGACCTGGCCATTGCCGAAGGGGTCATGGGATTGTACGACGGGTATCGCGGCGGCAGCGATGAGGGCTCGACGGCCGACGTGGCCATGCTCCTTCACGCGCCCGTCGTGCTCGTCGTCGACGTGTCCGGATCGGTGCGCAGCGCGGCGGCAACGGCGCTGGGCTTCATCGCGTTCGACCCCGCCGTGACGATCGCCGGCGTCATCGCCGACCGCGTCGGCGGCGAGCGGCATCTGGGCTGGCTGCGCGATGCGCTGGCCGGGGCCGGCATCCCGCTGCTCGGCGCGTTGCCGTGGGACGATCGCCTGACCCTGCCGGAGCGGCATCTGGGACTGGTGCCGGCGGCCGAGGGTGAGCCCACCGGCGCGCTCACGGCGCTGGCCGATGCCGCCGCGGCGCACATCGATATCGAGGCGATCGTCCGGCTGGCCCGCCAGGCGCCTCCCGTCGTCGTCCCTGGGCAGTCCGCCTTTCCGGCGATGACGCCGCCGCCGTCCGTGTCGATCGGCATCGCCCGCGACCGGGCGTTTCATTTCTACTACCAGGATGGTCTCGACCTGTTGGCCAGCCGCGGGGCGACGTTGACCCCGTTCAGCCCGCTGGACGATGCTCGGCTCCCCCCCACCGACGGCCTGTATCTGGGCGGAGGGTATCCGGAGCTCTACGCCGCGCGCCTGGCGGCCAACACCGGGATCCGCCGCCAGATCCTCGACGCCGTGTCCGACGGCATGCCCGTCTACGCGGAGTGCGGCGGCATGATGTACCTGGCGCGCGAACTCGTCGACGCGCAGGGGCGCGAGCACGCGATGGTCGGCGCGCTGCCTGTCTCCGTGCACGTCGGCCGCTCGCTGGCGGCGATCGGATATGTCACGCTCACCGCACACGCCGACACGCTGCTGCTGCGCGAGGGCGACGTCGTTCGCGGCCACGAGTTTCACGCTTCGACCGTGACGGCCCATGAACCGCTGCGTCTTGCGTTCCGGGTGGAGGAAGGCCGGGGCATGATCGACGGGCAGGACGGGGCGGCGGTGCATTCGCTGCTCGCGTCGTACACGCACCTGCACTTCGCCAGTAAACCGGTGATGGCAGAACGATTCGTCGACGCGTGCAGACGGTACAAGACGAAATGAAAATCCGCAACACGGTCGCCGCGATCGTCATCATCCTGATCCTCGCCGCGACGGCGTACGGCGCCCAGTGGCTGACCCTGCTCGGCTGGAACGCGGTGGTGCAGTACCCATCGCCATACGCGCGGCCGCTGCCCTTCGGTCCGGGGGGCCAGGCCATCGCCGAGCGGGTCGTCCTCGTGGTGGTGGACGGCCTGCGTGTCGATCGTGCTGAACAGCTGCCGGTGCTCAACAGGCTGCGCGCGCAGGGCGCGTCGGTGGTCTCGTGGACCGGTGAGCCGTCGCTATCCGATCCAGGATGGACGGCCATCGTCAGCGGAGCCTCTCCGGAAGTCAGCGGTGTGACGACCAACTGGTACGACGGGACGGTGGCCGTCGATACGCTCTTCGCCGCCGCCAAGCGGGCCGACCTTACCACGGCCGTCGCGGGCAGCCCGGGCTGGGCCGAGCTGTTCGGTCCGGCCCTCGATGAGCAGGTCCTGGTGGGCGACCCGCCGGGGGATGCACCGGCGGAGGCCCTCTACCGCGTGACCGCGGAAGTGGCCGACGGAGCGGCGGGCATCCTCCAGCGCGGCGATGCGCGGTTGGTCGTCGTGCACGTCCCCAGCGTCGATCTCGCCGGCCACCGCTTCGGCGGCGCGAGTGACGAATACGCTGCCGCCGCACGGCGGGCCGACGCCCACCTGGGCAGCCTGCTGCTGTCCGTGGACCTCACGCGCGATACGGTGATCGTGACGTCGGACCACGGGCACCTCGACAGAGGCGGTCACGGCGGGTGGGAGCCGGTGGTCAAGCGCACGCCGCTGGTGCTGGCGGGACGCGGGATCCGAGCGGCCTCCGACCTCGCCGACGTGCGCCAGATCGACATTGCGCCGACCATTGCCGTCCTCCTCGGGATCTCGATTCCGGCGCACAGCCAGGGCCGCCCGCTGGTGGAAGTCCTCGACGCGGACCCCGCCGCCTTTGGGCCGCGCTGGATCGAGCAGCAGCGGTTCTTCTACAGGGGAGCCGCCGGCGTGCTGGGCAGCGAGGGCCCGGCGAAGGTGGCCGCCGACCCGGAGAACGGCACCGCGCTGGCCGCCGGCGGCGCCGACTTCATCCTCGGCCTGTCCGATGACCTCGCCCGGACGTACTTCCTCGCCCGCGAGCAGCGTCTGACCGCCCAGCGCCGCCAGCGGCTGCCCGCCGCGGCCGCGGCGGCGGCCGTGCCGCTCATCGCGGTGATCTGGGTGCTCCGGCGGCGGCTGCTGGGGCCCGCGCTGGCCGGCGCGGCGGCGTTCTTCGTGATCGACTACGCGCTGTTCTTCGGCCGCGGCGGCACGTTCTCGTTGAGCATCTTCAACAGCGAAGCGCAGATTCTCGCGTTCTTCAACCAGCGGCTGATCGATGCGTCGGTCGCTGCCGCCGTGGCCGGGTTGATCGCGGGGATGCTGGCGGCCCGGCGGGCCCCCGCCGACGCGTTCCTGGGTGCGCTGGGGACCGCCTGGCTCGCCGCGTACGTGATCGTCTTGCAGGTGGTCTACTTCTACTGGCAGTGGGACGTGCGGTTCACGTGGTACCTGCCCGACCTGCGGTTGGGGTTCAAGTACTATCTGGATCTGCTGATGCTCGTGCCGCTCGGATTTCTGGCGACACTCTACGGCGCGGTCGGTCTGCTCGGCCGGTGGCCGGTGCGCCTGGTCCTTAGCGCGCGTGCATCACGTCGTGCAGTTTCTTCAGAGCCTGCCCGTTCGTAATCACGAGGTCGGCCCCGGCGTCGAGCGCCCCCGTGCGGCGGACCTGATCGGTATGGCCGCAAAACCCGATGATGCGCACCTGGCCCCGCGCGGTGTCGTTCCGCAGGCTCCGGATCGCCTCGAGCGCGTCGAATTCGCGCGCGGTGAGGTTGACGATCGCCAGCCCGGGGGCCTGCATCCGCAGGGCGCCC
Organism: bacterium; assembly: GCA_035292085.1. Classification (GTDB taxonomy): domain Bacteria; phylum Sysuimicrobiota; class Sysuimicrobiia; order Sysuimicrobiales; family Kaftiobacteriaceae; genus DASXUC01. The sequence continues at coordinate 3,322 of DATDQT010000002.1, forward strand.
ACCGCCGCCGCCGCCGACGCGACGGTCGTGGCCGTGTGTCCCTGCTGCCAGAGCTGGTGTTGGAGGGCCGAGGCCGTCATCAGGTTGTCGTCGACGATGAGGACGTGCATCGATGCCGCGCCATCAGACCGGGTAGCCCATCGATTGCAGGGCCAGCCGGCCATCGTCGTTGAGGCGCTCGGGGCTCCACGGCGGGCTCCAGACAAACTCAACCTTCACGGCTTCGGCGCCGACGGACTGGAGCTTGTTTTCGATTTCCGCCGCGATCGCCGGGCCGATCGGGCAGCCCATGGCCGTCAGCGTCATCGTGATGGCGACGTCCTGCCCCTGCACGTCGAGGTCGTAGATTAGCCCCAGGTCCCAGATGTTCACGGGGATTTCCGGATCGAAGATCGTGCTGAGGACGCCGATGACCTGCTCGCGGGAGAGGGTGTCTTCCGTTTCCATTGAAGTGGCACTCATATTCTTAGTGTAGCGCATGGAGGAAGTGATTTTGCGATTGCGCTGGCGCCTCATCCTGATCATCGTCTTCGTGCTGCTCTTCATCCTCGCCCCGACGCTGGCCCGGTGGTATACAGACTGGCTGTGGTTCGGCGAACTGGGCTACCGCCGGGTCTTCTGGATCCCGCTGCTGTCACGCATCGGCGTGACGCTGGTGACCGGGGGGGTGCTGTTCGCGCTGCTCTACGTCAATCTCCGGCTGGTCCTGGGTCCAGGCCCGGGTGGAGACACGATCGACCTGGAAGCCGTCCGCGGTCCTTCGCCAGGCCCGGGCCGCGGCCGCCGGGCGTACCGGCTGCCCCGCGGCGGGCCGTCGTCCACCCTGCTGGCGGGGCTCGGGCTGGTCGCGTTCATCTCCGGCGTCGCCGCGTCAGCGCGGTGGCCGATGTTCCAGCAGTTCGTGCACGCGCGCCCGTTTGACGCCCTCGACCCCATCTTCAACCGCGAGATCGGCTTCTTCGTGTTCCGGCTGCCCGTCTACCAGTTCATCGAGTCGTGGTTGTTCGGCTGGCTGGTCGTGATCTTCGTCGCGGCGGCCGCGGTGTACTCGCTGCGGTATTCGTCGCTGATGTTCCGCGGGTCGTGGGCCCTGCCGGACCGGGTCCGCGTCCACCTCAGCGTCCTCGCCGGGGTCATCCTCCTCGTCCGCGGCTGGGGGTTCTGGCTCGACGGCTTTGGCATCGAGTACTCTCCGGCGGGAGCAATCTACGGCGCCACGTACACCGACGTGCACGCGGTGCTCCCCATGCTGCGCCTGCTGACCGTCCTGTTTGCGATCAGCGGCCTGCTGATGTTCGCCAACGTCCGGCGGCGGACGCTGGGCCTGGTGATCGGGACGCTCGTGGTGATCGCCGCGGCGTGGGGGCTGGGTCTGGGCGTCTATCCGCGATTTGTCCAGCAGTTCCGGGTCTCGCCCAATGAACTGACCGTCGAGACGCCGTACATCCGCCACGGCATCGCGGCCACGCTGCGCGCGTTTGGGCTGGACCGCGTCCGCGAGCAGACGTTTGAGACCGAACCGCTCACCCCGGCGGTGCTCGCCCGCAACCGGCCCACGATCGAGGACCTGCGGCTGTGGGACTACCGCCCGCTGCTGTCGGCCTACCGCCAGCTGCAGACGCTGCGGCCGTACTACACGTTCCTCGACGTCGACATCGACCGCTATCAGATCGGCGGGCGCACGCGGCAGGTGATGCTGGCCGCCCGGGAGATGGAGGCCTCCCGGCTCAGCGCGCAGGCCCGGACGTGGGTCAACGAGCACCTGGTGTTCACGCATGGGTACGGGCTGGTGATGAGTCCGGTCAACCGGATCTCCGAAGAAGGGATGCCCGAGTTCTACCTCAAGGACATCCCCCCGGTGTCGCCGGTGGACCTGGTGGTGACGCGCCCGCAGATCTATTTTGGCGAGGCGACCGACACCTACGTGGTCGTGGACACGCGCGTCCAGGAATTGGACTACCCGAAAGGCGACGACAACGTGTACGGCACGTATCAAGGCCGGGCCGGCATCCGGCTGCACTCGCTGGCCCGGGCGGCGTTTGCCTACCGGTTCGCGGATCTCCGGCTGCTGCTGAGCACCGACATCACCGCATCCAGCCGGATGCTGTTCGCCCGCGGCCTGACCACGCGCGTCAGGCGCCTGGCGCCGTTTTTGGCCTACGATCAGGACCCGTACGTCGTGCTCGTCGACGGACGGCTGGTCTGGATCATCGATGCCTACACCGTGTCCAACCGCTACCCGTACTCCACCCCGGCGCCGGCGCCGGCGGGCAGTCCGTCCGGTTTAGACGGGGGGCCGCTCGCGGGTATCAACTATATCCGCAACTCGGTCAAAGTGGTCATCGACGCCTACGACGGCACGGTCGATTTCTACCTCGTGGATCCGGCGGATCCCATCGCCGCGAGCTTCTCGTCAATCTTCCCGGAGCTGTTCAAGCCCGCGGCGGCGATGCCGCCGGCCATCCGGGCGCATCTCCGGTACCCGGTGGACATGTACGAGGTCCAATCACGCGTCTACGCGACGTTCCACATGCGCGATCCCCGCGTGTACTACAACCGCGAGGACCCCTGGGCGATCCCCACCGAGCTGTTCGCCAACGACACCGTGCTCGTCGAGCCGTACTATGTGACGATGCGCCTGGAAGGCGGCACCGCCCCCGAGTTCGCGCTGATCCTGCCGTTTACGCCGGCCAACCGCGACAACATGGTGGCCTGGATGGCCGCCCGCAACGACGCTCCGCACTATGGGGAACTCATCGTGTACCGGTTCCCCAAGGACCGGCTGGCCTTCGGGCCGATGCAGGTAGAGGCGCGGATCAACCAGGATCCGGTCATCAGCCAGCAGCTGACGCTGTGGAACCAGGAAGGCTCGCGCGTCATCCGGGGGAACCTGCTCGTGATCCCGATGGAGCGCGCGCTGCTGTACGTCGAGCCGTTGTTCCTGCAGGCCGAACGCAGCCAGCTGCCGGAACTCCGGCGCGTGATCCTTGCCAGCGGCCCGCGGATTGTCATGGCCGAGACGGCGGAGGCCGGTCTGCCCCGCCTGACCGGACCGTCGCCTCCCGGTGTGCCCACTCCGCCGGGGACCCCACCGGCGGGCCCCGTCTCAGGTTCGCAGCGCGAGTTGATCGCCCAGGCCGTGGAGACCTACGAGCGCGCGCAGCAGTTACTGCGGCAGGGAGACCTGGCCGGCTATGCGCGCGAGATCGAACGGTTGGGCGAGATCCTGCGGCGGCTACGCGAAACCACACCGTGACGGAAGCCGACAGCAGGTTACCGTCTGTACGTCGCGCGTTTCACTGTGTCGCGGTCGATCCGGTCCTCGAGCACGCGAAACCCCAGCCCCGGCGCCGTCGGCACCGTGACCGTGCCGTCGGCATTCAGCCGCACGGGTGGGTCGATGATGTCCTCGTGGAAGTAGCGATCGCTGGCGGACAGATCGGCGGGCAGCGTGAAGTTCGGTAGCGACGCCAGCGCGATGTTGGCGGCCCGGCCGATGCCGGTTTCCAGCAGGCCGCCGCACCACACCGGGACGCCGGCGCGCCGGGCGAGGTCATGGGTGGCGACGCCGGCCGTCAGCCCGCTCATCCGGGCGGCCTTGATGTTGATCACCCGGCAGCTGCCGAGCGCGATCGCCTTGCGCGCATCGTCCGGTGTGACAATCGATTCGTCCAGACAGATCGGCGTCCGCAGTTGGGCCTGCAGCGCCGCGTGGTCGATGATGTCGTCTTCGGCCAGCGGCTGCTCGATCAGCAGGAGGTCGAACCCGTCCATTCGCCGGAATACGTCGGCCTGGTCCAGCGTGTAGGCGGAGTTCGCGTCGACCTGGAGCCGGATGTCCCCGAACGCGCGCCGCACCTCGGCCACGACGTCGGCGTCCCAGCCCGGCTTGATCTTGATCTTGATGCGCTGGTAGCCCCGGGCCAGGAACTCCCGAATCCGGTTCAGCAGGCGCTCGACGGACGGTTCGATCCCCAGGCTGACGCCGGCGGCGACGGCGCCGCGGGTGCCGCCCAGCGCGGTCGACAGGGAGATGCCGTCGGCCTGGCAGTGCAGATCCCACAGCGCGGCCTCCACGCCGGCTTTGGCCATGTGATGACGCCGGAGGGAGGCCACGATCGGCGGGAACGCGCGCGGGTGCGGCACATCCTGCTCGAACAGTCTGGGGAGGATGAACTCCTCGAGGACGTGCCAGGCGGTGCCGACAGTTTCTTCATTATATAGAGGCGCGGCGCCGGCCGGGACTTCCCCCCACCCCCGCCGGCCGTCCCCGGCCGTGAGGGCGATGAGGAGGCAGACTTTCGTCTCTTCTCGCCCGAAGCTGGTCTCAAACGGAAAGACCAGCGGAAGCTCGACCTGGTGGACCTCCGCGCTAACGATGCGCATGGGGGGCGGATCGCGGCCGGAGGACGTAGCTCGAGCCGGCGAAGTCCACGACTTCGTACCCGCGGCCGAAGTATTCGAGGAAGCGGTCGCGCACCGCGCGCCGGACGGCGTGGGCGCGGGCGGGATCGGCTGCTTTGAGCGCGCCGAAGTCCTCGGGGATCTCCACGCGCGCCGGTCCGCCGCCGGCGTCGGCCGGTTCCCCGCGCATCCGGGCGTCCACTGACGGCTCGCGGATCCACCAGTCCACTTCCAGGCGGTCGCTGGCCGTGCCGCGGTTGATCGCGTCCCGCATCACCCCGTAGTAGTTGACGTAGTACCGCGACGCCACGGCGCCGAGCTTGTGGTGGTTGAAGGACGCGTTCACGCGCTGGAGCGGATCGAAGGTCCAGATGATGCGGGTGAAGCCGCGCGCGAGCGCTTCCTCGCGCTGCGCGCGCTTGAGGGCAAAGCCGCCGCCGCGGCCGCGGTAATCGTCCCGCAGTCCGGTCATGTGCGAGCAGAGCAGGGGTCCACCGTCCCGCATTCCGACGAACGCGTAGGAGAAGCCGGCCAGCGTCCCGTCGGGCGCAAACGCGCCGAGCACGAAGCCGCCGGCCGAGGCCGCGGCGCGCAGGTGATGGACCGGTACCACGTCAAGGTCGGTCATCTCCCATACCGCACGCTGCATGTGTTCAATGGCGGCGAACCCCTCGAGGTCGTCAATCAACCGGATCGTCAGGTCGCTCATCGCGGAAATTTTTTTTGCAAGATGGCGGTCATCGAGCAGGAGATTGCGCCGAAGATGTCGCATGTTGTTTTACTCAAACGCGCGTTGACACGATGACGCGCGGTCGGGTGCACCAAACGCACCCGCGCACCGGCCGGCGATCCACTTCGGTGCGCGATCAACAGCGCGGATGCGCGAAGGGGGGATTGCAGTGGCGAAGAAGAAGGCCAAGAAGAAGCGGTAACGAACCGACGAGCGGTTCGCTCGTCCGCGGCGCAGGTCAACTGACCT
>DATDQT010000003.1:0-2802 GCA_035292085.1 bacterium
GAGTCCGGCGTGGCCATGGTGACGGCGATGCTGGCCATCTTCATCCTCACCGTCGTTGTCGCCGCCCTCGCCCTGGCGACCATGGGCGAGACCGGCCTCTCCTTCGACCAGAGCCGCAGCGGGCAGGCCTTCCACCTGGCAGAGGCCGGCGCCTACCGCGCCCTGGCGGAACTTCGCCGGCGCATCGCCTCGGACTTCAACACGAACGTCCTCAGCGCCAACCCCCTGATCGTGCAGGGGCAGTGCAACTCGAATCAGGGCTGGCGGATCATCGCCAACTACGGCGGCCCCGGGTGGGTCGATGACGCGGCCAACCGACGGGCGGTGCTTGCCGTGGGCACGCCGGCGACCCCCGTGGCGGTGCGCGACGCCGGCGGGAACACCACGGGCTCCTTCTACGCCACCATCTACGTCCGTCCCGCCGACAACGGGACGCCCCCGGGGTCGAACCTCTGCGGGGTCGATCCCACCACGGGGATCGAGTCCTACCGCCTGCCCTTCGACTACTTCATCGTGGCCACGGGTCTCACGCGCAACACGCAGCGCACCGTCTGCCTGAAGAACCCGGGCAACCTGGCGAACTGCGGGGAATGGCTGGCCAGCGCGACCCCAGGGAGTACGACCTTCGACAGCGCCCCCGTCGCCCACGCCTGGGTCGTGCTGATCGAGGCCGCGTCCTACTCCCGCTGGGCCCTGATGCTCTTGAACACAGCGAACACCTGGCTGACGGACACTTCGACCTTCCTCGGCCCCGTACACAGCAACACGCAGCTTCAGATCTGGGGCAACCCGACCTTTGCCTCGTCCGTCACGCAGGTCTCCGTTCAGGTGAACTTCGGCAACGGCGGGAGCCCGCAGCAGATCATGAACGACAGCAACCCGCCGTTTGATGTGCCCACCTACCTGAGCACCTCGATGCAGCGGGGGTGGTGCGACGGCGTGGGCCCCGACCCCTGTCTGGTCGAGCGGCCCTCGAACAACAGCCCCTTCTGGGCCGTGCTGGATGACCCTACGGGCGCGGGCGTACCGCCAAACCCCTTCATCCGGGGGCAAACGACGCAACTGGCGAATAACGGCACGCCCATCCCGCCGGGCATCTACTTCATGGACGAGTGCGGCAACCCCACCTGCGGCGGCATCTTCGTGCAGGGGGACGCGAACAACGTGGTGCTCTGCGTCTCCGGCAGTCCGGCGTGCCCGGTCGGGCCGGGCGGGAGCGGCAAGCAGCACATCGTCATCGTCGCCGGGGGCCAGCAGGTGATGTACGTGCTCGACTCCGCCACGAACACTAAGGAGTGCACGGGCCCGCCGGCCTTCTCCACCTGCGCGGACAAGGGCAAAGGATGCAACGGGATGATCTTCGTGAACGGCAGCATCCTGCGCACCGTGGGCAACCCCAACACCGGGTTGTTCGGCACGGTGCAGACGGACACCCGGCTGACCATCGCCGCCGACGGCGAGATCTTCATCACCGACCACCTGGTCTACCAGTCGCCGCCGAACCCGTCCGACCCCTACGACCCGACCAAGAACGTGCTTGGCGTGTACGCGTGGTGCTCGAACCCGCCCTCTTGCCCCGGCCCCGCCCGAAACGTCACGATCGACGGGGCACTGACGCCGAGCAACCTTTTCGTGCAGGCCTCTGTCCTGGCGCCCTGGGGGAAGTTCTGGGTGCAGGGGTGGAACACGCTGCCGGATAAGGGTACGCTGCGCTTTCTGGGCGGCACCGTGCAGGCGGACTTCGGGGAGTGGGGCGGGTTCCTGACGGACGCCTTCGGCAACGTCATCGGGTACACCGCGTACGGGCGGGACATGACCTACGACCAGCGCTTTCTCACGAACAACGCGCCACCGTTCTTCCCGCTGACGAACCAGTACGCCGCGCCGCGTTTCCCCCGGCTGAACCCGGATCCACTTTACGACCGACCGCTCTGGGAAGAGCTGACCGCGCAGTGAGGACGGATCACCCGGCCCGCCGCGCGCACGCGGACCCCCGACCGCATCGCGCGCTGGACGGTTTCTCCCTGGTGGAAACCGTCGTCGCCCTCGCCATCCTCGCCATCGTCCTCACTCTGGCTTTCTCCGGACGCAGTCTGATCGACAACCGCCGGCTGGCCGGCGCAGCGCGCGACCTGGGGACCGAGGTGCGCTGGGTGGAGCAGCGGGCCCGGGCGGAGCGGCGCTGCTGGCGGACGCTCTTCGCCGCGGCCGCGGAGACCTACGTGATCCAGTACCTGGCCGGGGGTGTGTGGACGGCTACCGGCGGGTGCAGCGGCGGTACGTGGACGGATTACGCCGGCGCGCCGCGCACCTTCCCTTCCGGTGTGGATCTGGTCAGTACGACCTTCGGCGGAAACGTGATGACCGTCTCCCCCTTCGGCAATCCCAACGCCGGCACGATCGTCCTGCGCAGTCCCGGGGGCGAACAGCGGCGTGTGACTGTCAACGTCGGCGGCAGGGTAACGATTACGCCCTAACCCCCCGTTTCAGGCGACTTTTCCGGCACGCCTTCGGCCTCTTCCACCGCCCTTCCCGCGCGGCATCCGCTCCTCCCGCGCCTCGCAAAAAGGCCCTTCCAGCAGCGTCTAGACGACCCAGACGCGGGGTAGAAGTGAAAAGGTAAGGGAGCCTGCCGAGGATGCGACTCTTCCGGCGGAGGGACGCCGGCTTCACCATCATTGAAGTGCTCGTGGCGCTGACGCTGCTGGCGGCGGTGATCCTGCTGGTGACGCGCGCGTTTCTCACGGTGCTGAGCGTAACCAGCCAGGGCGGCCGGGTGACGGTGGCGACGGCGCTGGCGGC
>DATDQT010000004.1:0-4775 GCA_035292085.1 bacterium
GGCGCCGACGCGCCGTGGGTTGCGCCACAGCCTGGCGCACAACGGTGGACCGGTCACCGACAGCAGTCTGCAGAGTGCGTTCCACCGCGCCGTCCTCAAGAGCGGCCTCGCGAAGCGCGCGCATGTGCACACGCTGCGGCATTCGTACGCGACGCACTTACTGGAAGCCGGCGTCAATCTGCGGATCATCCAAGACGCCCTGGGCCATCGCAGTGCGCGGACGACTCAGATCTACACCCATCTCACGTGCGAGATTCGAGCCGCGCTGACCGACCCGTTGAACCAGCTGATGCAAGACCTCTGAGCGATCCCAGAGGTCGTCATGCTGGAGGTGGCGGAGATCATCCGCCTCCAGGGGGCGGCGTATCTCGCGCGCTTCGCCGATCGCATCCTGCCCAGCCACCGCCGGGCCCTGCGCGATCTCGACGCCTGTCGGACGCCGACGTTGGGAGGCCACGTCCATCGGTGCGATCGCTGCGGCAGGGAAGTGTACGCGTATCACTCCTGCCGGAATCGTCACTGCCCAAAGTGTCACCGCGACCAGACTGAACGCTGGCTGACGGCGCAGCGGGCCCGGCTGCTGCCCTGCGCCTACTACTTACTCACCTTCACCCTGCCGGACGCGTTGCGGCCCCTTGCGCGATCCCATCAGACGACCGTGTACGGGCTGCTGATGAAGAGCGCCGCGGCGGCGCTCCTCACGCTCGCACGTGATCCTCGGTATGTGGGGGGACGACTCGGCTGTCTCGCGGTCCTCCATACCTGGACGCGCGCGTTGCTCTATCATCCCCACGTCCATCTGCTGGTGACCGCCGGGGGACTCTCCTCTGATGGCACCGCGTGGGTCGCTCCGAAGTACGGGAGCTATCTCGTCCCGGTCCAGGCGTTGTCGCGGATCTTCCGCGCGAAGATCTGCGCCGCCCTCAAACACGCCGGCTTACTCGATCAGATGCCCCGGGACATCTGGACCAAGCCGTGGGTCGTCCACTGCCAGCACGCCGGGCGCGGCCAGCAAGTCCTCGACTATCTGGGCCGCTACATCTTCCGTGTCGCCATCGCCAACAGCAGTCTCGAACGGATCCAGGACGGGCAGGTCACCTTCCGCTATCGGGACAATCGCACCCAACTCCTGCGCCGGGTCACGCTCTCTGGCGTCGAGTTTCTCCAGCGCTTCCTCCAGCATGTCTTGCCGCGCGGGTGTACGAAGGTGCGCTACTACGGGATCTGGAGTCCGACCTGCCGTCGTCACCTTGAGCAGGCCCGTGCGCTCCTGACCGTCTCGCCAGTCCCCACCGAGTCAGCGCCCCTCACGCCACCGCCGGTCGCCGCCGATCCTCCGCCCATGCGCTGTCCTCAGTGTCGAACGGGGATCTTGATCCGGGTGGGCGTCCTCGCTCCGCAACGGATGCGTGCGCCATGACGGTGTCTTCGCCCGATGTGGCGTGCTCATGCGCGCGCGCGCCCGCCGCGTGGCTGCGGCGCCGTCTGCCTTGCCGAGGGGGTTGCGTCGGGATCCGGCGCGTGCCGATCCGAGAGTGGCGTTCATCCGAAGGACGCCGGCCAGCGTCGTCGCCACGTGCAGACAGAAGGCTCACGCCGCGCCGTCTCACAACACACCGACGCTCGTTGTAACTCCAATAGCAACTCACGTGCCCCGGATTTAATCCAACCCAGGATTGTGTCGCGGCTCGCGCGCGACACGAATCCTTAACTCGTTAGACCGGAATCGTGCGGGCCGGGTCAGTCGACGCGGACCGTAGCCCGCATCCACGGATGGATGCAGCACTGAAACTTGTGCAGCCCAGGCGCAAGATCACCGATGACCTGCGCCTCGCCGGGTGGGAGGGGAAGGACCGCGGTGGGACTGCACTCCGGCGCCGGCGTAAGACCCACGTTGAGCACCGGAACGAACCCGCCACCGAAGTTCGCCACTTCCGTGAACGTGTGGCTCCTGCCACCAAGGTTCTTCGCGCGGAGCCATCGTCCTTCCTTCACAACGACATGCGACGGCTCGTTACGCCACGAAGGGTGACCGACCAGAGCGGCGTTCGGTGGAATTGTCAAAGGTGACACCAGAAGTTGGAAGAACTCGGCGGCGCTCACATCGCCCTGGTGCGGATTGAGCGCGCACCCGCCTGTGGGATCCCACCCGGGATCCCCGGGGAGGCAGGTGTCCATGACGGCGATGTTCGCGTCGTTGCTTTCGACCTGGGCTAACGCCTCCAGGTGGCCATATCCCCATGACAGCCAGAGAAGCACGAGCCCGGCGACAGCCAATTTAGTGATCCTCATAGGTCGGTCTCCTTCTGGACAAAGTGTCCTATTGTAGTGCTCGCCCAAATTATTCTCCCCCCGCCTTCGCTCGGCATCTGCGTCGATCCGAATGCCACAGCGACTCGTGACGTCGTCGGTCTGACTAACGTACCAGATGAGCCGCGCTTCTCGGCGACATGATGGCACGGACCAACGGAAGCGTCGGCTCCATTTGGATGTTGGGCGGCATGGTCGTGCGCTGCTACTTGGAACCTTCGAGACGCAGGAACCGCGCCGCATTGTTGTAGAAGATGTCCCGCCGTTGCTCGGCGGTGAGAAAATCCGCCGCCTCAATGGCCTCGATGCCACGGCCGATTGTCTCCGGCCACTGCATCTGATCGGACCCGAACATCAGCCGGTTACCAACTCCCGCCCGCACGAGTCCACGCAGGTATTCGTGGAACGTGTCCCTGGGGATGATCCACGTGATCGTCGAGAGGTCAGCATAGAGCTGCGGGTACTGGTACATCATCGCCACCATCTCCGACAGGAACGGGAACCCTGCGTCTTCGACGTAGAGCCGCAGCTTGGGATGACGCACCAGCACGCTCTCCAGGAATAGAGGGTTGCCCGACCCGGTCCGGAATCCGGGCAGATGCGCCCCAATCCCGAGCGTGTGGATGAGCACGGGAAGATCCAACTCCTCAGCAAGGGCAAAGTAGGGCTCTAGCTTTGGGTCGTTGGGAGCGAAGCCGTTGTACTGCGTCGCGATTTCACCGAGTCCGGACAGTCGTTTCTTGGTGTACTCCCCACGAAGGATCTCGGGGCCAGGCTTTCCAGGTTCCCAAATGAGCGGCGATGGAAGAAACCGATCCGGCGCCGCCTTCACCCATTTGTCAAGATTGGAAAGGTTGTCGCTGCTCAAAAACCCCCGCACCACGTGGTACTTGTCCATTTGCTGCAAAGTCAGTTGCAGGATGGCATCGCTTGATTTCGCTGCGGCCGCGGTTCCTTGGCAGGGTTCAGGCATGCATGGCACGGGAATGGGCGTCCCATCCGGCAGCGAGATGGCGTCATACGCATGCATGTGCATGTCGATGATCGGCATCCGTTCTGAGGTCGTCGTCTGAGCCGGAGCGGACGAGTTCGGTTGACCAGCGTCCTGCCCACAGGCTGATGCAGCAAGCCCCGCGGCTACGGCAACGGACAAGAGACTCAGTGTTGTCTTCAACGTACGCCTCCAAGTTCGTCTGCCCAACGACTATTGATTGGACCGCTCCACCCGCGCGGCTAACCCAGCGGACGAAGCTCGCACCTCCACCGCCGTAAGCTATTGACGCGCGGATGGTAGCACGGGGAAACAATCTCGTGGCGAGCAGGTATAGCCGCGCGGGCATTCGTGCACAGCATCCGCGATAGCCGCGGGATCTGGCGGCTAATGCCCCCGGTCGTGGAGCCAGGTGTTCCGACAAGTCCAAACCGCAGCGTGCCCTACCGCCTGCCGTCCGACCCCGCGATGACGGGTGTTGGACGCAGGGCAGTCGGCTAACGCAGACCCGGGTACTCGATGCACGCGCGGCTAACCGCCGGGCGAACCCGCCGGCAGCCGATCCGCGGGACTCTGCACCGCCAGCGCACCGCGGTGCAGCACGTGCGTGTATACCATCGTCGTGCTGACATCTTTGTGCCCGAGCAACTCCTGCACGGTACGGATGTCGTAGCCGTCCTCTAACAGATGCGTGGCATAGTGCCGAAACGTATGCGGACCAATTCGCTTGGTCAGTCCCGCCTGCCGCCCCGCCGCCGCAATCCCCTTCTGCACGACCGACTCGTGCAGATGAAACCGGGAGGGCGGCCCCCATCGCGGATCCCGACAAATCCGTCCCGCCGGAAACACGAACTGCCATCCCCATTCAACGGCAGCGTGTGGATACTTCCGGTCGAGCGCCTCCGGCAGCACGACCCGTCCCAAGCCTTCCGCGAGGTCCGCCTCGTGCGTCCGGCGGACATCGGCAAGATGCCTCCGCAGCCGATCGACGACAGCCGCCGGCAACATCGTGGCCCGATCCTTCTGCCCCTTGCCACGCCGCACCATGATCTGCCGGCGATCGAAGTCGATATCTTTCACGCGCAGCTCCAGACATTCCTCCAGGCGCAGGCCGGCCCCGTAGAGCAGCATGCCGATGATCCACATGACGCCCTCCAGCCGCGACAGGACCAGCCAAACTTCGTCACGGCTGAGCACTACGGGAAGACGCAACGGTTGCTTCGCCCGCACCACGTGCTCGACAGGACCAATGGACATCTGAAGCACACGCTCGTACAGGAACAAGATCGCCGCAAGCGCCTGATTCTGCGTCGACGCGCTGACCCGCCGGCTGGTCGCAAGCCACGTCAGAAATGCCGAAATGTCAGCCGTGCCCAATGTGGCGGGATGCGCCTTGCGGTGAAAAACGATGTACCGCCGGATCCACGTCACGTAGGCGGTCTCCGTCCGCCGGCTGTAATGCCGCGCACGGATT
>DATDQT010000005.1:0-2083 GCA_035292085.1 bacterium
TGCTTGACAATACCCGTCCGGCCTCGGAGTTTTCGCCAACCGGCAGCGTGCCGGAGAAGGGGAACCTGGTCGTCAGCATCCAGTGGGACGATCCGGGTGCCGCCGCGGGGTCATACCGGCTGGAGATCCGCATCAACGGGAACCTCGCCCAGTCGGCGGGATTCACCGTCGGCGTGGCATCGCCGTCGGCATCGGGCTCCCCGATCGGGCCGATCACCTTTGCGCACGGTGAGTCCGGAGGCGACCCCGACCGGCCGGCGGACCGCTTCGCCGCCGGGGTAAGCCGGGTGTACGCGTTCTTCAGCTTCGCGGGACTCAAGCCTAACGACGTGATCCGAGGGGTCTGGACGACGGGCGGCCGTCAGGTCCTCGAGAAACAACTCACGCTCAACGACGTCTTCAGCGGCCGTTCCCCCGACAGAGGTACGCTGTGGTTATGGATCCAGTGGGACAGCGGCGCGCCGGCGGGAAGTTACCGGCTGGACATCAGTGTGAACGGGACCGTCGTCCGATCTGGCACGTTCGTCGTGGAGCCGTGAGGATCACGATCCGGACCGGACTGATCCTGGTCCTGGCCCTGGTCATCACGGCGTGTACGCAGCCGCAGGGAGGGCGCCCCTGGGGCGGACCGGGTCCTGCGCAACCACAGAGTCCGCAACCGGCTCCCGCACCAACACCGGCGCCCGCGCCGGACGCACCTCCCGCACCGCCGTCGGCTCCGGCTCCGTCTGCACCTCCACCTCAACCACCCACTCCGGCCCCCTCGCCTGAAGCGACGCCCGCGCCGAGTCCTGCCCCCCCACCCACTCCGGCCCCCGCGCCGACGCCGTCACCGTCGCTGGAGGTCGTGCTGGCCGCCGGGGTCACAGCGCAGCATGAGCCGGTCTCGCCGTCCAGCGAATTCCCGGAAACCGCGGAACGAATCTACGTCGCCGTCCGGTCGCAGTCTTCATCGTCCATCCAGGTCACCTCGACCTGGTTTGCGGTGAAGGTCGAGGGATACGACCCCAACCAGCAGATCGCCCGCGCCAGCATCACGCTCGGGGCGGGGCAGCGCGGTTCGATGTGGGTAGGCGCGCCTTCACGCGGGGGATTCCTCCCCGGCGACTATCGCGTGGAGGTGGAACCGTCCGAGGGCGAGTCACGATCGCTCACGTTCAAGATCGCGCCGATCCTGCCGCCCGCGGCCCTGGTCACTCCGACGAACGTTCCTGCCGGCCTCAATATTGCCCTGGCGGCGCTGGGCGGCAGAGTCGTCGCGGCATCCTCCGAGTACAACCAGAGGGAATGGGCGGCCCCCAACCTCATCGACGGCGATCCAGAAGCGTGGTGGTCGTCCGTGGACGCCACCGTGCCGCAGGAGATCGTCATCTCCTTCTACCAGGGGCGCACCGCGCAGGTGGCGGCGATCGTCATCGAGACGGCCACGAAGGAAACGCTGAGGGATCCCAACCGCGTGCCCAAACACGTGGAGATCTGGACGTCTGTGACCAGCGCCACGGATGGGTACACGAAGGTGGGAGGCGCCCGGCTCGCGCACCGGCCGGTGGGACAGCTCATCGCGATCCCGCCGGCGGCGGCGAAGTTCGTAAAGATCCGATTCGTCTCCAACCACGGCGGCCCGTACACCCAGGCCGGGGAAATCAGGATTTTTGAAGCTCCCACCGCGGCCTCTATTCTCGCCGACGTCCCTAAGGACATCGCCCTCCCCGGCTTGGGCGGCTCCGTCGTCCGGTTTACGTCACACCTCGGCGGCCAGCACAGCGCGATCCGCCTGGTCGACAACAGCGTCGAGACGCCGGGATGGCAATCAAGGGACGGCTACCTCCCGCAAGACATCGTCTTCGCGTTCCGCGGGGATCAGGTCGCGCTGGTGGACCGGATCGTGCTCAACCCCAAGACGTCGGAAGATCCGAAGACCTGGGTGAAGACGTTCACGGTGGCCATCTCGACCGAGAATCCGCTGGACGGGTTTCAGGAAGTCGGGCAGTTCACCCTGACCCAGAATCCGCGGGATCAGGCGTTTCCGATCGGCCGGCGGGCGCGGTTCGTGAAGCTGCGTATCCTTAAGAACTACGGCGGG
>DATDQT010000006.1:0-12074 GCA_035292085.1 bacterium
GGCCGTTCATGGAGAACGCCAGCAAGACCTCGGCGCCTGTCGCTTTCTCCAGCGGGATCGAGCCCCCGAATCCGAAGGATCCCCCGTCTTTGACGACCCGGTCGGCCCCCACAAACGCCACATGCCCGGCCCCGGGGAACACCCCGCAGGCGTCGAGCACGGCGGCCAGGGGGACGCCGGTCCACCGCGCATTCCCGACGGCCTCGGCGGCCCACGGCAGCTCGCCGGGAATCGGCCGCAGCGCGGCCAGTTCCGTGCGGCGGTTGCCCGCGCATTCGAGGGCCGCCTCGACCGTGGAGACAGGAAACTCCCGCCGCAGCGCGTCCACCGTGAACGCTCGGGCGTGGCGCACGAGGCCGGTCACCGCCAGGCGGTGGGAGGCTGGATCGATCTGAGGAACGGGAGCATGGTTCCTCACGAAGAAGAACTCCGTCGGGGTGATCTGATGGGCAGCCAGAGATTCGGCGGGCACACCGCCGTTGAGCGGTGAGAGTTGTTTGACAACGAAGGCCGGATCTTTGCCTGCGATGGTCACTCCGCGTACTTCCACACCGCGCGGCGCCCTGCCCTTCCCCGATCATGGCCGGTCTGATTCACCTGACGCAGGAACCGAGGCGGTCGGTGGTGGGAAGACCGCCGGTGCTGCTCATGCTGCACGGAATCGGCAGCCACGAAGGAGACCTGATCGGGCTGGCGCCGTACGTCGACCCTCGACTCTTCGTGGTAAGTCCCCGCGGCCCCATCACGTTCCCGCCCGGGTACGCGTGGTTCCGCACGGCGTTCACGGAACACGGTCCCGTGATCAACGCGGAGGACGCCGAGCGCAGCCGGCAGACGCTGCTGCACTTCATCGACGAGATCGTCGCCCAGTACGATCTGGATCCCCAGCGCGTGTACCTGTTGGGCTTCAGTCAGGGCGCGATCATGAGTCTGAGCCTGGTGCTCACTGCGCCGGAGATCCTCGCCGGGGCCGCGGCGATGAGCGGGCGGGTGCTGCCCGAGGTCCTGCCCCACACCGTCGCGCCGGAACGGCTAACGGGGTTGCCGGTGCTCGTAGTGCATGGTGAGTTCGACCAATTGCTGCCGGTCGAGCAGTTCGGACGGTTCACGCGGGACGTGCTGGCGGACCTGCCGGTGGCGCTGACGTACCGTGAGTACCCGATGGGTCACCAGGTGTCCGAACAGAGTCTGTCGGACGTCACGCGGTGGCTGACGGAACGGCTGGATGGGCCGCGGCGTGAAGAAAATGAGGAGAGTGGTCGTAGACCATGAGCGAGCCGCCGTAAGGCGGCGAGTCGAATGGCGGGCCCGGAGGGACTCGAACCCTCACCCAACGGTTTAGAAAACCGTGGCTCTATCCACTTGAGCTACGGGCCCATACGCCTGAATAGTATAACTGACCGGTTGGGGTCTGGGTTACGAGAAGCGGTTGACCCAGAACAGCGACAGCCCGACCGCACCGAGCGCCAGCAGCGCCGCCACGGCGCTCGCAATCCCGGTGACTTCCGTGGGTTTGTACTCCCAGCCGATCTTGCGGCTCAACTGCCGGTACGCGTCGCGCAGTTGCCCGACGGAGCGGGCCAGGAAGTAGTCGCCGTCGCTGATCTCGGCCATCTCGCGCAGCGTTTCCTCGTCCAGGCGGACCCAGATGCTGCGGCCTCCGAGGTTGAGGAACGTGCCTTCGGGCGTGCCCACCCCGATGGTGTAGACTTTGACATCCTGCTGCCGCGCGATGCGCGCGGCGTCGACCGGCAGCGCGCCGCGGTTGCTCTGTCCGTCGGAGAGCAGGACCACCGTCGCGGGGGATACCGGCAGCTTCGGCGGCTGGGCGGGCAGCCCTGTCCCCAGCGGCCGCTCACGGCCAGGCAGCGCCCACACCGCCTCGAGCAATCCATCGCCGATCGCGGTGGCGAACTCCGTATGCAGCTCGCCAATCGCTTCCAGTATGCGTCCCCGGTCGGTGGTCGGCGGCACGATCAACGTCGCATAACTGCTGAAGGTCACCAGGCCGACCTTCAATCCCCGCGGCAGCCCGTTGACGAACTCCGTCGCGGCCGCCTTCGCCGCTTCCATCCGGTTGGGCTTGAGGTCGTCGGCCAGCATGCTGCGGCTGACGTCGATGGACAAGACGACGGTGTTCTGGGTCGCCGGGATCGGGAACGGCGCGACGGGCCGCGCCATGGCGAGAACGAGGGCGGCGAGGGACAGGCCGAACAGTCCGGCGGGCACGTGCCGGCGCCACCGCCGGCCCTGACGGACGGCCTCGGCGAGCGCGTGGACGCGGGTGTGCACGACCGCCTGCCGCGGCGGGCGCCTCAACACGCGCGCGTAGAGCCAGGCCAGCGCGGGGATCGCGAGCAGTCCGAACAGCAGTGCCGGCCACTGGAAGGTCATGAGCCTACGGCACCCTCCGGAACCAGACCAGCGAGAGGAGTCCGCCGGTAACGAGCAGGACGCCCGCGCCGCCGACGACAACGGCCGACACTTCGGTGCGCCGCTTTTCCCATCCCATCACCCGGCCGAGTTCCTGATAGGCCTTCTGCAGTTCGTCTGTCTGCGTGATGTCCATGTAGCGGCCGTCGGCGAGTTGGGCGATCTGCTGCAGGACGCGTGAATCGAACGGTACCAGCACCAGCTGTCCGTCGACGGTCATCACGCTGCCGGCCGGCGTGCCGACGCCGACCGCGAAGAGCCGGACCCGGCCCTCCTTCGCCAGCGCCGCCGCCTGCGCGGGATCGACGCCCATGTTGCTCACGCCGTCAGAGAAGATCATGACGGCCGCGGGCGGGAGATCTTCCGCGCGCAGCGGCACCTGCGGCGGTGGCGCGGGCGCCGGCTGAGGGCCCGGCAGTGCGAACGGCTGCCCGGGGGCCTGGCGGCCGACGTTGAGCTTGTCGCCGAGGAACTCCTTCCGGCCCGGCAGGATGCGCAGCGATTCGAGGATCGCGCCGCCGACGCCCGTGGCCTGCTGCACTTTCAGCCGCTCGAGCGCCTCGCGCAGTTGCTGGCGGTCCGTCGTGGGAGGCACTAGTACCTGCGCGTAATCGCTGAAGATCACGATGCCGACCTGGGTGGACCGGGGGACGGCCTCGAGCGCGGCGAGCGCCGCGTCCTGGGCCGCCTGCAATCGGCTGGGCTTGATATCCTCGCCGATCATGCTCTTGCTGACATCGATGGCCAGGATCAGTGCGGCGCGGTTGACCGGCAGCGGCACCGCAGCGATGGGACGAGCCATCGCAAACAGCAACAGCGTGATGGCCACGATGTAGAGCAGGACCGGCAGGATCCGGCGGACCGCCGGCGGACGCTGCCAGAGAAACTTCGTCAGGTGCGGATCTGCCAGCGCTTGTTCGCGCCTGGCGGCGTGGCGCTGCAGGCGGACGTATCCCCAGGCCATCCCGGGGACCAGCAGCAGCGCCCAGAGCATTACCGGCCAGCCAAATTCCACCGGCCCTTCCTCCTGCGGTACGTGATGAACTTCAACAGCGGATCGACCAGCACGTCGGCGGTCGAGAGATCCAGGACATCCACCCGGGCGGTACGGAAGATCCGATCGGTCCGGTCGCGCTGCTCGGCCACCAGCGCCCGGTATGCCGCGCGGACCCGGGGGTCAGACGTATCCACCCACAGCTGCTCTCCGGTCTCGGGATCCCGGACCGGCATCCCGCCCACGTCGGGCAGTTCGCGCTCGGCGGGATCCTCGATCCGTACGGCAATGACATCATGCCGGCGCGCGAGCTCGCGCAGCGGGCCGTCCCACCCCGCGGGGCCTGTCTCCGCGGGCCCCAGGAAGTCCGACACGACAAACACGAGACTCCGGCGCCGGAGGATCGGGGCGATCTGGCGCAGGCTGCCGCCGAGATCTCCCACCCGGCCGTCGGTCTGCTCCGCCTGCAGCATGTGGATGATCCGCAGCGTGTGCAGACGGCCGCCCCGCGGCGGGATGTAGCGGTCCCGGCCTGGGAAGCCGATCAACCCCACTTTGTCCCCGTGCCGGGTCACGATGTAGGCGGCCACCCCGGCGAACTCGATCGCGGTGTCGCGCTTCAGCTCCCGCCGTGTGCCGAACCGCATCGACGGCGAGAGGTCGACGAGCAGCCACGCGGTCAGCTCCTTCTCCTCGAGGTACTGCCGCACGAAGATCCGGTTCATCCGGGCGGTGACGTTCCAGTCGATCCGCCGCACCTCGTCGCCGGGTTGATACTCGCGGACTTCGGCCAGGTCGAGGCTGGGCCCGTAGAAGACGCCCGTGTAGTCGCCGAACAGAAACCCGTCCAGACGCCGGACCACCTTGAACTCCAGGCGCCGGAGGACCTTTTCTGGAGTCTCCATGACCTGACTCAACGTCGGCTCACGCCGGCGGTGTGGTCACCGCCTTCACCTGCTCATAGGGATCGCCCACATGCACCCGCGGTGCCGGCACCCGGTCGAGAATCCGGGCCAGCAGCTGGTCGGGGTTCACGTCCTGGGCGAGCGCTTCGTATGACAGCACGAACCGGTGGCGCATGACTTCCGGCGCCAGATCGCGGACGTCTTCGGGAAGCACGTACTCCCGGCCCCGCAGCAGGGCCAGGGCCTTCGCGCCGAGGATGAGGTTGAGTGAGGCGCGGGGGCTGCTGCCGAAGGAGATGAACGGCGCGAGCTCGCCCAGGCCGAACTCCTTGGGCCGGCGGGTGGCGTTGGCCAGCGTCACCGCGTACTCCATGATGTTCGGATGGACGTAGACGGCGTCGGCGATGCGCTGCATCTCCAGCAACTCCGCCGCCGCGAGCACCGGGTGGACCACCGGGTGCTCGACGGTCATGCGCTCGACCACCGTGATCTCCTCGTGGACGCTGGGGTACGAGATGACGACTTTGAACAGGAACCGGTCGACCTGGGCTTCCGGCAGCGGGTAGGTGCCTTCGCTCTCGATCGGGTTCTGGGTGGCCAGGACCAGAAACGGATCGGGCACGGTAAACGTCTGCTTGCCGATGGTGACCTGGCGCTCCTGCATCGCCTCCAGCAGCGCCGACTGGACCTTCGCCGGCGCGCGGTTGATCTCATCGGCGAGCACAAGGTTCGCGAACACGGGCCCGAGCTCGGTTTCGAACGTCCCGGAGTGCTGGTTGTAGATCCGGGTGCCGACGAGGTCGGCGGGGACGAGGTCCGGCGTGAACTGGATGCGCTTGAACTCTCCCCGGATCGCCTGCGCGGTCGTCTTAATCGCCAGCGTTTTGGCCAGACCGGGGACCCCTTCAATGAGGACGTGCCCGCGCGCGAGCAGCGCCACGAGAATCCGCTCGAGCATCAGGTCCTGGCCGACGATCACCTTCTTGATCTCGACCAGCACCTTGCGCATGGTGGCCGAGGCCTGCTGGAATACCTCTACTGAGTACACGGCGGCGTGCCCCCTTGATGGAATAGACTCATATTAAGTTCCTTCTGCCTACTGCCTACTGCTTACTGCCTACTGGGTTCTAGATATTCGGTCGTTCGCCCAGCGTGACGGGCACGGAGAATGTGCGGCCGTCGCGCAGGATCTCGAGCATCACCAAGTCGCCGATGCGCTTGCCGAGCACGTACCCGGCCAGGCCGCCGAAGGTGTGCACGGGCCGCCCGTCGATGGACACGATGATGTCGCCGCCGCGCGGTACCTCCCGGGGTGCGCCCCCGGCCCGGCCCCCGCGGAGACCGGCCAGCGCCGCCGGACCGCCGTCGATCACTTCGAAGATGAGGACCCCGCTGCGCACCGGGAGACTCAATTCGAACGCGAGGTCGTCGTCAATCGTCGTCCCCGTGATGCCCAGCCAGGCGTGGCGGACGGATCCCGTGCGCAAGTCCGGCAGCAGCGCCTTGACGGCGTCGGACGCCACCGACAGACTGTAGCGTCCATCGCGGGCCGTGGCCACAATCACGCCCACGGCTTCGCCCCGGTCGTTGACCAGCGCGCCGCCGGAATCGCCGGGGAAGACGGCGGCGGTCGTGCGCAGGTACGGCGCGCCCGGCCGGGCTTCGACATCCAGGGTGACGAATGACCCGCTCGAGGGACCGCCCGTCCTGCGGGGAGCCCGGCCGAACGTGGTCACGAGATCGCCTTCCCGAAGCAGCGAGGAACTGCCCAGCAGCACGACCGGTAGTGACCCCCGCGCGTCCACGCGGATTAGCGCCAGATCAAACACCGAATCGGTGCCCACGATGTGGGCCGGTGTGGTGTCCCCACTCTTGAACACGACGTCGATACTCGTCGCGCGGGCGACGACGTGTTGAGCCGTGAGGATGTAGCCCCCGGGATCGATGACGACGCCCGACCCGGAACCCCGCCCGACACGGCCGTTGACCTCAAACGTAATGTTGACCAGGACGATCGCCCGGTCGACCGCCTCGATGGTCAGGGCGGGGAGCGTCCTGACCTGGGCCGACGAACCGGCCGGCACCGCCGCGAGCACGGCGGCGGCCAGCACGACCGCCAGCCAGCGAGCACTCCGCCTCATTCCGCGCGCCACCTCGCCAGGTGCGTGAAACTACTTACCCGAGAATACGCGAAACCGGTAACAAAAGCGACACGGCCCACCAGAGATTTACTGTGTTCGACCACCGGTCAGGAGATCGAGGTTTACTCCAGTCGCGTGGTTAAGTACTAGTCGCCCCGCCACCGCCGGCCGTCGCGCTCCAGCAGGCGGTCGGCCGCCTGCGGCCCCCATGAGCCGGCCGGGTAGTTGGGGAACCCGCGCGGGGCGTGCTCGCGCCAGTGCTGGAGCAGCGGATCGACGATGGCCCACTGCAGCTCGACCTCATCGCGCCGCGGCATGAACCGTTGGTTGCCGCGCAGCGCCTCCAGCAGCAGGTGCTCGTACGCCGGGTGTTCGGCTTCACCCAGCGAGTCGTACGAGAAGTCCAGCGGCACCGTGCGGATTCTCCGCCGGTGTCCCGGCACGCGTGCCGCGAACCCCAACGAGATCCGTTCATCGCGGGCGGTGTTGAGGATCAGCACGTTGGGGTCCATCTCCGACATGTCGTAGTCCTTGAACAGCCGCAGCGGCGGCTGCCGGAAGACCACCGCCACCTCGGTTTCCTTCTCGGCCATCCGCTTGCCCGCCCGCAGGTAGAACGGGACGCCCGCCCACCGCCAGTTCTCAATCTGCAGCCGCACCGCGACGTACGTGGGCGTGTTGGAATCCGGACTGATGCCGTCTTCCTCCCGGTACCCGGGGACCGCGTGCCCGCGGGCCGTCCCGGGGCCGTACTGCCCGCGCACGGCATCTTCAGGCCGCCCGGGAGGAATCGCCCGGAGGACCTTCGCCTTCTCGTTGCGGAATTCGTCAGCGTCGAACACGGTCGGCGGCTCCATGGCCACGATCGCCAGCAGCTGGAACACGTGGCTCTGGAGCACGTCTCGGACCACGCCGACCTCCTCGTAGAACCGCCCGCGCCCCTCGATCCCAATGTCTTCCGAGAACGTGATCTGCACGTTGTCGACGTACCGGCGGTTCCAGATCGGCTCGAACACGGTGTTCGCGAACCGGAACACCAGCATGTTCTGGACCGTTTCCTTGCCGAGGTAGTGGTCGATGCGGTAGATGTTGTGCTCGCCGACGACCCGGTCGATCAGCGCGTCGAGCTGTTCCGCCGACGCCTCATCGTGGCCGAAGGGTTTCTCGATGATCACGCGGTTCCACCCCCGGCCGCCGCCGTTGCGGTGGACAAGGTCCATCTCGCCGAGGGTCGTGATGATCCCTTCGAACGTCGACGGCGGCACGGCCAGGTAGAACACGCGATTCCGACCCGTCTCGTGGCGCTCCTCGACCGTATTGAGCAGCCGCCCGATCTTGTGGTAGTCCCCGGCTCTCGTGGAATCGGCGGCGACGAAGTAGAGCCGCTCGACGAAGCGGTCCCGGTGGCTGCTGTCCACGAGCGGGTGGGCTTTCGCGATAATGTCGCGGACCATCTCCCGGAATGCGTCGTCGGAGAGCTCGCGCCGGGCGACTCCAACGATGGCCAGCCGGTCGGACAGCGCGCCTTCGGCAAACAGACGAAACAGCGCCGGCAGCAGCATCCGCTTGGCGAGATCCCCGGTCGCGCCGAAGATGACGAACGTCACCGGATCCGGCGCCGCGATCTCCTTGATTTCGGCCTGCGTCTCTTTCGTGCCCAGTTTCACGGGAGGTCTCTTTCCGCTTGATTTTCCGGGCGATCTGCGCCTAGTGCCGTACCAACTTGATTCGCCACCTATGCCTTCCTTTGTTCCTGTCTCGCGCGCGAGTGCTGAGCCTACTTATCAAGTTGGTCCGGCACTAGTATCATTGAGACGTCGGGGCGTAGCGCAGTTTGGTTAGCGCGCGTGGTTTGGGACCACGAGGTCGCCGGTTCAAATCCGGCCGCCCCGACCACCTCCAACCCCTATCTACCCAGCCGAGGATTCTCCGGATTCCTTGGATTGGGTAGATGGAGTAGACTGCGCAGATTGTGTCGATTGCTTTGAGGCGGCCTCGCGCGCCAGCTCCGTGGTGCGCTTCGGACGCATCTCCTGCATCCCCAGGAAGTCCGCCGCCAGGTATCGCTCGATGAGATCGCGGATCTGCGCTTCGCGTTCGGCATTGCCCGCCCGCGCCTCCGCGACCCACGTCTTATCCACGCGGTACGTTTTCAGCTGTCTACCGTCGTGGAAGTGAATAAACGGGTGGTTCTTCGAATCTTCGAGCACGAGGATTCTGACCGAGAGATTCAACTTTTGCGCGATGGCGGTCGCCACATCCAGGATCCACTGCCGGGTGGCGTCCGGCCGCTGGCCGGGACCCATGCCGATGGTCCCCGCCACCGTCTGGCCGGCCAGCGGGTTCAGATCGGCCGGGCGGCCGGCCGCCCGGATCTGGCCGCGGCGCTTCCTCACGTTCTCCCTGATCTGGGCCCAGACGTCGAACCCTGCAACCACAAACGCGAACAGGAAGAAGAAGACGACGGCAATCGTCAGCGACCAGTAGGCCAGGAACTTCTGAACGACTTCCGGCATGATCCCTCCGCGCAGTCACCCGTTCCTCGATGGGAATTGGGCAGAACAGCGGGGGCTTCCTGCGGTATAATGCTGTCTACACTTATTTGCCCCGTATGGGGCCCGCGAGGATGCCGCATGCGCCCAATATGGAAAGGCCACCTGACATTCGGCCTGGTGACGATTCCGATCAAACTGTACACGGCCACCGAGGCGAAAGACATCCGTTTTCGCCTCCTCCATAAGAGCTGCATGACCCCCATTCAGAACAAACGCTACTGCCCGCACCATGAGGCCATCGTCGAATGGAACGACGTCGTGCGGGCGTACGAGTACGCGAAAGGAAAGTTTGTCCCCGTCACCGAGGACGAACTCGAGAACGTACCGCTGGAGACTGCGGGGACGGTCAGCGTCACCGCATTCGTCAACCTCGAAGAGATCGATCCCATCTACTATGAGCGGTCATACTACCTGGCGCCGGATGAAGGCGGGCAGAAGGCCTTCCGCCTCCTCCACGACGTCCTGGGGGAAGCGGCGCGCGTGGCGGTGGGCAAGGTCGTGATCAGGGAGAAGGAACACCTCGTGTCCGTACGCCCCCGCGACGGCACGCTGGTGATGTCGGTCCTCTTCTACGCCGACGAGGTCCGGGCGATCGAGGACATCCCCGAGTTCCCGATCCAGACGAAGATCCACCCGAACGAGAAGAAGATGGCCCTGCAGTTGGTCGACGGCCTGACCGCGTCATTCAATGCGGCCGAGTACCACGATGACTACCGCGAAGCCCTCCAGAAGGTCATCACGGCCAAAATCGAGGGCGAAGAAATCGTGGGGGTACCGGTCCGGAAGGAGACGAAGGTGGTCGATCTCATGGACGCGCTGCGGCGCAGCCTGAAGGCGACCGAGAAGGAGAAGCCTGCCCGCCGCGCACGCACCACCGTCCCTCGCGCGGCCGGGATGCGCGAACGCACGCGCTGAAGTTCAGGTGGCGGTCCTTCGCGCCGGCACCTCCGGTTTCAGTTACCCCGAATGGAAAGGCACGTTCTATCCCGCCGGGCTGCCCGCGGGTGGAATGCTCCGTCACTACGCCTCCGTGTTTCCGACGGTCGAGATCAACAACACGTTCTATCGGTATCCCACCGACGAGACGCTCCGCCAGTGGGCCGCCGCCGTCGGCCCGGCGTTCCGGTTCAGCATCAAGGTCCACCGCCGCATTACGCACAACAAGCGCCTGAGAGATACCGACGCGGATGTCGCCTTCCTGTACGAGCGCATCCAGGCCCTCGGTGGGCGCATCGGTCCCCTCCTCGTCCAGCTTCCCCCGTCGCTGCGCGCCGACCTGGGATTGCTGGAGGCGTTCTGCGCCCAGCTCCGGCCGGGCCCGCCGGTCGTCGTCGAGTTCCGCCATGCGTCGTGGGCCACCGATCCGGTGTACGCGCTGCTCGATCGGTATCGCGTCTCCCTGTGCGTGGCCGAGACCGACGATCAGGCCCCGCCGGCCGCCGCCGTCGGTCCGATCGCCTACCTGCGGCTCCACAAATCACGGTACGATGATGGCGCGCTGCGTCACTGGGCGGATTGGATCGCGCGGCAGCTCGCGGGGCAGCGGGACACCTTCGCGTACTTCACGCATGAAGAAGGCGCCCCCGCGACGGACTACGCTCAGAGACTGACCACGCTCGTCGACGAATCGTGAGGTATTCGCGTGGGCCTTGACGACTACCGCAGAAAGCGGCGCTTCGGCGCGACGCCTGAACCAAAAGGCGGCGGGGCGCGCCCCCGGGGCAGACGACGCGCCGCCGGCAAACCCGGGCTCCACTTCGTCGTGCAGGAACACCATGCGACGCGGCTGCACTGGGATTTCCGCCTGGAAATGGACGGCGTGTTGAAGTCGTGGGCGGTGCCGAAAGGACCGACCCTCGATCCGGACGAGAAGCGCCTGGCCGTCCCGGTCGAAGATCACCCGCTGGAGTACATGGAGTTTGAAGGAGTGATCCCCAAAGGCAACTACGGCGGCGGCACGGTCATGGTGTGGGACCTGGGCACGTACGAGGCGCTGGAAGGCGACCCGGCCAAAGCCTACGACAGCGGGAAGCTGACCGTGGTCCTGCACGGAACGAAACTCCACGGCGAGTTCCACCTCGTCCGCACGAAGATGGGCGGCCAGACGCAGTGGCTCATGTTCAAGAAACGCGACGACGATGCCGAAGCGGGCTGGCAACTGCCGTCGCCGTCGGTCTCAGTCAAAACGGGCCGGACGATTGAGCAAATCCGCGAGGATGAATCTGCGAGGTGGCAGTCACGGGAACCAGAGCCTGCCGGTCGTGGAAAGAAACCTACGACCCATGACCGACGACCTACGACCAAGAAAGTCCTCAAGCCGCTTGGCCTCGACAAGCCCGGCACGGATCCCTTCCCCCGCAATCTCAAGCCGACGCTGGCCACCCTGGTCGAACACCCGTTCAACCATCCGGACTGGGTGTTCGAGGTCAAGTGGGACGGCGTCCGCACCATGGCGTATCTCCGCCGGCGCGGGAACGAGCGAGAAGTCGACCTGCGCAGCCGCAACAACCTGTCCCAGAACCGGCAGTTTCCCGAAGTCGTGGAGGCGCTCTACCGCCTCGACGTGCCCGACATTGTCCTGGACGGCGAGATCGTGGCCTTAGACCCCCAGGGACGCGCCCACTTTCAACTGCTCCAGTCACGCATCCCGATGGCCCGGAACGGCCCGCGGCCGAAAGAGACCGAACCGCTGACCATTGCGTACTACGTGTTCGATCTCCTGTACTATGACGGGCACTCGCTCCTGGGCCGGCCGCTGGAAGAACGGCGGCGGGTTCTCGACGCCGTCCTCCCCGCCGACCCCGCCATCCGGCTGTCCGAAGCCGTCGGGGAGTCGGGGGTGGCATTCTACCAGGCCGCCCGTGAGCACGGCATCGAGGGCATCGTCGGCAAGCGAAAAGATGCACCCTATGCCGCCGGCAAACGGACGCCGGCGTGGGCGAAGGTCAAGATCAAACAGCACCTTGACGGCGTGGTCGGCGGGTTCACCCGAGGGCGCGGCGCACGGGCCAAGGCCTTCGGCGCGCTGATCCTTGGGGCATATGAT
>DATDQT010000007.1:0-8713 GCA_035292085.1 bacterium
CGCCGTGTGGTGGATGACGTGCTGCGGGCGCACCCGCGGGCGCACCTGATCGAGCCGCCCGACTACGCGCCCTGGGTGCGCTTGATGGAGCGGGCCGATGTGATCCTGACCGATTCCGGCGGCCTGCAGGAGGAAGCGCCGGCGTTGGGGACGCCCGTGCTGGTCCTACGGCGCACCACGGAGCGGCCGGAGGGCATCGCGGCCGGCACGGTCCGGCTCGTCGGCGTCGAGCGGCCGCGCATCGTCGCCGAGACGCGCCGGCTCCTCACTGACCCCGTCGCCTATGCGGCCATGGCGACCGCGACCAACCCGTACGGGGACGGCCGATCCGCCGAACGCATCGTGGAGGGGCTGCGTTGGTACTTGAAGAGAAGTCCGCGGAGGCCAGACGAGTTTGCGGGCTAACCAACTGACGGAAACCGGTAGCCCGGTAACCGGTAACGGCAACAAGGGATCTTCGGTTTCCGGCTCCCGGCTTCCGGATTCCGTATAATAAGGAACGCG
Source organism: bacterium (assembly GCA_035292085.1). Lineage (GTDB taxonomy): Bacteria > Sysuimicrobiota > Sysuimicrobiia > Sysuimicrobiales > Kaftiobacteriaceae > DASXUC01. Next base: position 505 of record DATDQT010000007.1, read on the forward strand.
ATGCGGTTACAGTCGGCGATGCTGATCTTCATGATCCCGCTGGCCCTCGCGGCGGCCGCGACCGCGGCTCCCGCGCTGATAGAGGTGAAGAGCACGCTGACGGGGGTGGTCGAAAGCCAGCCGATGGTCAGTGCGGGCGATGTGGTGGAAGAGGGCCAACCGCTCGTCTACGTCCGCACCGCGCTGACCGGCTCGGTGGACGTGGCCGCCCGGTCGCCGCGCGCCGGCGTCGTTCGAGACGTCCTGGTGGTCTCCGGCCAGCGTATCGAGCGTGGCGACCTCGTCGCCCGCATTGAACCTCGGTAGTTTCCCCCGGAGTACCCGTTCAGATCGCCTGGGTTCGAATCGAGAGCGTACCAGGGAATTCATGCAGTGCGCCACGAAAAGGAATGATCAACACGCAGGCGAGGAGAGGCCATTCGAAACGGCGGTGCGATTCTCGCCCCCGTACCATTCGCACTGAACAGCGGTGAGCGTCACCGGGACGCGAGCCGTGCGAATTGGTACGGGGCTCGCGCGTGATCCTACAGCATCCAGAAGGGGAGGCTCGGTCGTGATCGCGAGAATCGTGGTGGCCGTCCTGGTGGCGGCGCTCCTTGTCCCGCTGACTGCCTCGGCGCAATCCCCCAACGGCATCCCGCCGATTATCCCATTGAGCGACGTCAAACCTGGCATGCGCGGCGTGGTCCGGACGGTGATCGCCGGGCAGCGGATCGACGAGTTTGTCTTCGAGGTCGTGGGCGTGCTGCAGGGCGGCGGCGGGGTCATCCCCGTGAAGCACCTGATCCTCTTTCGCGTCGCCAGTCCGATGGTCGAGCGCACCGGCGGCATCGCCGCGGGCATGAGCGGGAGCCCGATGTACATCAACGGCCGGCTGATGGGCGCCCTGTCGGCCGGGTATCTGTTCCTCGACAAACCGGATGCCGATCTTGGTCTGGCGACCCCGATCGAGGAAATGCTGCCGCTGCTGGATACGGAAGGCACGGGACCCTCCGGGCTGTGGCCCCGGACGTTCGCCGCGCGCCCTTCCCTCACGCTGGGCGACCGCACCATCGACCGCATCGTCGTCGCGGGCGACGCGGCACAGGCGGCGGGGATCCAGCACGCGCTCGACAGGACGGCGGCATTCGTCCCCGCCGCGTTTCCCGCCACGCTGTCGGGTCTGTCTCCCCGCGCCCTGCGTCTGGTCGAGCGGGTCCTGGGGGTAAAGTTCCCGTTCCAGCAGTTCGGCGGCGGGGCGACCTCGTTCCGCGCCGCCCCGCTGACGGCAGGCAGTTCGATCGGCGTGATGCAGGTGCGCGGCGATATCAACTTCGGCGGCATCTGCACGGCGACGCTGCGCGTCGGATCCAAGCTGCTCATCTGCGGACACCCGTGGGATCAACTGGGTCCGGTGGAATATGCGATGACGACGTCGGATATCGTCACGGTGATCCGGACGCTGGAACGGCCGTTCAAGGAGGGCAACCTCGGCGAGCTCGTCGGCATGATCGACCAGGACCGGGGCGCGGGTATCCGGGGCATCGTCGGCCAGATGCCGAGGATGTTTGCGGTGCGCGTCCATGTCGTCAACCAGGACGACGGCACGACCGCGTCGCGCGGCATGCTCGTCGTCCGGCGGCCGGACCTGGCCAAACTCTTCGCGACCGTGATGGCCCTCACCGCGGTCGACCGCGCGCGGGGTCAGATCCTCGGCGGGGGCACGGCCACCGTCAAGATGACACTGCGGGCGAAGGGGCTGCCGCGGGCGATCATCCGCGAGAACATCGTCTACAACAGCCGCGACATCGCCCTGGCCGCCTTGCTCGAGGTGCCGGCGGCGCTCAACTTCCTGTACTACAACGACCTGGCGGCGATCGATCCCATCGACATGAGCATCGAGATCGGCATCACATCCAAGCGCGTGACCGCCGCCATCACGGACGTCGCCGTCGACCGCCGGGAGCTGACCCCGGGCAGCGTCCTGCGCGTCCGGCTGGCGGTGCGGCCCTACCAGGAGGAGCCGCTGCTGTCCCGGGTCATCGATGTCGCCATCCCGCGGAACTTCCCGCGGGGCCCCGCGATCCTCAGCATCGGCCCGCTGCCGGCGGCGCTCGGCCCGGAGGACGCGCTGCTCGAGAACCAGTTCGTCCGGATGCTGTTCTCGGAGCCGGAGCCCAGCCCCGTGGACACCCTGGACGATGCGATCGACTTGTTCGAAGACTTCGGAAAGAACACCGACATCCTCATCCGGGTGGTGCCGTTCGGCCTGCCGACTGAGGGGTCGGATTTCATCCGGTTCGACGTGTTCGCGGGCCGCGCCATCCGGACGGACTGGGTCATTCAAGGGCTGGTTCAGATTCCGATTCTCATTCGCTGACGGCAGCGGCCATTTGCAGCAGAACTGAACCTACACGTCCGTCGTACTGTCTACAGGGATTGCCGTGCGCAGAGCCGTAGCCATTGCAGCCGCCGTGCTCATCGGACTCCTCGGACTTGCCGGGGCGGCGGTGTGGGTGCTGACGCGCGCGGAGTTCGCCGACGCCGTGCGCGGGCGGCTGGTGCGCGAGGCCAGCCTGGCACTGCGCCGCGACGTCGTGGTCACCCGGCTGTCCGGCGACCCCATCCGCGGTATCGTGCTCGAAGGCGTGCGCATCCCCAACCGTGGGAGTCCCGGGACCTTCTTCGAAGCGCCCCGCGTCGTGGTGCGGTTCGATCCGCGCCGTCTGGCCGCCGACCTGTGGGGCGGCCGCGGCGTGGCGGCCAGTATCATCACCGTGGAACTCGACCATCCGGTGCTGGTCCTCTCGCGCGACATGTCCGGCCGGTGGAACTACGCCGATCTGCTGGTGCCCGGCGAGCCCCAGCAGGAGCTGGCCGCGGCGTTCCGCGCCGGCGTGGAGGTGCGGGAAGGATCGCTCGTGTTCACCGATGCGCTCCACTTCGTCACCGCACCGTTCGCCGCGAGGTTCGAACGGGTCACCGGCCGGTTGGACTTTTCCGGTGCGCCCTTGATGCGCGGGATGCTCGACGCCGTCAATGTGGACGGAACGACCCCGGCCACGGTGCGCGTCACCGGGACGGCCAGGCTGGCGGCCGGGACGTTTGACCTCGATCTGCAGATCGCCGGCGGCGCCGTCGGACATTGGGGCCGGTACCTGGTCCGGCTGCCGCGCGTGGGCTGGCTCGGCGGGACGTTCGACGGCGCGGCGTACCTGCTGGCCTCTCCGTGGAGAGGCGCGGTGGCGCTGGACTATCGGGCCGCGCTGACGTTCCGCGATGCGACAGCCATCCTGCTGCCGCAGCAGACCGTGCTGGCCGCGATCAACGGCCCCCTGCAGGTCGACAACTTCGTGGTCACGAGCCCAGGGATGACCATGGACGTGGGCGGGTCGCCGGTGTGGGTGCGGGGCGACATCGTCTACAGTCCCGCACTCGATCTGGACCTGGTCGTGCGCTCGACCCGCCTGGACCTGCGCACCCTGCAGCGGCTGGTGTTTCCGCAGTCGCGCATTCGCCTGGCTGGGATCGCCAGAGGTGAGGCGCGCGTGACGGGAGCGCTGGACTCGCCGGTCGTCGAAGGGATGATCGTTCGCGCCGCCGGCAGCGTGGACCGCCAGGGCTTCACCGACCTCTCATCGGATTTCTCCCTGGCCGGGGGCTGGCTGACGTTTGCGAACCTGCGTGCGTCATCGGGGGGCGGCCGCGTCGAGGGACAGGCGCGCCTTGATGTCCAGAATGGCGATTTCTTCCTCGTCGCCCACGCGCGGGACGTGGATACCCGCGCGCTGCCTGGCATGGGCATCACCATCGATCCCACGCTCCGCGGCCCCGCGACCGGCGTGGTGCTCTCCTCGCGCACGGCCGGCACGGTGTCGGCGCAGGCCCGCGTGCAGATCGGCGCCGGCGGTATCCTGGGGATCTCGTTCGACCGTCTGGCCGCGGGATTCTGGTACGATCGCGGCCGGCTCGAGCTCGACTACCTTGCCGCCCGCAGCGGACCGAACTCCGTGCACGCCTCCGGGGTCATGGATCAGTCAGGGCATCTGGCATTTGCTCTGACCGCGTCGCAGATCAACCTGCGGACCGTCGGGGAGCGCTTCGGGCTGCAGCGGTGGCTCGCCGGGACGGCGGAGATCTGGGGCACGATTGCCGGGACGCGGCGGGCACCCGTCCTGCTGGCAGACGTCGACGCCAGGGCCGGCGCGCTGGGACCGTTCCCGTTCGACGCCGCACGGGGTTCGATCCGGCTCACCTCCACCGGTCTGTCCTCTCCGCGGTTGTCGCTGGTGGACGGACAGGGCACGTACATCGCGGCGGGCAGCATCAACTGGTCCCGCCGCCGGCTCGACTTGGCCGTCGCTGCTGAACGGGTCCCTGCCCAGCGCCTCCTGGAGATCGCACGGGCCCCGCTGTCGCTGGTCGGCACGGTGTCCGCCTCCGTCCGGCTGACCGGGGACCTGGCCAATCCGCAGGCTTCGGGAACGGTGGACCTCACCGAGGGGCGCGTGGAGGGCCAGCCCGTCGATCGTGCGCGTGGAACGTTCCGGTGGACCGGCGACCAGCTGCTGATCGATGAGGCCGTGGCCCAGGTCGGGACGTCCGTCCTGCAGGGCGTGGGATCCGTGACCCGCGCCGGGCGGATCAACCTGGGGTTCGCGGCGAAGAATTTCGAACTGCGGGACATCGGGATCCTCCGTTCCGACTTCGTCCGGGTCTCCGGCACGGTGGATCTCACCGGCAGCATCGGCGGGACCGTCCGCGCGCCCACCGTTGCCGCGGCGTTGTCGTCGACCTCGCTGACCGTGAACGGGCAGTCGTTCGACCGTGCGACGGGGTCGGCGCGCTACGCGGCCGGGCGTCTGTCGCTGCGTCCGCTGTTCCTGGAGCAGGGCGACGGGCGGTACCGCTTCAGCGGTGATGTGACGTTTGGGACGGCGCCGACCGTGTCCATCGAGGCCGCCGCCGAACGCGGCGAGCTGGCGACCCTGCTGGGCCTGGCGGGCATCCGGCCGCCGTTTGCCCTGCGCGGGACGGTCGATGGATCGTTTGCCGTGACCGGCCGCATCGCCAACCCGTCGGCGCGCCTGGACTTCCACCTGCGCGACGGACGGGTGGGTGACCACGTCATCCGCGAAGCGGCGGTGGACGCCACCCTGGCCAATCGCGCCATCGCCCTGCGCACGCTGACCGTACGCCCCCAGCGTGGCGAGCTGATCGGTGCCGGCACGGTGAATCTCGGCGGCGGCAGCGACGTCGAGTTCGCCGGGCGCGGGCTCGACTTGGACCTCCTGCGCCCCCTGCTGCGCATCGACCGTCCCCTGGCCGGGACGCTGGACTTCACGGTGCAGTTGAGCGGTCCGATCAACGATCCGCAGGCCGGCGTGTCGGCCAGCGTCTCCGACGGCGCGATCGGCGCCGCCGCCTTTGACCGCCTCTTGCTGCAGGCGTTCTACGACCGCGGGCAGTTCCAGATCGAGCAGGGCCTGCTGCAGGAAGGACCGCACAAGGCGCGCTTCGGCGGAAGCCTGCCCTTCAACCCGGCCCGGCTTCGATTTGATGAAGACCGGCCGATGGACCTGCAGGTGGCGCTCGACGGCGGCGACCTCAGCGTCATCGGGCTGTTCACCGATGTCCTCGAGCGTGCGTCCGGTCCGCTGCGCGGCGAGCTCCACCTCGCCGGCACCGTGGCGCGGCCGAACATCCGCGGGACCGTGCAGATCACCGGCGGGGTCGTCAAGCTGCGCGGAATCGATCCGGAGTTCACCGAGGTCACTGGGATCGTGGCGTTCAGCGCCGACCAGGCCACCGTCGAACGGCTGACCGCGCGGGCCGGCGACGGCACCCTCGCACTCACCGGACGAGTCGGCATCACCGCCTTCCGGCTCGACCGGCTGGATGTGCGGCTCGAGGCGGCCGGCGCCCGCCTTGCCTACCGGCCGTACGTGACGGGCATCGTGGACGGAACCGTGCGCCTGGAAGGGACGGCGCAGCGGCCCGTGGTCACCGGCGCCGTCACCCTCTCAAATGGCGATGTGAACGTAGGCGCGGGAGTGGCCGCGCCGGGCGGCAACGGCATCCCGGTCAGTCTCACCAATCCCGCGCTCAACGTCGACCTGCGGGCGGGAGAGGGGCTCTGGGTGAACGTGGGCGGCCTGCGCTTTCAGGTGCACGGCGTCCTGCATGCGGCCGGCCTCTGGCGGCGGCCCCTGCTGTCCGGGGAGGTCACCGCAGACCAGGGCACGTTCCGCGCGTTCAACACCACGTTCACGCTGACCGAGGGCCGCGCGGCGTTCGCCGAGTTCCGCGGGATCCTCCCCTTTGTCGATGCCGTCGCGGAAACCCGTGTCGGCAGCACGGTGATCACGCTGCACGTCACAGGGACCCCCGACAACCTGACGCTGTCCCTCAGTTCGGATCCCCCGCTGTCCCGCCAGCAGATTGTGAACCTGCTGGCCAGTCAGACCGGTATCACTCAGCTGTTTGCCGGTGACCTCGAAGGTGCCTTGCGCGCCCAACTCTCCCAGGCCATCTTCGGCTCCGTCAATCTCGTCATCGCGCGGGCACTGGGCCTGGACGAGTTCACCATCGTGTACGATTTCGTCAGACCGCTCCAGCTGCGGATCGGGAAGCTCCTCATCCGCAACCTGTACCTCACGTTTGCATCGACGTTTGGAATTCCGCCGCTCCATGTGGCATCCTTGGAGTGGCGATTCACGGCGAACCGCCGGCTCGCCCTGTCCATCGACAACTTCAACCAGTTCTCGATCCTCTACCTGCTCACGTATCGGTGGTGAGACATGTTTGCCGACTACCTGGCCGCCCTGCAGCGCGTCGCCCTGCTGACGCCGTCTGAGGAGCGAGGGCTGTGGGGCCGCTATCGGACGGAAGCCCACATCGACAGCCGCCTGCGTCTGATCGAAGCGTACCAGCCGCTGGTGTTCAAAGTCGTCATGCAACTCCGTCCCCCCAACGGCCTGGTGATGGATATGGTCCAGGAAGGGACGATCGGGCTGATCGAGGCGGTGGAGCGCTTTGACCCCTACCGCGGTGTGCGGTTCTCCACGTTTGCGATCTACCGGATCCGCGGCCGCATTCTGAACGCCCTGCGGCGAGACCACCGGGTGCACTACTCGCTGGACCAGGACGCGCAGAGCGACCTTCCGCTGGCGAACCGGCTGGCCGATCCGGGGTCCGAGGATGCGCTGGCGTCGGTCGAAGACCAGGTGGTGGTGGCCCGGATCCAGGATGCCGTGCGGACGCTGCCGGCCCGCGAGCGGGCGATCCTGCAGGCGATGTACGTCGATGCGCGGGAGCCCCGCCGCGTGGCCGCGGAGCTGCGCATCAGTCTGTCCCACTTCTACCGGCTGCAGAAGCAGGCCCTGGCCCGGGTCCGGGCGATCGTGTTGGACGAGATGCATCAGGCGAGGAACGCGTATGGATAATATGACGCACAGCGTTCGGCAGTCCACAACGGAGGCGATGACCGTGGAAGCGCAGGACACTCAGGTCGTGGCGCGCATTGGGTTCGCCGAGCGGTGGCTGCACCGCGCCAGGACACAGTGCGCCGAAGGAGATGTCTCCGGCGGGTTGTTGACGCTGGCGCTGGCGGATGCCGAGGTCCGCTACGCGCTGGAAGTCGGCGGCTGGCGGCCTGCCGCGCCGGACACGGCGCCCTCCCGCCGCCGCCGGCTGGGTGGAGTGCTGGCCGCCGCCGCGGCGGCCGTCGTGGGTGTGATCTGGGTGTCGCTGCCCGGCCCAGGTCCAACGGCGGCAGGAGCGTTCGACGGTCCGCCGGTCATTCGCTTCGCTTCCACCACGGGCACGTTGCTGTCGGTGGTGCCGGTGCCGTCGATGGAGCCGGGACCACGGCCCGGCGTCGCCGTCGCGGGTGAGCAGAGGCCGCGGAACGCCATCCGCACGGGAGTCACCCGCCTCCCCGCACCGGTGACCATGCCTGCCGCTGCCCCGGCGTCCACCGCGCGCGCCGGTCCCGCGGCTCCGCCGGCCGCGCAGCCGGCGTCCGCGTCGACGGCGCCGTCATCGAGCGCCGGTCAACTCACGGCCCGGGCACCTGTCGCCGGCGCGCCGACGCCGTTCGTTCTGTCCGAAGCAGATCTCATCGACATGGTGCTCGCCGCCAGCCGCGCCCTCCAGGGCAGCGGGCCTTGAACCGGGAAAACCTCATTGGGAGTTTTTCACTTATGCTGTCTGGGAGGCAGGTAGTGTC
>DATDQT010000008.1:0-31747 GCA_035292085.1 bacterium
GCCGCCGTCGGCGATGCTCCGCCCGCTGGAGGCGATGTCCCGCGGTGAAGCGGCGTCACTGATCTGGAGTTTTCTGCAAGCGGTCGAAATCGGGGCCACCCTGCGAGACGTGGCCAGTATTGCGCCCGGGCTCGACCTGACCATCGAAAAACGCGGGGCCTTGCGGATGCTGCCGGTCGTGCGCATCCAGATCGGAGCCTTCGCACAGGAGGAGAATGCACAGCGGCTGGCGGCCGCGATGCGCAGCCGGGGTTTCAGCACCGTCGTGGACCTCGAAGACGGGCTCTTCAAGGTCCGCGTGGGCAATTTCGTCTCCCCCACGGAAGCCGAAGTCCTCAAAGACCAGCTCGCGCAGGAAGGGTACCCCACCTGGCTGTTGACGACGGTGCCAAACCTGGACATCCTGACTGCCCCGTTCTGGACCGCGGTGGTGCTGCTCGATCCGCAGGCCGCGCGGCTGGAGCCGGCGATCGGTGACGGAACCAGGATGGTACGGCAGAGGACCAGCGAGATCGCCCGGCGGACGGGGGCCGTCGCCGCGGTCAACGGCGATTTCTATGCGGCCGGGGGCGACCCGCTCGGGTGCCTCGTCGTCGGCGGGACAATCCTGAGCGATCCGCATCCTGAGCGGACCTGCGCCGGAATCAGAGACGACGGCTCCCTGGTGCTCGATCGTGTGCGGTGGGCCGGCGCGGTATCGGTCGGGGATACCAGGCTCGCCCTCGGCGGAGTGAACCGCCCCCGCGGGACCGACGAACTCATCCTCTACCGGCCGGAGTTCGACGCGACGACGCGCACGAATCCGTTCGGTGCAGAGGCGACGGTCGTCGGCGGCGTGGTGACGTCGATCGCCGATGGGCAAGGCAATTCCGCCATTCCTCGAGATGGGTTCGTCCTGTCCGGCCACGGCCGAGCCAGGCAGTGGATCACGCAGCGACTCGCGGTGGGGATTCCGGTCACGGTCGAAACTCGGCTCGTCTCCGCCGCCGGGGACGCTCGGTGGGACGGCGTCATCCATGCGATCGGGGGAGGACCGCGGCTGCTGGCGGGCGGCCGGCTGGTCTCGCCGGAAGGATTTCCGCGCTCACTGATCGACCGCCGTCATCCGCGGACCGCGATCGGGATGCTACCGGACGGAAAGATTGTGCTGATCGTGGTCGACGGTCGGAATCCGTATCACAGCTTGGGGATGACGTTGATGGAACTGGCGATGGAGCTGCGCCGCCTCGGCGCCGTCGACGCGCTCAACCTCGACGGCGGCGGCTCAACGACCATGGTCGTCGCCGGCCGCGTCATCAATCTGCCATCCGACGAAAACGGAGAGCGACCGGTCGGGAGTGTTCTCTTAGTGTTGCCTCGCTGATTCCGAGATTGATTGCCTACTGATCTAGATAGCGCAGGTCGTCCGGCGTATCGATGTCTCGCGCCGTTTCGGGCGGGATGTCGACGGTCGCAACGTGTCGCGGATACGTCTGCACGACCGCCCGGGCACCCTGATCGTCCTGCAGGACGAGCAGTTCGAGGAACAGCGCGCGGTCAAACAGGGTGGGTGCACCGCGGACCGTTCCGTACTGCGAGGTAATGATCCGCTTCCCGGATTCCCGATAGGTGTCGATGAGACGCCGGACGACCGCCCCGTCCACGAACGCCTGATCGGCCAGCATGATCACCGCCGCCTGCATGTCGTCGGAGACGGCCTCAACCCCCACCTGGATCGAACCCCCCATCCCGGTTTCGAAGTGTGGATTCCGCACGATCCGCACGGGCAAGCCCGCGAGTAAGGAGGCATATTCGTCGGCCGCCGCGCCGACGACGACAATCACCTCGTCGCACCCCCCGTCCACCGCGGCCGTCACCGCGCGCCGGATCAGCGGCATGCCCTGATGCGTGAGGGAGAGTTTCGGCCGTCCCATCCGACTGCTTGGCCCGGCGGCGAGGATGACGGCCGCGACCTTGCCTGGACTCACTGGCGAATCGCTAGTTGTCATTGCGAGCGAAGCGAAGCAATCTCAGGACTGGGATTGCTTCGCCCCTTTCGGGGCTCGCAATGACGAAGCAGTGGCATGGATCGGGCCGAGGCGCTGCCGGAGGAACCCACCCGCGCGTCCGGTGTCGGCGGCCAGGATCTCTCCGCACACGGCTACGGCGATCTCTTCAGGGGTCTCGCTGCCGATATCGAGGCCGACGGGCCCGTACACGCGGGCCCGGTCTCGTTCCAGGAGGCGGAGCCCTTCCGGGCCGAGTTCTGACAGCATCTTCTCGGTGCGCGCGCGCGGTCCGAGCATCCCGATGTACATCGCATCCGTCGCCAAAAACCCCCGCAACAGCGCGCGGTCGTGGAGATAGTTGTGGGTCATGATGACCACGTACGTCCGGTCATCGATGGGCACCTGACCCGCCGCGTCCTCCGGTTCGGCGTGGATGAATCGCTGCGCGCCCGGGAACCGCTCGGGACCGAGAAAGCGCTGCCGCTGGTCAACCACGACCGTGCGCCACCCCAGCGACGCGGCCTGCAGCACCACGGGAATCGCATCGTGTCCGGCCCCGCAGACCACCAGCTGAATGGGGGGCCGCAGGACTTCGATGAACACGCGGAGGTCACCCGAGGGGCTGCTCAGGGTCTGCTGGCGCGACGTCCCTCCATCGATGACCGCCTGAGCCGCGCGCACCGCACGGGGGTCGACCGCTGCATCTCCGAGGGATCCCGACGCTGACCCATCGGCGCGCACAACGATCCGGCCACCGGCGGCCGGACCGTCCAGTACCGTGACGACCGCGAGGGTCTGCTCGCGGGCAATCGCCTCGCGGAGCAGACCAAATACGCCGGCCGCCGGATTCACCGGTTCGACGAAGACATCGATCGCGCCGCTGCACCCGAGTCCCAGCCCCCAGACCGCGTCGTCATCGGCCGTGAGATCGTACGAGACGAGCCGCGGTACGTGTGCGTCCATGACCTCGTCCGCGACGACCATGACGTCGCTTTCAAGGCACCCGCCGCTGATGTTACCCACCATCTGCTGGCCGCGCGTGAGGAGGAGCCGCGCGCCTGCCCGCCGGTAGGTGGACCCGCGGACGCCGACAATCGTCGCCAGGGCCAGCTGCTGCCCCTCGCCGGCAAACCGGTCCATCGCGTCAAGGATTTCGGTGAGTTCTTTCATGGGTCATCTGGCTCGGGCCGCGAGATGCTTCTCCAATTGCCGGAGGCTGTCCAGGTTGTGCGCCGACGCGAACACGTCCACATACGGCAGCGCGGCGCGCATTCCCTGGCAGATGGGTTCGTAGCCGGTACCGCCGAGCAACGGATTGAGCCAGATGATCCGTCCCACGCGGCGCCGCAGCTCATCCATCGCGTCGCGCAGCACGTCGATCTCCCCCGTGTCCCATCCGTCGGAAATGATGATCGCGACCGTGCGCGAACCCAGCAGGCTCCGGCCGTAGAGATGGAGGAACGAGCGCACGCTGTGCCCGATCTTCGTCCCGCCGGACCAATCAGGAACGCGCTGCGCCACTTCATCCAGCGCCTGCCGCAGATCCGCCTCGGACATCGCATCGGTGACCCGCGTCAGCGACGTGCTGAATACGAACGTCTCGATCTGTCCGAGGGCGTGCTGCAGCGCAAAGATGAACTGAATCAGGAAGCGGCTGTAGAGATCCATCGAACCGCTCACGTCGGCCAGCAGGACGACCCGCGTCTTCTGGATCTTGCGCCGCCGGTAAGCGAGATCGAGCACCTCACCACCCCGGCGCAGACTGTGCCGGATCGTGCGCCGCAGATCGAGATGATGGCTGCGCTGCACCGCGCGCGTGCGGCGGGAGAGACGCGTGGCGACTCTCCGCGCGATCGCCACCACCAGGCGGCTCATTTCATCCAATTCGGACGCGGTGAACGCGCTGAAGTCCTTGCGCGTCAATGCCTCGTCGGGACTGTAGGCGGCGACCGGCGTCTCGCCTTCGGCCTGGAGCGCCTGATCCAGCCAGTCCATCACCGAGGGCTTCGGCCGCTCACCCTCCCCATCGCCGGGAAGCTCATCCGCGCCGGCGTCCTGCAGCCGCGCCGGCTCGGGGGCCGGCGGGTTCCAGTACTCCGCGAACACCGCATCGAAGGTCGGGAAGTCCTCGTGGCGCGTGACCAGCACGGTCCGCAGCGACAGGTAGCACAGGCGGCGGTCGCTGACGTCGATGGACGCCAGCGCGCGCAGGGCATCGGCGGCCTCGCGCGGGCCGATCGTCAGTCCGCGGACCCGCAACGCCCGGCAGAAGGTGACGACGTGCGCGGTGAGGTCGCCGAAGCGCTTCATCGGCTCAGGGACGGCGGCTCCCGGTCACTTTGGGCAACACCTGATCCGCCGCCCGGTCGATGGTGTCCTGGGACCACGGTCCATTTGTGTTCTCCACGGTCTGTAGACCCTGGAGCACATGGTCCAGCCACTGCGTGCGGAGGAGGTCCGCGTCCTCGCGGTGCTTGAACAGCACCCCCAGGGTCTGCTCGACCGCGTCGCGATCGAGGTGGTCGCGGTGCAGGGCGATCAGCGCGGCACTCCAGTCCAGCGTCTCCGCGATGCCGGGAATCTTTTCGAGCTTGGCCCGGCGCACCATCTGCATGAACGCCGCGATTTGCTTCGCCAGCTCCGAGTTGATGCCGGGCACCTTGCGCGAGACGATGGCGAGTTCTTTCTCGTACGTCGGGAAGTCAATCCACAGGTACAGGCACCGCCGGCGGAGCGCATCGCCGAGTTCGCGCGTGCGGTTGCTGGTCAGGACCACGTACGGGACGTGCCGCGCCGCAATCGTTCCGATCTCGGGAATCGTGACCTGCCAGTCGGAGAGCACCTCCAGCAGGAACGCCTCCCACTCTTCATCGGCGCGATCAACCTCGTCGATCAGCAAGACCGGAGCCTTGGGATGCGTAATGGCCTGGAGCAGCGGCCGTTTCAGCAGAAATGGCTCGCTAAAGATCTCGCGCTCTTTGACCTCGAGGGGGAGATCGGTGCTCTCCTGCAGCCGGATGTGCAGCAGCTGGCGCTGGTAGTTCCACTCATAGAGCGACGTGGTCGCATCGAGGCCCTCGTAGCACTGGAGGCGAATGAGATCGGCCTCCAGCGCACGGGCCATGACTTTGGCGACTTCGGTCTTGCCGACGCCCGCGGCGCCTTCGATGAGCAGCGGCTTGCGCAGCTGTATCGCCAGATACAGCGCGGTGGACAAGCTCCGGTCGGCGACGTAGCCTTCGCCTTCGAGTAACTGCTGAATATCGTTGATGCCCGTGTGCATAAGGTAATTATAGTGCGAGTTCCTTCTCCAGCGCTTTGAAGAACTCGGCGGTCATCTGCTTGGCGACCCCGCCGATGAGGCGGTGGCCGACGCTGGCGATGACCCCGGTCACCTGCGCATCGCCGGTGTAGGCGACCACGGTCTTGCCGTCCTGCTCCTCCAGGCGCAGCTCTCCGGTGGCCTTGATCGTGCCCGGCCGTCCCCCGCCTTCCACATTGAGGCGCATCCGCTCGGGCGCCTGCTTGTCGGTAATGCTGACCTGTCCGTCGTACGTCCCCCGCACCGGCCCCACCCCGACCTCAATGATGGCCTTGTACCGGTCATCTCCTATCGGCTCGAGGTGCTTCACACCCGGCGCCGTCCTCGCCAGCACAGCCGGATCGTTCAACATGTCCCACACTCGCTGCCGCGGGGCGGGAAGCGTGTACGTGCCTTCAACTCTCATGAATGCGTCCTCCTCGGACCCCTCACGTCGACAACTTCGCGACGATCTCCCTGTAGTAGTCCAGCGACTCCGGATTGATCAGCGCGTCGCGATTGACCACCGGCCGGCCGTTGATGATGTTGGTCACTGCACTCTCGACCTTTTTGAGATTCAGCGTGTACGGGATGTCCGGTGCCTCCAGGATGAGCGCCGGAACGTGGCGCGGCGACGCCCCCTCCCGCAGCGCCGTCGTGATCCTGCGCCGCAGGTCGTCCGTCAGCGCCACGCCACCGGCCAGCTTCACGAACAGGATGACCCGCTGGTCCCCGTCGACATCCTGGCCCACGGCCAGACTGTCGGTGATCTCCTCCAGTTTTTCGACGATGTTGTAGATTTCGGCCGTCCCGACGCGCACGCCCGACGGCTTGAGCACCGAGTCCGAGCGTCCGTGAAACGTGATACCCCCGGTGTCGCTGTGTACGGTGATGTAATCGCCATGCCGCCACACGTTCCGGTCCGGAAAGTACCCGAAGTATGCCTCGCGATACTTGCGCCCATCCGGATCGTTCCAGAAGTACAGCGGCATCGACGGCGCCGGCGCCTCGCACACCAGTTCGCCCGGGCGGTCGGTGACCGGATGGCCGGTCTCGTCATACGAGCGGACCTTCATCGCCAGCGCCGGCCCCTGCAGCTCACCCGCGTACACGGGACTGATGGGGTTGCCGGCGGCAAAACACCCGTTGATGTCGGTCCCCCCGGAAATCGAATTGAAGTGCAGGTCCGATCTGACCTCCCGGTACACGTACTCAAAGCCCTCGGCCGACAGCGGCGATCCGGTCTGCGAGATTTCCTTCAGCGACGACAGGTCGTAGCCCGCGCCCGGGCGGACCCCCTGGCTCCGCAGGAAGTTGAGGTAGCTGGCGCTGCACCCGAACACCGTGATCCGCTCCTCCTGCACGCGCCGCCACATCGCGCCGGGGTCCGGGTACGCGGGATGGCCATCATAGAGTACGACGGTCGCCCCGACGGCCAGGCTAGTCAATAGCCAGTTCCACATCATCCAGCTGCATGTGGTCAGGTAGAGGATCTTATCGTCTCGTTTCAGGTCGGTGTGCAGCAGCAGCTCTTTGAGATGGTTGATCAGCACGCCGCCGGCGCCCTGGACCATGCACTTCGGCTTTCCGGTCGTCCCGGACGAGAACATGATGTAGACCGGATGCTCGAAGGGAAGCTGCTCGAACGACGGCGCTGCCGGTGTCGCCGCGGCCACAAACTCGTCATCCCGAACCGCGTGGGGAATCCGACTCAGGTCTGGGCGAGCCGTCAGATACGGGGTGACGATGACTCGCTGCAGCGAGGGGATGCCAGCCGCGACCCGCCCGGCGTTCTCGCGCGTATCGAACGGCCGGCCCTTGTAGAAGTACCCGTCAACGGTGAACAGGACCTTCGGTTCGACCTGACCGAGCCGTTCGATGGCCGCCGCCGGACCGATATCGGTGGCGCAGGATGCCCACACGGCGCCGGCACTCGTGGCCGCGAGCATCGCCACGGCGGTCTCGATGAGGTTGGGCATATAGCCGGCCACCCGGTCGCCCGGCCGCACGCCTATGCTGCGCAGAGCGTCAGCGGCCCGGCCCACCGCCGCGCGCAGTTCCGCGTGGGTCATCGTCGCCGACCGCTGCGTCTCTCCGTGGAATACCAGGGCAGGCCGATCATCGTCATGCCGGAGGAGATTTTCCGCGAAGTTCAAGCGCGCGCCGCCGAACCAGCTCGCTCCAGGGAAATGAACCAGGTCGTCGACGGCTGCGGTGGACCCGCGTGAGGCGCGCACCTCCGCGAACTCCCACATCGCGGCCCAGAACTCGGGGATGTGGTCGACCGACCACCGCCACAACTGCGAATACGAGCCGATGTCCAGCCCATGCGCCGCGTTGATGCGATCGATGAACGCGGAGATGTTGGCAGCACGCCGGCGCGCCTCGGAAGGCCGCCACAACGGCGTCTTCATGCTTTCACTATACTGGGTGTGGTGAGGTGATGCGCGTGGCGGTCCAGGCGGAACGGAAACTGTATATCGGGGGACGCTGGATGGGTGCCGGGGAACCGATCCCCGTGCGCAACAAATACACGGGTCAGGTCATTGCCACCATCCCGACGGCGGGCCGCGCTGACGTGGACGCGGCGGTCACCGCAGCGGGAAAGGCCGCAGCCGAAATGGCTCAGATCCCCGCTCACCGCAGGGCGGCCATTCTGGCGCAGACGGCCCAAAACATCAGAGACCGCCGGGAAGAGTTCGCCCGGACCATCGCCGCGGAAGCCGGCAAGGCCCTGAAGTTTGCGCGTATCGAGGTCGATCGGGGCATCAACACGTTCGCGTTTGCCGCCGAAGAAGCCAAGCGGATCCATGGAGAGACCGTACCCCTGGATGCGGCGGCGGCGGGAGAAGGCTACTTCGGGTTCTTCGTCCGCCGGCCCGTGGGCGTGATCGTCGCGATCGCACCATTCAACTTCCCGTTGAACCTCGTCGCGCACAAGGTGGCGCCGGCGCTGGCGGCCGGCAACGCGGTCGTGCTGAAGCCCGCCTCGTGGACGCCGCTGACGTCCGTACTCCTCGTCGAGGCGCTGACCGACGCCGGGTTGCCCGCCGGCGCGATCAACCTGGTTGCCGGTGCCGGCGCCACGGTCGGCGAGTGGCTGGTCTCGGACCCCCGCGTGGCGATGGTCACGTTCACCGGCAGCGCCGACGTGGGGCGGCAGATCACCGAGCGTGCCGGAATCAAGAAGATTACCCTCGAGCTGGGCAATACGTCTCCGGTCATCATTGCTCCCGACGCGGACCTGGGCGCGGCCGCGAAGCGCTGCGCCGTCGGTGCCTACTACAATTCCGGCCAGGTGTGCCTGTCGGTGCAGCGGATCTTCAGCGACCGCACGGTGTACGACCCGTTTACGGAGCGGTTCCTGCAGGCGACCGAAAGCCTGGTGGTCGGCGACCCTCTCGATGAGCGTGTCGATGTGGGGCCGATGATCGATGAGCGCGAGGCGATGCGTATCGAAGGCTGGGTGAGCGAAGCCCGAGCCGCCGGCGCCCGGGTGGCTACCGGCGGCCGGCGGGACGGTCCTGTCTACTACCCCACCGTGCTCACCGACGTGACAGCGGACATGAAGGTCGTCGCCCAGGAAGCGTTCGCGCCGGTGGCGTCGGTCATTGCCTATCAGGACTTTGAAGAGGCCCTCGTCCAGGCCGACGCGACCCCCTACGGCCTGCAGGCGTCGGTCTTCACGAAGAACCTCGACCACCTCTTTGCCGCGATGCGCCGGCTGAACTTCGGCGGGATCATCGTCAACGACACGCCGACGTTCCGGGTGGACCACATGCCCTACGGCGGCAACCGCCAGAGTGGCGTCGGCCGGGAGGGCGTCCGCTACGCAATGGAAGAGATGACCAACATCCAGATGGTGGCGATCCGCCAGATTGACTAGCCTCTCCGGCAGGCAGTAGGCCGCGCATCCAACGCGTAGAATAAGAGTCACTCGTGGCGACCCGGTATTTCGGCGCTCGCATCAAACGCAATGAAGACCCGCGCCTGCTGACCGGCCGCGGGACGTTCGTGGACGACGTGCAGCCCACCGGGGTCGTCCACGGGGCCGTGCTGCGCAGCCCGCACGCGCACGCGCGGATTGTTCGGATCGACGTCACGCTCGCCGCGGCCCTGCCGGGCGTGCACGCCGTCTACACGCACGCCGACCTCCCCCCGAAGCTGCAGGAGCCGCTGCCCAAGCTCATCACGCATCCGTCACTGATCCACCACAAGACCCAGTATGCGCTGGCCCCGGGGATCGTCCGGCATGTCGGAGAAGCCGTGGCGTTTGTCGTCGCGGACAGCCGCTACCTCGCCGAAGACGCGCTGGACCTGATCGAGGTCGAGTACGAACCACTGCCGCCGGTAGTTGATCTGGAGCAGGCGGTGCAGCCGGGCACGCCGCTGGTGCATCCGGACATGGACACGAATGTCTGTGCCCACTACACGCAGCGCGTCGGCAACATTGAGGACGCGTTTGCCCGCGCCGCGCACGTCTTCTCCGAGCGCTTTGTCGTCGACCGCGGCACGGCGGCGCCGATGGAGTGCCGGGGCGTCGTGGCCCAGTGGGACGCCAGGATGCGCCAGCTCACGGTCTGGGACTCCACACAGGCGCCGATCCGAATCCGCAACTACCTGAGCCAACTTTTGGAGCTGCCGCAGAACGACGTTCGCGTGATCGCGCCGGACGTCGGCGGCGGGTTCGGGCCGAAGATCATGATGTGCTACCCGGAGGAGATCCTCGTCCCGTTTGCCGCAACGCAGCTGGGCCGGCCGGTCAAGTGGATCGAAGACCGTCGCGAGAATTTCGCCGCGATGAACCAGGAGCGCGAGCAGATCCACGACGCCCAGATCGCCGTCGATGCCGACGGACGCATCCTCGGCGTCAAGACAGTCTTCCTGTATGACTCCGGCGCGTACATCCCCTACGGCATCATCGTGCCGATCGTGGCCAGCACGACGCTGCCGGGGCCATATAGGATTCCCAACTACTACTGCGAGTTCCGGGCGGTCTTCACCAACAAGACTATCGTCAGTCCGTACCGCGGGGCGGGCCGGCCGCACGGCGTCTTCGTCATGGAGCGCCTCATGGACCGCGTGGCCCGCGAACTGCACATCGACCGCGCCGAAATCCGCAGGCGGAACTTCATCCAGCCAAACGAGTTCCCCTACGACGTCGGCCTCATCTATCAGGACAACGCTCCGTTGATCTATGACAGCGGCGATTACCCGGCCGTCTTCGCACGCACGCTCGAGATGATCGGCTACGACCGCTGGCCGCGGGAGCGCGAGCGATACCGGCGCGGGGGCCGGCACGTCGGGCTGGGGTTTGCGTTCTACGTCGAAGGGGGAGGCATCGGCCCGTACGAGGGCTGCCGCATCACGGTGGAACCGTCGGGGAAGGTGTACGCGGCCACCAGCGTCGGCACGCAGGGCCAGGGACACTTCACCTCGTTCGCGCAGATCATCGCCGACGCGCTGACCGTGCCGGTGGAAGACGTCGTCATCACGACGGGGGACAGCGGCGCGATGAGTTGGGGGACGGGCACGTTCGCCAGCCGGGCCGCGGTCGTCGCCGGCAACGCGGTCGCGCTGGCCGCCCAGGCCGTACGAGAGAAGGCGCTCAAGGTCGCGGCGACCAAACTCGAGGCGCGAGTCGACGATCTGGAACTGCGAGACGGCCGTGTCTCTGTGAAAGGCAGCCCGGACCGCTCACTGCCGCTGTCGGAGGTCGCGGTCGCTGCGAACCCCCTGCGCGGCACAATTCCGCAAGACTGGGAACAGCCGGGGTTGGAGGCCAGCCGGTTCTTTGCCCCGCCCCGGGGGACGTTCGCCGGCGGCGCGCACGCGGCCATCGTCGAGGTCGACGTCGACACCGGCATGCTCAAGATCCTCAAATACGTCGTCGTCCACGACTGCGGGAGGATCATCAATCCCATGATTCTCGAAGGGCAGATCCGCGGCGGCGTCGCCCAAGGGATCGGCAACGTCTTCTACGAGAAACTCGTCTACGACGAGAACGGGCAATTACTGACCCAGACGTTCATGGACTACCTTCTGCCCACGGCGATGGAGGTGCCCAACATCGAGATCGACCACATCGAGACGCCGTCGCCGTTGAACCCGCTGGGCGTGAAGGGGGCGGGCGAAGCCGGCGTAATCCCCGTCCCGGCCGTGTTCGCCCAGGCCATCGAAGACGCACTGAATCCGGAGTTTCCAATCCGGATCACCAAGATGCCTCTCAGCCCAAATATCCTTCTCGACATCATCAAATCAGCATGATGGCCTTGCGAGGCACGAGGCACGGGGCACGAGGCACGGCTCTATGAAGCCCGCTTCATTCAAGTACGCCGCTCCGGAGTCCGTCGACGAAGCCCTCGGCCTCCTGGCTGAGCACAGCCACGACGGCAAGGTGCTGGCCGGCGGGCAGAGTCTGGTCCCGCTGCTCAACATGCGGCTGGCGCGGCCCCACGTCCTCATCGACCTCAACCGAGTGGCCGGCCTGGACTACATCCGCGAGGACAACGGCACCGTGGCGATCGGCGCGATGACGCGCCAGCGCACGGTCGAACGCTCACCGATGGTGCGTGAGAAACTGCCGCTGCTGTGGGAGGCGATCCAGTTTGTCGGCCACCCACAGATCCGCAACCGCGGGACGGTGGGAGGCAGCCTGGCGCATGCCGATCCATCGGCGGAGCTGCCGGCCGTGGCCGTGGCATCCGGAGCGACGCTGGTCGCGCGCAGTCCGCGGGGAGAGAGGACCCTCAACGCGGAGGAATTCTTCGTCTCCTATCTCGCGACCGCGCTGGAACCGGACGAACTGCTGACCGAGGTCCGCTTCCCCGTCCACGGCCACAGAGGAACCGCGTTCCTCGAAGTGTCCCGCCGGCACGGCGACTATGCTCTGGCGGGTGTGGCAGCGATGGTGACAGTCCGAGACGGACGCTGCGAAGGCGTGCGGCTGGCGTTCACGGGCGTCGGACCGGTGCCAATCCGGATTCCGGAGGCCGAGGCGGCCTTAGCTGGCCGCGCTCCGACCGACGGTGTCTTCGCCGAAATCTCGGGCATCGTCTCCGCACGGCTGGACCCCGACAGCGACATCCATGCGTCGGCGGACTATCGCCGGCGCGTGAGCGGCACGCTCGCCGCGCGGGCGCTGGCGGCGGCGGTGAGCCGGACATGAGCCGGATCAGCCAGGTCGCGTTGGCCGACGAACGGCGCATTACCCTGCGCGTGAACGGGCGGGAACACTCGCGGACGGTCAGCGTGCGCATGACCCTCGTCGACTTCCTGCGGGAGGTCCTGGGGCTTACCGGTACGCACGTCGGGTGCGAGCACGGGGTGTGCGGCGCGTGCACGATCTTGCTTGACGGCAGCGCCATCCGGAGCTGCCTGCTGTTCGCGGTCCAGGCGGACGGCTCCGACATCACCACCGTCGAGGCTCTCGGCACGCCGGACCACCTCCATCCCCTCCAGGAGGCCTTCCGCGATCATCACGGACTGCAGTGTGGATTCTGCACGGCGGGATTCCTCATGACCTCGGTGGCCTTCCTGCGGGAGACGCCCGATCCCACCGACGAGCAGATCCGCGAGGTCTTGGGCGGCAACCTGTGCCGGTGCACCGGGTATCAAGGCATCGTCGAAGCGGTGCGGGATGCGGCGCAGCGCCTCCAAGCGACGAGCCCCGAGCCCCGAGCCACGAACCCCGATTCTATCGAGTAAATGGTCGACGCAGTTCCGAGGCACGGCGCACGATCTATCTCTCTTCCAGTCGCAAAACTCCTGGCCGAATCCAAGCGCGGCACGGTCCTTGCCACCTTCGCCCGCAGCGCGTACCTCGATCTCGGTCGCTCGATCGTCGCCGTCGTGGCTTCCGAGTTGCTCAATGGTCCGATCAACGTGGTGCTCGCCGATCCCGCGCCGCCGTTTGACCGCCTGGCCGCCGGGGGAGCGGTCACCTCCATGCCAGGCGGTCTGCGCCTCGAGGGCTGGCCGCCGATCGACGCGCGAGACGCCATCCGCTGGGATCCCCGCATCCTGCGGTGGTCCGCCGGACAGCTTCCTAAGGTCACCGCTAATCTCGAAACACTTGCCGGGCGGGTGCTCGCCGAAGTACCCGCCGACCATCTAGCGCATCCACGAATCGAGCGGGGACTTGCCCTCTTGCGGTCGGCGCTCGGCAACCGATCGCCCACCGAGCTCGCCGCCGCGTCCTCGGACCTCGCCGGTCTTGGCGGCGGCCTGACGCCCACCGGCGATGACGTGTTGGTCGGGGTCTTGGTCGCCCTGGCCGCGCTGCCGGACAGGAGCGGCGGCGAACTCGAGAACGCCATCCGGGATGGGACGGCCGGCCGCACGACCCGTATCAGCGAAGCGTACCTTCATGCGGCCGCACGCGCCGAGGCGAGCGAGGCATGGCACCGGCTGCTGACGGCGCTGGCCGGGGACCGGCGCGATGAGGTGGTCGCCGCCGGGCGGCGCGTGCTGGCGTTTGGGGAGACATCCGGCGCGGACATGCTGACCGGCTTCGTGCTCGCGATGAACACTATCGCACGGTGAGACCCGCCCTCGAGTCCGACCGGATGTTCTATCTACTGGTGACTTTGGCCGGGTCTAGAAGATGATTGTCACGGGCAGAGTTCTAGCATAGACTTGGGCACAGTGCATTTCACAGGAGGCACGGCGAAGATGTGGACGCGGGTGTTGGCGGTGGCGGGGGTTCTCTGTTTGTTTGTCGTAGTGGGAAGCACTGGGGCTCCGCTCGCCCCGCAGGCGGCGGGAGGGTTCGTCGCCGATGAGGTACTGGTCAAATTTGCCCCCGGCGTGGACGCGGAGCCTGTGGCCCGCGCCGTGGGGGCCCGCGTGGCCGGCCGGATCCCGGCCCTCGACGTCTTCGTGCTGAAGGTGCCCGCCGGGGCGGTCGAAGGCGTGATTACCGCCCTCACCCGCAACGCGCTGGTCGAGTACGCGGAGCCGA
The DNA here is from genome assembly GCA_035292085.1 of bacterium. Classification (GTDB taxonomy): domain Bacteria; phylum Sysuimicrobiota; class Sysuimicrobiia; order Sysuimicrobiales; family Kaftiobacteriaceae; genus DASXUC01. Next base: position 14,252 of record DATDQT010000008.1, read on the forward strand.
ACGGGATTGCCACGATCTCCCTCGACCCGAACGACCCCTACGACAATTCCACCTGCTACAACTCGTCACACAGCGGCTGCGTCACGCAGTGGGGCTGGGCGAAAGTCCAGGCCTACACCGCGTGGGACGTCACGACCGGGAGCAGCGCGGTCAGAGTCGCCGTCGTCGATACCGGCGTCGACAATAGCAATCCGGATCTGCCGGCGGTCGTCGCGCAGAAAGACTTCATCAACAACGACAACAATGCCGAAGACGATAACGGGCACGGCACCCACGTCGCGGGCACCATCGGCGCGCTCACCAACAACGGCACGGGAGTGGCCGGGGCCAACTGGCTGGTCAGCCTCATGGCGGCGAAGGTGCTCAATGCCTCGGGATCCGGCAGCTACGCCGCCGTGGCCAACGGCATCACCTGGGCCGCCGACAACGGGGCGAAAGTCATCAACCTGAGCCTTGGCGGGAGTGTTCCTTCGACCACGTTGAAGAACGCCGTGAACTACGCCTGGAACAAGGGCGTCGTGCTGGCCTGCGCGGCGGGCAACTCGGGAACCCAGGCGAAGAGTTATCCGGGGGCCTATGACCGCTGCATCGCAGTGGCCGCGACCGATCAGAACGACGCGAAAGCCTCTTTCTCCAACTACGGCAGCAAGTGGGTCGACGTAGCTGGCCCCGGCGTCGCCATTCTGTCGACCACACCCAACACCTCTGTGTACCTGAACACGCAGTACGGGTACTTCATGAACTACGACGCGCTGAACGGCACATCGATGGCGACCCCACATGTCGCCGGGTTGGCCGGGTTGGTTTGGGCCAAGGGCGCCTGCGCGACGCAGTCCTGTGTGAGAAACAAGATCGAGAGCACGGCCGACCAGATCGCCGGCACCGGGACGTACTGGAAGTGGGGGCGCGTCAACTACTACAACGCCGTGAAGTAGCCAGCCTCGGTAGGGACCAGATGATCATCGAGGGCGCCTGAGGCGCCCTCGATGGCTTTATCGGCCGATGTAGGTCAGTGGGTTGACCGGGACGCCGTTGTAGCGGATCTCGAAGTGCAGGTGCGGGCCGGTGCTGCGGCCGTAACTGCCGACCGCGCCGATGGTGCGTGCCTGCTCCACGCGCTGTCCCACCTGCACGTCGATGCGGCTCAGGTGGGCATAGAGCGTCGCCCATCCTCTCCCGTGCTCGATGTACACGACCGGGCCGTATCCCGCGTACGTGGCCGCGAATCGCGCGACGCCGGCGGCGCTGGCCAGGACGGGCGTCCCGTACCGAGCGGCAATATCGATGCCCCAGTGATGCTGCCACGTGTTGCCGCGGAAGGGATCCTGGCGCCATCCCAGGTGGGATGACAGGGTTCCCCACGTCGGCGTGATGAAGTACTGCGGTTTGGCGGCCGCTGAGATATTCGCCGCGACGCCGACCACCAGGAAGAAACCCGCCAGAAGAATGCCGATTGTGCGCCGTGCTCTGCCCACGCCTCGCCCGCCTCGTCCGCGTAACGTTGTGCCGTACTACTTTACCTGATTTCGGACGTCCGCGCGCGTCTGCGAAATCGGATCACGAGCCAGAACCCGGCCGCCAGCAGGAGCACAGGAGCCAGGGCGCTGGCCGTCACGCCCAGCCATTCGACGCCCGAGAGGATCTGGCGGACGGTCGCGAGGAACGCGGCACGCATCTTGCCGATCGTCCCGGAGAAATCCCACACGCCCGAAGTCGTCTTGACCTTCTGCCTCACCATCACCGCGATCGACGCCAGGTCGGCGCTGCGCTCGAGGAACCGCAGCCGTCCGGTCAGCTGCTCGATCTCCCCCCGCACCCGAGCCAACTGCTCTTCAATCGCCAGCAGGTCGGAGACCTTGGTGGCTCGATCCATGAAGCTCAGCAGCCGCTGCTCGTGGCGCTCCAGGTTGCGGATCCGAGCCTGGAGGTCCACGAACTCCTCGGTCACGTCTTGCCCGCCGATCCGGCGATGGGTCACCGTGCCGAGCCCCTCCACCTCCGCCGTCACCGCCGCGAAGCGCGCGGCCGGGACGCGCAGTGTGAACGTGCCCTGCGGCACGCCGCCGTCTTCGGCGTAGGCGGACTCCGCGACGTACCCGCCGGCCCGCTCGGCAGTCTGGAGCAGGCGGGCGGCGACCTCGTCAAACCGGTCCACGTCCAAGGCCAGCTCTGCCGTACGCACGATCTTGCGGACATCAACCACTGGCGGTAGGGCCTGTGGGCCTGCCGGGGCCGGCAGGGATGGCGCCTGCACATCCGACGGGCGCGGGACCGCGGGCTCAGCCCTGAAGTCTTCAGGGGCCACCTGGCCAACTGGTCGCATCTCGCGCAGGAGATTAGCGGAGAACACCCCGACGAGGAGCACCGCCGCGGCGGCCGCGGCCACCGGCCATGACCAGCGGGGCAGCCACCGGCGCGGCGCCGTCGTGTCTGCGGCGCTGAGGCGCGCGCGGACCTGTGCCTGGAACCCTTCAGGCACCTTCACCGGATCCAGCGACCGGACCGATTCGGCCGTCCGGCGGAGGGACTCCAGGTGGGCCCGGCATTCGGCGCAGCCCTCGACGTGACGCTGCACCTCATCGTGCTCACGCCCGGACAGTGCGCCGTCCAGAAACGGTGAGAGCAGTTCTTTCATATGAGTCGCGGGCATGCCACTACCTCCACTCGCTCTGTTCATCGCTGTGGGCCCGCGCCGGGCTGAGGTCGGCCAGCGCGTGCCGGAGCGCGTCGCGGGCCCGGCTCAATCGCGAGCGGACCGTCCCTACCGGAACCTGCAGCACAGCGGCAATCTCGCCGTACGAGAATCCCTGCACGTCCCGGAGCACGACAGCCACACGCTGGTCGGGGGGCAGGCTCGCGATCGCACGGTGGATCGCGCGCTGAAGCTCACGTTGTTCCACCATCCGATCGACGGACTCCGTTGTGACCGCCGCGGCCGCGTCGAGGGGATCGAGCGCCGGTGGGCGCCGCCGGATGATGTCGAGGGCGGCGTTCACGGCAATCCGGTGGAGCCAGGTTGAAAACGCGGCGTCGCCCCGGAACGCCTTCAGTGCGCGGAAGGCCTTCACAAATGCCTCCTGCGCCGCATCCCACGCGTCTTCCGGATTGCCGGTGACCCGGTAGGTCAGTTGATAGACGCGATCCTGGTACGCGCCCACGAGTTCGTCGTAGGCGGTCAGGTCACCACGGCGGCTGGCCGCGAGCAAGGTTCCTTCGTCCACAGTCACACCCATCTCGGCTGATCCATGAGGTTAGACGGCGCCGGCACCGGAGAGTTCCCTCACCGTGCCGGCGCCGATGGCCCAGATCGACGTGCACAGCCGTCGAAGGAGGTACCGGTCGTGCGTGGCGATTACGAGCGTACCCGCGTAGACCTCGAGGGCCTCCTCGAGCCGTTCCCGCGACGGCAGGTCGAGGTGGTTGGTCGGCTCATCGAGCAGTAGCAGGTTGACCCGACGGCTGAGCAGTTCGAAGACCGCCAGGCGGGTCCGCTCGCCGCCGGACAGCGTGCCGATCGGCTGGAACACGCGCTCGCCGCGAAAGAGCAGCGCGGCCAGCACCGCGCGCGCCTCCGCCGGCGGCAGGCCCGCATCGAGGGCCACGTCGATCACCCGCCGTCCGGGAGCGGGTTCATCCGGCTGCTGCGACAGATACCCGGTGCGCACGCCCGGCCCCATCCAGACTTCGCCGGTCGAGGGTACGGTCTGCTTCGCCAGCAGCCGCAGGAGCGACGTCTTCCCGGATCCGTTGACTCCGGTGAGTCCGATCCGCGCGCCCCGTCCCAGCGTCAGATTCACATCCGCGAGCACGGGACGCTCCCCGTAGCGGATGGTGACGAAGCGGAGGTGCGCCAGCGCCTCGCCGGGCCGGGCGGCGGCGGCAAACCGCACGCGGACCTCCTCGGTCTCCACCGGTTTCTGGGGTGCCTCCGCTTCGAATCGCGCCAGCCGCTTCTGGGCGGCCTTCGCACCGCGGGCCACCTTCTTGGCGACCCGACCGTAGTGGTCCCGCCCACGTTTCGGACCACTCGCGAGGCGGGAGGCGCGCTGCAGGCGCATGTGCACGAACTCCCGCAGCCGCTCGACTTCCTGGCGGTACTGTTCGAACGCGGCCACCTGCGCGGCGCGCTCCTGCGCCTTGCTGGCCGCATAGGCGGAGTAGTTGCCGGCATACACGTGGGCGGTCCCGCCGTCGAGTTCCACGATACGCGCCGCGACCGCGTCGAGGAACCGCCGGTCATGGGATGCCACGACCACGGCACCGGGGAACCGGGTGAGAAACGCTTCCAGCCATTCGAGGGCGCCGATGTCCAGGTGGTTCGTCGGCTCGTCCAGGAGCAGCACGTCGGGATGACCCAGCAGGGTGCGCGCAAGATTCAGCCGCGTGCGCTCTCCTCCCGACAGCGCCGCCGCGGGGCGCTCCCACGTCGCCGGCGGCAGGCCCAATCCGGACAGGACTTCGCGCACGGTGACCTCGATCTGAAATCCCGCCACGCGCTCAAGGGTGTCTTGGGCCGCCCCGTACTCGTGGAGCAGCGCGGCATCGGCGGGCGATGCGGCGATGGCGTCGGCGAGGGCGGCCCAGCGGCGTCTGAGGTCCAGCACCTCCTGGACGGCATCGAGCGCACGTTCCCATGTCGTGCCCTCGATGGTTTCGAGGTCCTGCGGCAGCAGCCGGATGCCAAGACGTGGGTGTCGCATGATGCGGCCGGCGTCCGGAGGCTCTCCGGCCAGGAGGCGCAGCAGCGTGCTCTTGCCGGCTCCGTTGGCCCCGACGACGCCGATCCTGCCGGTCGCGGGGATGTCCAGCGACACTCCGCTGAGGACGGTGCGGACCCCGTATGATTTGGAGACGTCCTGAACGGCAATGGCCAGCATCGTGAATCTCCGAAATGAAAAGTGGCCGCGCATTGCCACGGCCACCAACATGCTGCTGGCGTTGCACGCCAGGCTTCTATGCACTTATCGGCAGCCGGGGCATTCGTCCATGACCCGAATCGTCCGTGTCCCCGGACGCGGGGCGCAGGACGTAGGACCCAGGACGTTGGTTAAGCGGCTGCTCGCTTCATACGGCGCCCCGAACGGGGCACTCCCATCCTATGCGGTGGTTTCGGGTTTGTCCAGGACAGCCTCGCCGCGCTCCCGGCGGTGCATGACGTGCTCGAGCGCCTCGAGGAGTTCCTGCATTTCCGAGCGCACCACCTCGCGCCAGTAGACACCGACCCGGCCGACGTGCCGGTACTTCCGGTACCGCCGGCGCAGCAGCGCCGGGATCCGCAGTCTCATCATCTCGCGCAGGGCGGCACTCAGCGCGGTGCGTACCTGCCAGGCGGCCTGATCGGGATCCAGATGCGCGCCGCCGGGTGGTTCGGGAACCACGCCGTCGACGATCCCCAGGCGGAGGAGATCGTCCGCGGTGATCTTCAACGCGTCGGCAACGTCCTGGGCCCGGCCGGCATCCCGCCACAGGATGGCGGCGGCACCCTCCGGCGCAATGACCGAGTAGACCGCGTGTTCCAGCATCAGCACCACATCCGCGACCGCGAGGGCAAGGGCGCCGCCGCTGCCGCCTTCGCCGATCACTACGCTGATGATCGGGGTCGGCAGCGTGGCCATCGCCTGCAGGTTCTGCGCGAGCGCCTGGGCGATCCCGCGCCGCTCCGCCTCGGCGCCGGGATGCGCGCCCGGCGTGTCAATGAGCGTGACGACCGGCAGGTGAAACTTGGCCGCCAGATGCATCACGCGAAACGCCTTCCGGTAGCCCTCCGGCAGGGCCCTGCCCTGCCGCCGCATCGCGCGCTCGTCCTCGGTCCGCCCCCGCTCGTGCGCAACGAGGACGACGGGGATCCCGTCGAACTCCGCCAGCCCACAGACGATGGCGGGATCCTCTCCGTAGAGCCGGTCGCCGTGGAGTCCGACGAACCTGGTGAACAGCCGGCCGATGTAATCGACCGCGGTGGGACGGCCGGCGCGCCGCGCGAGCTGGACCTCCTGCCACGGCACGACCCCCGCCGCCGGCACCGCCGGCCCGGGCGTCCGCCAGCGCGTCCGCCGCGGCTGTCCCTCGGCCGGACGCAAGTGGGCGAGCAGGGTGGCGATGGCGCCGCGGAGCCCCGGACGCGGGACGATGAGGTCGATCATCCCGGTCGCCAGCAGCGATTCGGCGCGGTGGGAATCCGGCGGCAGCGATGTTCCCATCGTCAGCTCGATCACCCGCGGGCCGACGAATCCGATCTGCGCCCCCGGCTCGGCGAGGATGACGTCGCCCAAGGACGCGAAACTCGCGGCGACACCACCGAAGGTCGGATCGGCGAGCACGGAAATGTACGGGAGCCCCGCGCGGTCGTGGGCGGCCCGCGTGGCTGTGGTCTTGGCCATCTGCATGAGGGACAGCATGCCCTCTTGCATGCGGGCTCCGCCGCTCGCCACCACGCTGACCACGGGCAGCCGGGCCCGCGTCGCCTGTTCGAAGGCATCGGCGACTTTCTCGCCGACGACGGAGCCCATCGAACCGCCCATGAACTCGAAATCCAGCACGATGAGCATGACCGGCCGCCCGTCGATCCGCGCCGTGCCGATCAGGGCGGCTTCCCGCAGTCCGGAGCGGCGCTGCGCGTCGGCGAGGCGGTCGCGGTACGTTCGCTGGTCGGTGAAGCGCAGCGGATCGACCGACACCAGCCACCGGCCGCGCTCCCGGAATGACCGCGTGTCGACCAGGGAGACGACGCGCTCGCGGGCCGGCATGTGCAGATGCGCTCCACAGACCGGACACACGTAGGCATGCTCGCGCAGGACGTCTGTCTGGTGGACCGTGCCGCAGGACGGACAGGTAGATGAGGGCATCACACGACGCGCTCGCGGCGGAACGCAGCGATCTCGGCGGCCGAGTATTCGAGTTCCCGGAGGATCGCGTCGGTGTGCTGGCCGAGCGTCGGCGGGGCCGTGCGGATCCTCCCGGGGGTGTCCGAGAACTTCACCGGGATCCCGGTCTGCCGGATGCGACCGGCGGTGGCGTGGTCCAATTCGGTGACCATCTGCCGGTGGAGGACCTGGGGATGGCTGAAGACCTCCGCCATGGACAGGATCGGCCCGTGCGGGATGCCGGCGCGGCCGAGCAGGTGACCCCACTCTTCGGTCGTCTTGCGCGCAAACAGCGGCTCCAGGTGGTCGATGAGTTCGCGGCGGTGGGCCACTCGCTCGGGATTGGTGCGGTACCGTGGATCGTGCGCCAGCGCCGGATCGACGACGTCACAGAATCGCGCCCAGATGGCCTCGCTGCCGACGGCCACGTTCATGTACCCGTCGGCGGTCTGAAACGCCTGGTACGGCACGATGCTGGGATGCGCGCTACCCAGCCGGCCGGGGTTCTCGCCGGTCGCAAAGAAAATCCCCGCGGCATAGGTCAGCCAGGATACCTGCCCGTCCATCAGGGCCGCATCGACGAGCTGGCCGGTCCCGGTGCGTTCCCGCACGCGCAAGGCGGCCAGCACGCCGAAAGCCGCGTACATCCCGGCGCAGATGTCGGCCACCGCCACCCCCACCTTCACCGGGGCGCCGCCTTCCTCGCCGGTGATTCCCATCAGCCCGCCCATCCCCTGCAGGATGAGATCGTAGGCCGTCAGTTCCCGATACGGTCCATCCTGTCCGAAGCCCGAGATGGCAGCATAGATCAGGCGGGGATAACGCTCGTGGAGGGTGGCGTAGTCCAGCCCGAACCGGTGCATGATGCCGGGGCGGAAATTCTCGACCAGGACGTCGGCGCGCGCCAGCAGGCGATGGATGACGTCCTTGCCGCGCTCGTCCTTGAGATTGAGGGTCAGGCTTTCCTTGTTGCGGTTCACGCTGAGGAAGTACGCGCTCTCGGTGCCGATGAACGGCGGGCCCCAGCCGCGCGTGTCGTCGCCGCCGTCGGGGGTTTCGATCTTGATGACCCGGGCGCCGAGGTCGCTGAGCATCACCGTACAGAACGGCCCGGCCAGCGCCCGCGTCAGATCGACGACCAGGATCTCATCGAGAGGTTGCATGAGCCGCCGAATGCATCAGGCTTCGACAAATGCGACGAACCGGCAGAACGCGGCCTCGCCTCCCTTGAACCGGAACGGGAACGCGCCGACCCACACCCGCTGGTTGAGAATCTGGTCGATGTGCCCGCCCGCGTTCTCGATATGGAAGACACCTTTGGGAAACAGCATCGTGTGCGTGGCCTGGTAATCCCGCGGCCACGGGAACGCCTCGTGGATCTTCATGCCGATCTTCTTCTCGACCTCGGGCACCAGGTCGGGGCGGGCGTCGCGGACCTTCGTGTTGAACGGATGGTCGGTACTGATCGCGTCGATCGCCATCCACCGGATGCCGCGGTCCAGCACCCACGTGCAGAACTCCGCGCGCGGGCCCGGGTGGCGCAGGAACGAGCGCGGGAGGTCCGGCCGCGCATCGGGGTGCTGGGTCTTGGTGTGTTCCGACCAGTCCTCGTTGTAGTACGCGTGGTACCCGGTGTGGATGACCAGGATGTCGCCGCGTTCGATCTTCGTGTTGTGCTTCTTCTCCCAGTCTTCGAACTGCTTGGGACCGTAGATGTCGTAGTCGCCGATGCCGAACTGCTGCAGGTCGACGATGCACGCCGGACCGACCAGCGTCTCGATGGGGATGCCGGCCACGTCCGGGCCCGGATCGTTGAAGTGCAGCGGGGAGTCCAGGTGCGTGGCGATGTGGTTGGTGGTGCTGATGTGCTGGGCATTCACACCCTCAAACGCCATTTTCTTGACCCATTTTATCGTCGGCCCTTCGTAGTAGGCGAACGGCGGGGAGTCCACGGAGAAGTTCTGCGACAGGTCGAGCACGCGGCATTCGCTGAGATCGAACGGTCTCATCGTGGGCGGCCTCCAGGGAGGGAATCTGCCACCGACTCTTACGACGCCCCTATCCTGAACCCTCCGCCCTCGGTTCCGAACGCGCGTTGCGTCGCTCGAAAGGGCAGCAGGAGGTGACAGTCACCGGCCTGCGCGGGGGTGACTGTCACCTCCTGCCGAACGCGTGTCCGGGGGCTGAGGTGAGCTCGGCCCGTTCCAACGCGACGGCAGATTCTTGCGGAATCGCCTCAGGGACTGTCGCGTTGGGACGGGCCTACGTCCGCAGGCGGGGGTCCAGCGCGTCCCGGAGCGAGTCCCCCAGGACGTTGAACGCCAGCACCGTGATCGTGATCGCGAGCCCGGGGAAGATGGCCATCCACGGCGCTTTCTGCACGAATTCCACGGCCGTCCCGCTGAGCATGAGCCCCCACGCCGGCGTCGGCTCATTCACGCCCAGGCCCAGGAAACTCAGCGACGCCTCCAGGAGGATCGCCTGCCCGAGAAACGCGGTAACCATGACTAGGTACGGGGCGACGACGTTGGGTACCATGTGGCGGAAGATGATCCGCCGGGGCGACGCGCCGATGGCGCGGGCGGCTTCGACGTAGGTCATCGCGCGGATCTGCAGCGCGCTGGCCCTGATCACCAGTTCGATCCTCGGCACAAACGAGAGCCCGATCGCCAGGATGAGGTTCTGCGTGCCGGAGCCGAGGATGGCGACGATGGCCAACGCGAGAATGATGATCGGAAAGGAAATCAGGATGTCGGCGAACCGCTGGATGAAGAGATCGGCCGTCCCGCGGAAGTAGGCGGCGATGACCCCGACCATGGCCCCCAGCGTCGCCCCGCCCAGCGACGCGCCGAATCCCACCAGCAGCGCCGTGCGCGCCCCGTAGATCAGCCGGCTGAGCACGTCCCGCCCGAACGCATCCGTTCCCAGCCAGTGCGCGGAACTGGGCCCCACAAACATCGCGCCGAAGTCATTGGCCACCGGATCGTACGGCGCGATCACCTGCGCCAACGCACCCATCAATCCGATGATCGCGATGACCACGGCCGCGGCGGTCCCCAGCGGCTGGCGGCGGATGAACCGGGCCAGCCACGATGCCCGCCGGCGCGGACGCGCCAGCGGGAGAGCCGGAACGGTCGCGACGTCCTGCGTCATGTCAGCCGTAGGTGACCCGCGGGTCCAGCCAGCCGTAGAGGAGGTCGATCAGAAAGTTGACGGCGATGTAGCCCGCCGCCACCAGGAGCAGGAGGCCCTGGATGAGCGTGTAGTCGCGGTGACTGATGGCCTCGACGAACAGGTTCCCGATGCCGTTGAGGTTGAAGACCTGCTCGGTGACGACCAGCCCCCCGATGAGGAACGCAAACTCCAGTCCGATCACGGTGACCACCGGCATCAGCGCGTTGCGCAGGGCGTGGTGCGCGATGATCACGCGCCCGGCGAGCCCTTTCGCCCACGCCGTGCGAACGTAGTCCTCGCGCAGCACCTCCAGCATTGCCGAGCGGGTCATGCGCGTCGTCACCGCAGAGTACCGGTACCCGACCGCCAGCGCCGGCCAGATCAGTTGCAGCAGGTTCGCGCGAGGATCGACCCACAGTGGTGTGAACGTCAACGGGGGCAGCCAGTGGAAGGTGTTCAGCAGGAACAGGATGAGCAGGATCCCCAGCCAGAACGACGGCGTGGCCAGGCCCGCCACGCTGATGATCTGCACGCCGAAGTCCACCCAGGTCCCCCGGCGTACCGCGGCGGCAATGCCCATCGGCAGGGCAATGGCCACGGCGATCAGCGTGGCCATGATGGCGAGCTGGAGACTCAGCTGCAGGCGGAGCGCGATCTCCTCGGTGATGGGCTCGCCGGTCCACATCGAGGTCCCCAGGTCGAGGCGCAGGATGCCGACCATCCACTCCGTGAACTGCGCCCAGATGGGTTTGTTGAGCCCCAGGCGTTCTCGCTCGGCCTCGACGACGCTGCGCGGCACGAACGACCCGCCGCTGACCAGACGGAGCTCGACGATGTCGCCGGGCACGACCCGGACCAGCACGAAAATGATCACCGCCACCGCGAACAGCGTCGGGATCATCAACAGGAGCCGCCTGGCGGCGTAACGGGCCATTCTAGGTCAACAGGTGGAAGGGGCCAGGGATCACCACCGGCGATCCCCGGCCCCGACGTCGTGGCGCGTCGATCACTCGCTGATCCACACGTCCTGGAGGTCTTCCAGATAGTGTGAAGGGGAAATCTTGTAACCGTGCAGCCGGGTGGAGTGCGGGAGGATCCGCTTCCACCACAGGATGTAGATCTGCCAGACCCGGTCGCTCAACAATCGTCGCTCGAACTGCCGCACGAGGACTAGCCGGTGGCGGGCGTCGGTTGATCGGTTCTGCTCGGTATACAGCCGGTCCAGCGTCCGGTCGGTGTAGCCGCCGTAGTTCAGCGGGCTCTTGTCCGCGGAAAGGAACTTCACCAGCTGCAGGTCCGGGTCGTCGTAGAAGTCGCAGTTGAAGTCCACCGCGGCGTCGAAGTTGCCGGCGCGCTCGTCAGCGAGGTACGGCCCGGTCTCCTTGACCACGTGGTTCACCCGGAGGCCGACCTGCCGCCACTGGTCGATCAGGAAGATGCCGACGAACGAGTACGGCATCTGGATGTTGCGATTGAGCAGGTTGAACTCAAACCCATCCGGCACTCCAACCTCGGCCAGCAGCTTGCGCGCTTCCACGCGCGCTTCGGTGATGTCACGCCCGTACCCGGCGATCTTCTGGAGGTCGGCCTGCGGGGTTTCGTACGGCCCGCCGGGCCGCAGCAGCCCGCCCACGGGGCCGACGAACGCAATCTTGGACAGCGCCTCGGATCCGCCCCAGCGGTCGATGGCGAGGGTCAGGGCCTTACGGAAGCGGGCATCGTCGAACGGCTTGCGTTTGGTGTTGAAGACGACGATGTTGTTGCACAACCAGCTGCTCTCCTGGACCGTGGCACGGCTGCCCATTGTCGCCACGATGTCATCGCGCTGGGTCGGCGAGAAACCGCGGAACTCTACCAATGCCTGCCCACTCTTGATCGCGTTGACCTGCGCGGTGGCACTGCCGATGAACAGCGCCCGATACCCATCCAGGTAGGGGCGATCCTTGACCCAGTAATTCTCGTTCCGGACCCCCGCCCAGTGCGAGCCGCGCACGTACTCGACGAACTTGAACGGCCCCGTGCCCATGACGTTGCGCTCGTACCAGTGCGGGTCGCGTTCGATGATCTCGGCTTTGTAGATCCAGTTCCAGGGCGACGCGACCGCCTGCAGGAACGACGGCGACTTCCACTTCAACTTGAACACCACGGTGTTGGCATCCGGGGCCTCGACGCTTTGAACCATCTCATACGTGGCCTGGCGGGCGCTGACGACGTCGCCCTTGGGGAAGATGATCTTCTCATATGACGCCTTGATGTCGCGCGACGTCAGCGTGCTGCCGTCGTGGAACCGCACGCCGCGTCGGATCTTGAACGTATAGGTCAATCCGTCGGCGGAAACCGTCCAGCTCTCCGCGAGGTCGGCGACGACTTTGGGATAGGCTTGCGGGTCGAATTTGACCAGCAGGTTGTAATGGGGCCGGGCCGGGTGGATCAACGCGAACGTCGCCTCCCGGTGGGCGTCGAACGACGGCGGTTGGGCCGAGACGATGAAGTTCAACGTCCCGCCCCGCCGGGGGGCTTGCGCGACGGTGGCGCCCGACGTCATGCCGAAGATCAATGCGCCGGCAAGCACCGCCACGACCAGCATGCGCAGCTGCCGCATATGCGTTCCTCCTCTGCGGTGAGGGTCTGGTGTCCTCTACGACGCGTCCGCGGAGGCTCCTGTCAGGGGTCGCCCGGGACGGCCTACGCCGTGTAACGTTCCGCGAACGCCTCCAGGGCCTGTTCGAAGCAGGCTATCGGCGGGCGCACCAGCCCGGCGCCGACCTGGCCGATGCCGGGCTTGCGGTGGGCGATCCCCGTGTTCACCCGCGGCGTAATGCCGGTCTTGATGACCTTGCGGAGGTCGATCCCCGTCGGCGTCCCGCGGAAATCCAGTTGGGGAATGCCGAACGCCGGATTCTCAGTGACCGTGATCTCATACATTTCCAGCGTGGACTCCAGCGCCATCTGCGGGCTGCCGCCCACGAACTTGACGATCGCCGGGGCCGCGGCCATCGCGAACGCTCCGATTCCGGCGGTCTCTGTGATCGTGCTGTCGCCGATGTCCGGGTTCGCGTCGTCCTGTGTGAACCCGGGAAAGAACAGCCCCACCGGCACCTCCGCCGGGGCGGTGAACCAGGCGTCGTGCAGCCCGCTGATCCGGATCCCAAAATCGGTCCCGTTGCGGGCCATGCACGTCACGACCGTGCTGCCGTCCACGCCCGCCGCCGCGTCCATCGTGGCCTTGCAGGCGGCCATCACGGGATTGAGAATCGCCAGATCATTCTCGGCCAGGTACGCCAGCGCCGCGGCGAGGTTGTCGCCCGCCGCCACGCGGGCCAACTGCGGCGCGAGGACCCGCGCGAACATCGCCGAGCCCGCGCGGTTGCGGTTGTGTCCTTCATCGCCCATTTGGATCTGCTGGGCGATCATGGTCTTCATGTCCAGGCCGCCCAGCGATTCCAGTGCCCGGTGGGCCAGCGGGCCGAAGACGTCGCGGAGCCAGCGCAGCCGCGCCAGGACGTCCTCGCCGTACGCGCCGTAGCGGAGGACCTTGCCGTAGCCTTCGTTGAGACTGGAAAATGCCCGGTTGCCGAACGTCCGGTTCTCCACGATGTACACGGCCATCGACGCTGTGGTCACCCCGGCCATCGGGCCGACGGTCTGATGGTGATGGCAGGGGGCGAACGCCACCTCGCCCGCCTCGACCATGGCGACCGCCGCGGGCTCGTCGGGCGCCAGCCCCTCGAAGATCAATCCGCCGATCACCGCGCCGCGCAGGGGGCCGGACATCCGCGGCCAGTCGATCGGCGGCCCGGCATGGAGGATGAGGTTGCGCTGCATGCGCGGGATCACCTCGATCGCGGGCGCGACGCCGACCAGGACCGGCTGGCTGCGCAGCACGCGATCGACGGCTTCGCGATTTGCTTCGTCGATGTTCACTCGCATCTCTCTAGTCCCTAGTTCCCTTAAGCATTGAGCTTGTTCAGCAGGTCAATGTACTTCTGCTTCCCGCCTGCCGGCGGCTGCCAGTCGACGGACACCACCTCAACCCCCTGCGCCGCCAGGCTCTCCTCGAACAGCCCGAGCCCGACGTTGATGACGCGGGGCGGGCCGCTGAGCAGCGAGTCACGAATGTGCGAGACGTCAGGGAGGATGCCGGCGCCCGCCGGCTCGATCGGTACGCCCCGGTATGGCGCGCCCCGGCTTCCCGCGGCTTCCGCAATCAAGCCCGCCAGCCGTACCGCTTCGCTGTGCGCCGTTTCGACCACCGCGCCGGCGGCCGTCAGCGCCTCGACCTGCGCGCGCAGATCCTGCGGATCTTCATCAGTCCCGCAGACCGTCACGATGACCGGCAGCCGGCGGCCGGATTCGGCCGCCCGGCGGCGCGCGGTCTCGATCGCCGGCACGAGATCGCGGGACGGATCCGAATGCGCCCCATATCCGAGCACGACATCCAGCAGCACCACGGCCGTCTCAGGATCATCCGCCTCGCGCAGCAGTCGCTCGATCCGGAGATCGGGATCGATCATCGGGTGGAGGCGGCCCACCATGAACTCGTCGGCGCCCATGTCGATGACCGTGTGAGACCGGCTGCGCGCCGCCGACGCCAGGGCCGTCGACGGCTGCAGGGGCGTGTTGGAGAACACCGGCCCGACGTACCGTTCCAGCAGCACCAGCGCTTCGTAGCAGAGCGTCCCGCCGCTGTACAGTCCGCGGATGTAGCGCTGGGAGGGCGCCAGCCGCGCGGCCTCCTGCGCCGGAAGCGCGCGCGATTCCTCCCTGGCCGGCTCTGACCCGGTTACCAGGCGCACGGCGATCCTCGCCGCCTCGTCAAGGGTTGAGGCCGGATAGAGCCCGCCCCCCGCCGGCACGGCCGCACCGACAAAGTCGACGACCACAGGCTTTCCGCGGCCGCGGGCCGCCGCGAGCAGTCCCGCCGCGACGTCGGGCGCGGGTGGTTTCCCGACGAGGACGATGACCTCCGTGCCCGGATCGGCGGCCAGCGCGGCAAGTGCGCGGACCGCACTGACCCCCCCGATGGCGCCCCCGAGGTCGCGGCTGCCGGTGCCCAGCGCGTGCGAGATCCCCGCGCCGCCGCGATGGACCAGCGAGGTGACGACCTGCGTCCCCGTCCCGGCAGCTCCGACGACCCCAATGGTGCCGGATCGCACGTGGTTGGCGAAGCCGAGTCCCGCCCCGGCGATCATCGCCGTGCCGCAGTCGGGCCCCATCACCAGCAGGCCCCGCCCTGTTGCGAGGGTCTTGAGGTCGCGTTCATCTTCCAGCGCGACGTTGTCGCTGAACAGCATCACATGGAGACCCGCGTCCAGCGCGTCCCGCGCGACCCCCGCCGCAAACCGGCCCGGCACGGAGATGAGGGCCAGGTTCGCTCCGGGCAGCTGCCGGACGGCCGACGCGACGGTACGGGGCCGGTACGCCGACGGGCCGGCGGCGTGGGGACGGCGCACCAGCAGCTCCTCTGCCCGGGTCAGCGCCTGTCCGGCGGCGTCTTCAGTCTCGGCGCGCACCACGATCACCAGATCATCGGATCGCGCGGCGCTGACCTCAGGCGTCAGCAGCCCCGCGTCCTTCAACAGGTCCTTGTTGGCCTCGGTCCCCATCACGAGCCCGGCATCGACCACGCCGGGGAGGACGCGAACGTCTCGCTGCGCGAGCATGAGGGTGACGGAGTCGAAGTACGCGCTGGGCTTGATCCGGCTGCGGACGGTCATGAGGAGATCCCCGTGACGGTGATTCCTGCTGCGACCGGCAGGTTCCCTCTGAAAATGCGGGAATCGGTTGAATCGTGAGCAGGAGGGTCGCAGCGTGAAGAAGGGCGAGCAACTCAAGAAGGACCAGCGCCGCCAGGCCCGCATGTCCCGGCGCGCCGAAGAACAGACGCGCCGCCGGCGGGGGCGGCGCCGCCGGCAGCTCTACGTGGCCGGCGGCGTGGCGGCCGTGGTCGTGCTCGTCGCGGTTCTCGTGTGGTCGGCGACGCGCCCGCGGGTCGGCGAAAATATCCCCGCGCTCCCCAACACCCCGCACATTCCATCGGTGACGAGCCCGCACACGCCGTACAACTCGAACCCGCCGACCTCAGGCCAGCACGTGGCGTTCACGGCCCCGTGGGGATTCCACACGGAGGTCATCGACGACGAGGTGATCGTGCACAACCTCGAACACGGCGGGATCTGGATCTCGTACAAGAATGCCGGTGACACCGCGGTCATCGACCAGCTGCGGGCGTTGCTGCCGCAGCTGCCGCGCAAGACCATTGTCACGCCGCGGCCGAAGAACGACAGCCGCATTGCCGTGGCGTCCTGGGGACACCTGCTGACACTCGACCGGGTCGATACCGCGCTGATCATCCGGTTCGCCGACTCGTACAAGAACAAGGCGCCGGAACCTCTCGCCCAGTAGGCCGGGGAATTCGTCAGGGGACCGGAGCCGGCCCGGGGGCCCCGCCGAGGCGGGCGAACGCGTCGGCGACGGTCGCCTCAATCGGCGCGGCGTGGTCGAGGTGGGTGATCGCCAGCAGCCGGCGGATCGGGGACAGTGGGGGCACGACGACCACCAGCTGCTGCTGCGTTTGCGCGAGGCGCTCGGCGATCTCAAACAGCAGATGGACGCCGCGGCTGTCCATATAGGTCGTATCGGATAGATCAACGATCAGCGCCCGGGCCGTGTTCGTCACCACCGACGCGATCGCGGTGCGCACCTGCGCCACGTTGGACAGGTCGAGCTCTCCGCGCACCTCCGCGACGGGGACCCCGTTGTGCGTCGCCACGGTCACCGAGATCGGGGTGGTCATGTCCGCAGCCGCCGCCGCATTTCCAGCAGCGTGCCGTCCTCACCCTGTTTGATCTCCACCTCATCCATCAAGGCCCGGATCATCGCCAGCCCCCGCCCGCCGTCGCTGCCGCGTTTGCTCCGCCACCGGCCCCAGTCGCGGATCTGGATCACGACGGCGCCGTTCTGCCGGCCCGCGGAGAGTTCGACCATCCCGCCGGCGAGGCCGTAGGCATGTTCGATGACGTTGGACGCCGCTTCGTTGCAGGCTACGACAATCTCGTGGGTGTCGGCGTCGCCGGCGCCTGAATTGGCCAGCCATCGCCGGATGGACTGGCGGAGCGTGGCCAGCGACGCCGGCACGGCGGGCAGCCGCAGCGTGACGTGCGCGGCGTCCATCGCCGTCACGCGCACCGCGAGGATGGCCACGTCGTCGTTCAGCGCTGCCTGGCCGGGGACCGCGGCAACAATGCGTTCGAGCACCTGCTCCAGATCCTCATCTGTGACCCTGGCCATGACGTCGCGCAGCCGTGCGAGGCCGACATCGATCGAGATCCCCCGCTCTTCCACCAGCCCGTCGGTGCACAGCACCACGGTCGAACCGGGCCGGAGCTGGGCGGTCCCCTCGTGCCGGCGGACGGCCAGGGTGTTCCCCAGCGGCAGCGTCCCGCCCTCGAGGAACCGCACG
>DATDQT010000009.1:0-2050 GCA_035292085.1 bacterium
GCGGGCTTCACGGGACGGAAGCTGCGACAATGGCCGCCGTACCGCGGGGTCACGTCGCTGGGGATCTGCGCGCGCAATGATCTCGTGGCAGACCTGACGAAGCGCTTCATGAAGACGGTCGGCTACCACGGCATCCTCGACGTCGGGTACCGGTACGACGCGCGGGATGGTCGCTACAAGATCCTTGACGCGAACCCCCGGGTCGGGGCGACGTTCCGGTTGTTCGTGGGACGGGGAGGCATGGACGTCGTGCGGGCGTTCTACCTGGACATGACGCAGCAGCCGGTGCCGCCCGATGAGTCCATCGAGGGGCGGAAGTGGCTGCTCGAAGAAGACATCTTCTCCTGCCGTCAGTACTGGAGGGATGGGAACTTGACCTTCGCGGGCTGGGCGAAATCGCTCTGGGGGATTCAAGAGGCGGCGTGGTTTGCCTTCGACGATCCGGCCCCCTTCGTGAGTTGGGCTGCCGGTATCATGGGCAGGCTCGCTCGGGCCCTGGTGGGAGGTCGCAACCGGGCCGCGCGAGGATTGCATGCCGGCTAGCGACGCGACGCCGGCCGTCCTGGCAATCTGTGGCGGCGGGAATGGTGCCCACGCCCTCGCCGCGGTGGCTTCGGCGCACTTCAACGGCGATATCGTCTGGCTCACGTCCTCTGAAGAAAAGGCGGACCGCCTGCGGCAAGGAGTGTTCTCGGCTCAAGGGCTCCGGGCGACAGGCGCAGTTGAGGCGACCGCCCGGCGAGTCAGGACTGTCTCGGCAGATCCTGCCGCGGTCATCCCGCAGTCCGACCTCGTGGTGCTTGTCGTCCCGGCGTTCGCGCATCTCCCTCTCCTGAGCCGCGTCGCCCCCTATCTGAAAACGGGCGCCTGGATTGTCGCCATGCCCAGCCGCAGCGGGTTCGAGTTTGACCTGCGCGCCGTCGCCACCCTGAAACCGGACAGGCGCCGGGTGGTGATCGGTTTCCAGACGTTTCCCTGGCTCTGCCGGATAAGGGAATTTGGCCGAGAGGTCAAGGTCAATGCAACGAAAGCAACGGTCTCTGCGGCCGCCCTGCCCGTGGCCGCAGCACCGGCGGCCATGACCGCGATGAGCGGCATCATCGGAATGGAGGTCGCCGCGCTCCCGACCTTTCTCGACCTGACGCTGGGCAACACGGGCCAAATCATCCATCCCGTGGGGATGTACGGGCTCTTTGGCGCGTGGACTGACAGGGTCTACGCGGAGGAAGAGATCCCGGCGTTCTACGCGGGCATGGATGAGGAGACGGGTCGCCTCCTCGAGGCGGTTTCAGACGAGATCGTGACGGTCGCGCGGGCGCTCGCGGTGGCGGCACAAGGGAAACTGGACCTGCGGGGCGTGCTACCCATTCGCACGTGGCTACAGACAGCCTACGCCCACGCGATCGCGGACTCTAGTACGCTCGCTCGCGCGTTCAGCACGAATGCCGCCTACCGGGGTGTCATGGCTCCGATGCGGCAGATCGCCCCGGGAGCTTATGTGCCGGATTTCGGCCACAGGTTCCTCACCGAGGACATCCCCTACGGCCTGGTGGTAACCAAGGCCATCGCGCAGATCGCGGGGGTGGCGACGCCGCACATTGACACGGTCATCTCCTGGGCGCAGGAGAAGATGGGAAAGCAATACCTCGTCCATTCAGCCCTGGAAGGGCGGGACACTCACCCGTTGCGGATCCCGCAGCGGTATGGGATCACCACCATCGCCGACCTGGTCGCCGCCTATCTCTAGGCGTCCGTCTCCCAAAGCGGCGGCAGGTCCGCGATCTGGACCACCGTCGCGTCCTCCTTCCGGCCGAATTCCCGAGCGCAAGCGCATCCTCCCATGGAGGGAGAGTCAAAAGGCGCCGCAGGTTTCCTGAAGGAATAAGGGAACCGGATCGACACCTATCGCGGCCGGCCGGTAACCGCAGAAATGGAGGTGCGGGGATGAACGGGTGGGGACGAGGAGTGGGCGTCGGTTTCATCCTGGGGCTGCTCCTGGCGGCGGTGTTCACGCGCAGCACGGCGTTTGAAATGTTCGCCCGCGTCGGTA
>DATDQT010000010.1:0-42069 GCA_035292085.1 bacterium
CTCACCAGCGCTGGCGGCATCAACTACACCTACGACGCCAACGGGAACCTCACCAGCACCACGGCCGGGCAGTCGTTCGCCTGGGACGTGTTCAACCGCATGACCTCTGCCAGCGGCCCCGGAGGGACGGCCACCTACACCTACAACGGCGACGGCCTCAAGATCCGCCGCATCGGGCCCGATGGCACGACCCGCTACGACCACGACGGCATCCGCCCGATCTGGGAAGGCGACGGGGCAGGGAGCATGAAGGCCCAGCTGGATCGGGACATCTTCGGGAATCTGCTGTCCCGCAAAGAGCCTGCCGGCACCCGCCGCTACTACCACTTCGATGGGCTTGGGAGCACGACGGCCCTCTCCGACGAGGGTGGGGCGGCCGTGGCCACGCTGCTCTATGACGCCTGGGGCAACCAGCGGGCTGCCACCGGCGCCCCGGTGCCCAACTACCGGTTCACGGGCGCCGAACTCGACACCGCCAGCGGCCTCTACCACATGGGGGCGCGGTTCTATGATCCGACGATCGGGCGGTGGCTGAGTGAAGATCCTGCCCAGGACAAGTTCTTCGGGCCGGAGACTCTAAACTTCTACACCTACGCGAACAATGGGCCCGTTGACTATGTGGATGTCGATGGCGAAGACCCGATTCCCGCGTGCGGTCCCCCATGTCTTAGATTTCTTGAGTTCTTGCAGAGGGTAGCCATACGGATTGGTCCATGGCTACAGAGAATCGGCCAGCGGATTCTATTGACAATCATGGAACGGGGTGCTCAGGCTGCTGCCGCCGAGGCGGTTAGGAGGGCCGCCAACCGCCCCGGAACACTCGATCACATTTTCGGTAAAGTCCAGCATGGCTGGCAGGCACTAGGCATAAGCGTTAGCAGAGGTCTACAGTTGATCGAGGATGCTATTTACAATGGGATTCTGAGAGCGGGCGGGGTCGAGGCGATCGAACAAGGCAGGCATACGTTCATTGAATATCATAGCGACGTACGCCTTGTTGTCATTGGAAACTGGATAGGGAATGTGTTTCGTGTAACGACCGCTTACTGGCAAAGATGGGTGCCCGGATCTGGTTGGGTGGCCGCATGCCCGGCCCAACCTCCGTGTCCCTGAGTGGATGAGGGGGTTTCTGAGATGAAAGTTTCGGAGGATGACATCTTAGTAGCCACCCGAGACTGGTTTGATGATCCACAGCGCGCGCTTTCGCTACTGAGTGAGTTCCTTTCGAACAATCCGATGAGTACCCGAGCGAAATTGCGCTTGGCCGAGATCTTCTCAAGTGGATACGGCGATGGGTATTCGGGTGCCGAACGACTCTACAGAGACATCCTTCGGGTGGAACCGGACCATGTTCTTGCGCTTTCGCATATGGGGCTTCTTCATGGTGCCCCTGGGTCGACCGTGTCACTTGAGGAGAGTT
This sequence comes from bacterium, assembly GCA_035292085.1. Classification (GTDB taxonomy): domain Bacteria; phylum Sysuimicrobiota; class Sysuimicrobiia; order Sysuimicrobiales; family Kaftiobacteriaceae; genus DASXUC01. Next base: position 1,421 of record DATDQT010000010.1, read on the forward strand.
TGAGATTACTTGGGTTGGCAGCAGAAATCTCGGGTGAGACTTGGGCGCTCGAAAACCTGGGTAACAAAGCATGGGAAAGTCTTGAATACGAGCGCGCCGAGATCGCCTTTTCCCGTTTGGAGGCGCTAGCAAAGTCGCGCGACCAACTCAGACTGGCTCGTACTGCGGCCGCGTCTGCTTCAAACGTGCGCAAGCGGCAAAAACCAGATAGTCTTCACTATTTCGTTCCTGAGAGTAACACCAAGCCTTGACTAAGCGTGCCTGTTCAGGCGGACACGCTCCCAACTTGATCCAGTGAGGATGCCACTCTTTCCCGTATCTCTGAGACTTCCCACCAGTGGGACCACCGACTACTGCTACGACGCCAACCGCCGCACGAACCCCAGGCGGAGTGAACTACACCTAAGACGCCGACGGCAACCGCCTCACCCAGGCCGATGCGACGGGCACGACCGCTTTCGGCTACGATGCCCTCAACCGCCTGGTCAGCGCCGCCTACCCGGCCGGCTACGGGTCGTGGACCTGGACGTATGACGCGGTCGGCAACCTGCTCGCCCAGACCTCTCCGAGCGGAACCACGAACTACTCCTACGACGCCAACAACCGCCTCACCAGCGCCGGCGGGGTCAACTACTCCTACGATGCCAACGGGAACCTGGTCAGCACGACCTCGGGGCAGTCCTTTGTCTGGGACGTCTTCAACTCGCATGAGTTGCCGAGTTTGACAATGTGGCTTCTTGAGGCTACATTGTAGGTATGAAGACCGTCGGACTGCGAGAATTGAAGAATCGTCTCAGCGAGTATATCCGCCAGGTCCGAGCCGGGCACTCGGTTGTCGTGACAGACCGAGGACAGGTGGTCGCCGAGCTCAGGCCCTCCAGCCAGATCCCCTCCGGTACTAAGCTGGATCTGGCGCTGGCCGGCCTTGTGAACAGCGGTCTGCTAGTCCTCGGCGCACCGAACACCGGCCGGGTGTATCCGCCATTGTCGCGTCTGCTGCGGTCGACTACGGTCACCGACCTCTTGCAGGCGGAGCGCGGCGGCAGGTGAGAATCTACGCCGAGTCGAGTGCCATTCTTGCCTGGCTCCTGGGCGAACCTGCGGGTGGAGACAGCCGGACGCGGCTGACTGAAGCCGAGCAAGTTTTCTCGTCGGTCCTGACACTAGTGGAGATCGACCGGGTCTTGATTCGAGCCCAGATCGTCGAGGGGCTCAACGAAGGCGACGTCGTGGAGCGCCGCCGTACGCTGGCGCGTGCCAGCCGGCATTGGAATCTCGTGCACATCCGTGACGAAGTTCTCGAGCGCGCGCGGCGCCCGTTTCCCACAGAGCCAATCCGCACGCTGGACGCGCTTCATCTGGCGAGTGCCTTGAGTGTCGGTGCCGCTGTTCCTGACCTCGCAGTTTTGAGTCTCGATGATTCCATTCGGAGTGCGGCAGCTGGGCTGGGGTTCGACGTACTGCCCTGAGTCCTCCGTGGGCTTCAACGAGCCGGGGGCGCGACCACGGCGGTGACCAGATGGGCCCTAGCGTTTGTGGGCAGCTAGAAGCACGGTCACGAGCACGCTGAGGGCCGTGCTCGCGTACATTGCTAGGCCTCGAGTGAATCTCCCGCCGCCAGATTGTAGAGGGCGACAAGGGAAATGGCTCCGCTCCCGATGGCACCCAGGCCGGCCAGACCGACGTCTACGCGACCAGCCCAGAGCAGGACGGTGACGTGGCCGTCCCTGGGGCGGAGGGGAGGGGACGCACGATCTCCCTCCCCTGTTCAGGCCCCTAGGCCGGTGCGAGCCGTGGTGCGACCGACAGCCCTACTTTACGGGGCAGCACGTGAGCACACCACATGGACCGTGAGCCTCTTCTCCGGAAAGGCGTTGGGATTCAAGACTTTCACCCGCCAGCGATCAGCGTTGCTCGGGGCGAAGTCTCCGGCGGCATTCGTGGCGTAACTCTTGGTCACGAACACGCCGGTGGTGCTCGACGGATGCACAATGTGCCCTCCGCCCACGGCCACGTCTCCAGGGCGGCAAAGCACATCCTCCTGCAGGTTCCCCGTCGCATCTCCCAGGCTTGGGATCGGGAGTTCGCGGGTGGTCACTGTGTAGAACTGCTGCCGCGGCTGAGCCAGGGCAACGCCCGCCTCCGGTCCACCAACGGGAACCAGGACGCCGGCCAGAAGGCCAATTGCCGCGGCGATCAGCAGACCCATCAGAACGTTTCTCATCATCGTGCCTCCTCTCTTTGGCTGACTTGCCCGCCATGATAGGCCCCCTGGGAACGGGAAACATCGGGAGGTTACCCCATCTTTTTCAGAGCCACGGCGCCGGGTGGGAACGGTGCGAGGGAGCTAGTTGTCGCTGAGCAGGTTGTGCCGCATGGCGAACAGCGTTGCTGCCACTCGGCTGGAGACGCCGGCCTTATCGTAGATGTGCTGGATATGGTGATCCACGGTCTTGGGGGAGATGTGGAGGATCCCAGCTATCTCGCGGATGGAACGTTCGCGAGCCATCAACTGGAGCACCTCGACCTCGCGGTCGGTCAGGCCCGCCGGCGACATTCCCCGCCGAGGCAGGTGGGGCTGTCCGGCGGCACCCAGGACGGCGTCTACCGCGTCACGGTCGAGTCGTCCGACCTGGACCTCTCGCTTCGCTCCGTCCGCAGCGTCGGCGAGGCTGAGGGCCGGCCGATGCGGACGCGGTTCGATCTTCGTGTGGAAGAAGTCCGCGGCGGCGAGCACGCGGGCCGCCAGTGGGAGCGTGGGCGCAGTCACTCCCCGGTGATAGCCTGTCCCATCGAGCCGCTCGTGGTGCAGTCCTGCCAGGACCCCCAGATGGCGAAGCGCCGTAGAGCGCGCTAGCACGCGCTCCGTCAAGTACGGGTGCATCCGAACGCGCTCCCGCTCCGTTTCCGTCAATGGGCCCTTCTTGTCCCAGATGGCGACTGGCACACCGATACGGCCCAGATCGTGGATCAACGCCGCCCGGCGGATGGTGACCACTTCCGGTTCCGCCAGGCCGAGTCCGCGGGCCGCGCCTTCCGCCAGTTCCGCGACGCCGGTCGAGTGATTGACGGTGTAGGGCGACTTTGCGTCAGCGAAATACGCCATCGCCCGCGCCACGGTGTCCAGGTGCGCATCATCAAGGTTTTGCTGGGGCGCAGGCTCGGCGGCCAGCACCATCTCCCAGATGGATTCAGCGCCGATATCTGCCAGCAGACGAGGCGCTTCCTGGCGAAAGCGCTGGGCAATCTGCGGATCGTACGTCTTCCCGGTCCGCCGTTTCACCAGCGCGACGGCCGCCTCGAGGCCGCCCATGCGGTGGAAGACCTCCACGTCCCCCGCGAGATGGGCAATCCGCGCGGGCAGCGCCTGCTCCTCGCCCCGCAGCCCCGCCGGCTGCCCGCGGCCATCCCAGCGCTCGTGCATCTGTCCCAATGCGGAGCGGACGCCCGGTTCGAACCCCAGCATCTCCCCGAAGCTTCTGCACGTCTCGTGACAGATCACCGAGGATCGGTGGAACTCGCGTTCCCCGAGCGCCAGCGCGGATATCACCTTCCGGACACGCCGGAGGGGTGGTTCGCCGTACCCGACATGGCGAAGCAGGAACAGTGCGGCGTCCACGGGCCGCCGGGGATCGACGGTCGCGGCTTTGGCCGCGGCTGCAATCTCATCCTGGAACCACGGGGTGAACTCTTGGAGCTTGATCGTGCAGCCAACAGAGCAGACCAGTGCCACGTAGTACACATCCCGGAGATCCCGGGTGTTCAGGCCAAGGACTTCTCCAAGCCGGACCGCCAGCAAACACCGGCGCAGGGCGTGATCCATGGGCTGACCCATGCCAAGGTCAGTGGCAAGGGAGAGGGCGGCTATGACTTCCGCCAGACGCACACCTGCCGTACCCTCGTAACCCATGGTTTTGGGCCCTGTTCTCGTTCCGTAACGCGACCCCTTCCCTAGCACCGGCCCGACCGCCCTCGGCAGGGAGCTCGGTGACGCATGACCCGAGGCATCGACACGTTTTCAGGTATTTGCTATTGTAGTGATGTAACTACATTAGGGGGGGGCCGTTCAGACATGCGTCTCGGACTCCGTGAGGCCAATCAGCGCTTCTCCAAGGCGATCAAGGCGGTTAAGGCGGGACAGGAGGTTGTCCTGACGGAGCGGGGTGCGCCGATCGCCGTGATCAAACCCATTGCGGCGCCGCAGACCCGGGAGGACACGAGCGCCATCGTGGAGCGCCTTCAGAGCCTGGGCCTACTTCGGCGTGCGCAGAAGCAACGGCCGATGCCTGGAGGCCGGCCAGTGACCATCAAAGGTGGCCCTCTATCACGGACGGTCCGAGAGGAGCGGGATGCCACGGGGTGAGCAGTCTCGCGTATTTTGATACCAGTGTTCTCGTCAAGCGATACGTGCGGGACCGCGGCTCCTCCCGTGCGGAGGCGCTGTTGCGCCGTCACCGGTTCGTGACGTCAGCGGTTGCACCGGTGGAGGTGATGTCCGCGCTTGTCCGCCGCCGAACAGGAGGCGACCTCTCGCAGGAGCGCTTTCAGCAAATCGTTGCCCGCGTCCGGCGCGATCGAGCGTTTTGGGATTTGGTTCAGGTAACTGACCAAGTGGTGCGCGAGGCAGAGGCAGTCATCGACCAGACCGGCGTCAGGACGCTCGATGCCGTACACATTGCTTCAGCGGTCGTCATCCAGTCGGCCGCGGGAGTCGAGGATTTTCGCATCCCATTCATTACGTCCGATGCCGTGCAGTTTGAGGCGGCAAGTCGTGCAGGTCTGGAGACGGAGCTGATCGGCTAGTTACAAGGTTCAACCGCCTTAGGCGGGGCGGCGGCGCTCGCTGTTCGTCTGCTCCGGCAGCGGGTCTCGGATTTCTCCCAGGAAGCCTCCTGTGTGTCGAATCATGCGCGGAGGGATTGAAGGACGGCTGCACAGAACTTTGGCCTCGATGCGGACATTATCGATCGCCTTGTTAACTCTACTCGTACTTGCATCGGGCGCCACCGCGCAGGCGCCGGCGATTGTCGGCGCCATCTACATCACCGACGCCGGGAACAACCGCATCACCCGCATCAGCGACATGACCGGGGCCGGCTGGACGGCGTTCGGCGCGGCCGGCAGTGGGCCGAACCAGTTCAACACGCCCGTCGGCATCTACGTCGACACGACGGGACACATCTACGTCGCCGACTCCGGCAACCACCGCATCGTCCGGATCAACGACATGACCGGCGCCGGATGGACCGTCCTCGAGCGAGCCGGCGAGCGGCGGTTCGACCAGCCCGTCGGGATCGTCGTGGGTGGAGGCCGGATCTACGTGACCGATGCGGGTGGACGCGTCATCCGCATCAATGACATGACGGGGGCGGGATGGACGACCTACGGCGCGCCCGCGGGGACACTTGGCAGCGCGCGGCCGGGACAGTTCGAGACACCTTACGGAATCTTCTTCGACGCGGGCCGCCTCTACATCGGCGATGCCACGCTCGGCCGGATCGCCCGGATCAACGATTTCTCCGGAACCGGTTGGGTGGAGTACGGCCTGCCCGGACTGATCGGCAATCTCCCGGGGCAGTTCTCGCGTCCGCTGGGCATCTTCATCGACGCCGGCACCCGCATCTACGTCGCCGACGCCGGCAATAACCGCCTCGTCCGGTTCAGCGACATGACCGGCGGCGGCTGGGTCGCTTTCGGGAGCCGGGGCAACCGGGCCGGCCAGTTCCTGACCCCATCCGGCATCTTCGTGTCATCGACGGGCCGGATCTACGTGGTCGATCTGGGGAATAACCGGATCGTCCGCATGAACGATATGACCGGCGACGGCTGGACGGCATTCGGCGCCGCCGGCGCGGAGAAGGACCAGTTCGCCCTCCCGCGGAGCGTGTTCGTACGGTGATGCAGACCGCTCCGGACGTGGCCGCCGACCTGGCCCGGCGGCGGACCTGGGCCGAGGTCGATCTGGACGCCATCGCCCACAACGTCCGCGCCCTCCGGGCCCTGCTGCCAGCCACCTGCCGGTTCATGGCCGTGGTCAAGGCCGACGGGTACGGCCACGGCATGACGGAGGTAGCCCGGGCGGCGATTGATGCCGGTGCGACGTGGCTGGGCGTGGCCACGCTGCACGAAGGCCTCGCTCTCCGGACGGCCGGGTTTCGCGAGCCGGTGCTGATTCTGGGAGCGGTGAGCCCGGAGGACCTCATGGCCACGGTGCTCCCCCGGCCGCCGCTCAGCATCGCGATCACGTCGCCCGAGATTCTGGAAGCCCTGATCGCGACGCCGGCCTCAGGGTTTCGGGTCCATCTCAAGATCGACACCGGGATGACCCGGCTGGGCCTGCGCCCCGACGACGCGGCGCAGACGCTGGACCTCCTCGCGCGGTTGCGGAACCGGATGGCGCTCGAAGGCTGCTTCACTCACCTGGCCACCGCCGATGACCCGGAATCCCCCCTGGCCGCCGAGCAGCTGGCCGCATTTGCACCGGTCGCCGCGATGGTGCGCGAGCGGTTCCCCAGCGCGCTGGTGCACGCGGCCAACAGCGCCGGCACGATTGCCTGGCCGGGGGCACACTACGATCTGGTCCGGGTCGGCATCGCGATGTACGGGATGTACCCGGCGCCGATCCTGCGCACGCTGATGGACGAGCCGCTGAGGCCCGCAATGCGGCTGCACAGTCGAGTCGTCCGCACGCTGCGGGTCCCCGCGGGCACGCCGGTGGGGTACGGAGCCACCTATCGGACGGAACGCCCGACCGTGATCGCGACGGTGGCGTGCGGCTATGCCGACGGCTACCCGCGCCAGGCGAGCAACCGGGGCGAAGCCGTCATCGGCGGGCGGCGGCACCCGGTCGCCGGCCGCGTCGCGATGGACTATCTGATGCTGGATGCCGGCGACGCCGACGTCCGCGTGGGCGACGAGGTGGAACTCTTCGGAGAGTCGGTGAGCGCGGACGAGGTCGCGAAGTGGGCGGAGACGATTTCGTACCATGTATTTTGCGGCATCGGCCCCCGCGTGCCCCGCCTCTACCTGCGCGGCGGGCAGGTCGTCGACGTGGCGGGTCCGAGGTAACCAGGCATGCGGATCGCGTTTCAAGGCGAGCGAGGGGCGTACAGCGAGGAAGCGGCCGGCATCCTGTTCCTGCAAGCCGACGTCATCCCGCGCGCGACGCTCACAGGCGTCTTCGACGCCGTGGCCCGCGGCGGCGCCGAGCGCGGCGTCGTCCCCGCCGAGAACTCGCAGGCGGGGTCGATCAATGAAACGTACGATCTGCTGCTGTCCCATTCGCTGTTCATCACCGCCGAACTCGATCTCCGCATCCGCCACTGCCTCCTGGCGCTGCCGGGGCAGGGGCTCGGCGACATCAAGACCGTGTACTCGCATCCCCAGGCGCTCGCCCAGTGCGAAGCGTTCCTCCGCCGCCACAGCCTCGACGCCGTCCCGGCCTACGACACGGCCGGGAGCGCGAAGCGGGTCGCGGAGCAGCACACGCCCGGGACCGCGGCCATCGCCGGGCGGCGCGCGGCGGAGATCTACGGGCTCCAGATTGTGGCCGAGGGGATCGAGACCAATCCGCACAACTTCACGAAGTTCCTGGCCCTCGGCCCCACGCCCGCGCCCCGGCAGGCCGGGAGCAAGACCTCGATTGTGTTCACCACGGAGAACGTCCCCGGCGCACTGTACAAAGCCCTCGGCGCCTTCGCGCTGCGCGGGCTGAACCTCACGAAACTGGAGTCACGGCCCCGGCGCGAGGTGCCGTGGGAGTACCTCTTCTACGTGGACTTCGAAGGCCACCAGGACGAGCCCGCCGCGTCCGACGCGCTCGCCGACCTCGCGCGGGTCTGCGTCTTTCTCCGCGTGCTGGGCAGTTACCCGAAGTCGCAGGCCCACGTGCCGTAATCGGTGCCGGAATTCCCGCGGGTCCTGCCGTTCGGCGATCGCGCGCTGCTGGTTGAGTTTGAGGACGTGCTGTCGCCGGAGGTGAACGGCCGGGTGCGGGCGCTGGCGCGCCGGCTCGCCGACGTGCCCGGCGTGATCGAGACTGTGCCGGCGTTCCGATCGGTGCTCGCCGTGCTCGATCCACGCGCCGGATCCCAAGACACAGCCGCCCGGACGGCGCTGGAGTTGGCCCGGTCGATTCCAGCCGCACCGTCGGGCACGGCCCGCGTCCTTGACGTACCGGTGGTGTACGGAGGCGACAGCGGGCCCGACCTGCCGGCTGTCGCGGGTGCCACGGGGCTTTCTCCCGATGAGATCGTCTTCATCCACGGCAGCCGCGAGTACCTCGTCTACATGCTCGGCTTTGCGCCGGGCTTTCCCTATCTGGGAACCGTGGACGAACGCCTGCGCGTCCCCCGGCTCGACGTGCCCCGGATCCGCGTCCCGGCGGGCTCGGTGGCGGTCGCGGATTGGCTGACGGGAATCTATCCGTCCCAGACCGCGGGGGGCTGGCGGCTCATCGGCCGCACGCCGCTGCGAACGTATGACCCGGCGGATCCCGATCCGTTTCTGTTTCAGCCTGGGGACCGGGTGCGGTTTGTGCCGATCCCTCATGCCGAGTTTGAGGGTGACCTCGGCACCGCCCGGCCCATGCGCGCGGCCGCCCGGCCCGTGCTCGAGGTGCTGGAGCCTGGTCTGTACACCACGGTGCAAGACGCGGGCCGCCCCGGGTATCGAAGCCGAGGGCTGCCCGCCTCCGGGGCGATGGACCTGCTCGCCCTCCGGAATGCCAACGCGGCGGTCGGGAACCACCCGAACGCCGCCGTGCTGGAACTGACGACACCGGGGCCGGTGCTCCTGGCGCTCGACCAGGTCACCGTCGCGGTCGCCGGAGCAGATCTGCCGGCATCGGTCGATGGCACGCCGGTCTCGCCGGAGGAGCCGACCCCTATGGCAAGGGGTCAGACCCTGGAACTAAGGGGTCAGACCCCGCAGTTTGGGCTACCCCGCCGGGGGGTGTGGGCCTATCTCGCGCTTGAAGGCGGCGTCGACGTGCCGCGGCCGCTGGGCAGCGCCGCCACATACGTCCCAGGCCGTCTTGGCGGACTGGCCGGCCGTCGGCTGATCGCCGGAGATGTCCTGGGCCGCCGCAGTGATCCCAGAGGGCGTCCTGCCGGCTCTCCGCCTGCGGTTGCGCTTCCCGGCGATGAGGTGGTGATTCGATTCGTCCCGGGTCCCCAGGCAGACTGGTTCACCGGCGACGCGATGGGCGTGCTCACGTCCTCCCCGTATCAGGTCACCGTCCACGCCGACCGCGCAGGCACCCGGCTGGCGGGTCCGGCGCTGCGGCATCGGGGACGGGCGGACATCCTCTCAGACGGGATGCTCCCTGGGGCGATCCAGGTACCGGGCAGCGGCCAGCCAATTGTCATAATGGCCGACGGCCCGACCACGGGTGGGTATCCCAAGATTGGCGTGGTCGTGTCTGAGGACCTGCGGTTGCTGGCACAGGCCCGGCCGGGGACACAAATCAGATTCGTGGAGGTTTCCTTGTCGTCATTGCGAGGAGCGTAAGCGACGAAGCAATCCCAGCGCTGCGATTGCTTCCCGCCACGGCCGCTCCGCGGCCTCGCGGTCGCAATGACAGAGAAGACATGCAACTCGCCAGTCTGCCCCGCATCAAGCTCGCCAACCTGCCGACGCCGCTGGAGGAAGCGCCGCGGCTCACCGAGCACCTCCGCGGTCCGCGCATCTGGATCAAACGTGACGACCTGACCGGTCTGGCGATGGGCGGGAACAAAGCCCGCAAGTTGGAGTTTCAGATGGGCCAGGCGCGCGCCCGCGACTGCGACGTGGTGATCACCGTCGGCGCCCCGCAGTCCAACCACGCGCGCATGACCGCGGCGGCCGCCAGACGGCTGGGAATGGATACGGTGCTGGTCCTCGGCGGCGACCAGCCGCCGTTCTTCCAGGGGAACCTGCTCCTCGACCGCATCTTCGGCGCCGACGTCCGGATCTTGCAGACCGACGACGACTACGTTCTCAGCGCGACCATCGAGGACATTGCACGGCAGCTCAAGCAGCAGGGACGCCGGCCGTTTGTCATCCCGCGCGGGGCCAGCAACGCCTACGGCGCGGCCGCCTACCTGGACGCCGCCATCGAGATGCTCTCGCAGGCCAACGCCATGGGGATCCGCGTCGATGCCATCGTGCACACGAGCACGTCCGGTGGCACGCAGTCCGGCCTCTACGCCGGCACCCGGCTTACCGACAGCGGCGTGCAGGTCATCGGGATCAGCGCCGGCCCGAAGAAGGACGTGGTGGTCAAGCGGGTCCTGGGGATCGCGGCCGAACTGGTGGAATTGCTGGACCTCCAGTGGCGGCCCCATCCCGACGACGTCATTGTCTATGATGACTACGTTGGGGAAAAGTACGCCGTGCCCACGCCGGAGGGCGTGGAGGCGATCCGGGTCGTGGCGCGGACGGAGGGGATCTTGCTGGATCCGGTCTACACGGGCAAGGGCATGGCCGGCCTCATCGGGTTGATCGCCCAAGGCCGGTTCACGCCGGAGCACAACGTCGTGTTCTGGCACACCGGCGGCCAGCCCGCCCTCTTTGCGTTCGCGGAGCTGTTCCAGGAGGGATAGCATGCGGCCTCGGATCGGGGTGACGACGTCGGTCGGCGGATCGAAGAAGCCGCGCAACCAGCGGTACCTCACGGCGGTCCGGCGTGCCGGCGGTGAGCCGGTGTGGATCGAGCCGCAGGACGTGTTCGATGCCGGCGGCCTGGCGGCGCTGCTGCAGTCTTTCGACGGTCTCCTCCTCAGCGGCGGTCTCGACATCGATCCGGGAGTCTACGGCGAAACGCTGATCGAGGACGTCGGTGTCGACGTCGATGTGACGCGCTACCGCTCCGAGCTGCCGCTCACGCGCGAGGCCCTGGCGATGAATTTCCCGGTCCTCGGGATCTGCGGTGGCATGCACGCGCTCACGGTCGCCACCGGAGGCACGCTGCATCAGGACCTGTCGCTGATCGGGATCGACGTCTCCGCGCACTACATCAACGGTCAGCCGGTGTTCCACGCGGTGACCCTGGATCCCGACAGCCGGCTGAGGGAGATCATCGGCATCAGTCCGATCGACGTCGCGAGTTCTCACCACCAAGTCGCCAAGAGGCTCGGTAGCCCCCTCGAGGTCGTCGCCACCGCGCCCGACGGAGTGATCGAGGCCGTGGAGGCCCCCGCTTATCGCTTCGTGATCGGCGTGCAATGGCACCCGGACCTCATGCCCGACGACGTCCGTCAGCGCCGGTTGTTTGAGGCGTTTGTCGCGGAGGCCTCGCTGGCCCCGCTGGTCAAATAGACTCCTGCGTTCTTGTTAGAATGAGGCCGTGCAGCGGCTGGCCGCAGTCCTGGAAGCGGTATCCGGAACCACGAGCAAGCTCGAGAAGACCCGCCTGCTTGCCGACTACCTGTCCGCGCGTTCCGACGCCGAACTCCGCAACGCCTGTACCTACCTGACCGGCTCGACCTTCCCCGCCGGCGATTTCCGTAAACTCAACGTCGGCTGGTCCGCCATCATCGACGCCCTCTTCGACGTGTCCGGGGCACCGCCGGAGGCGCTGGACCAGAGTTACCTCCAGCACGGCGACCTCGGCACGGTGGCGTATGAACTCCTCTCCCAGAAGTCCCGCGAGGGGCTGTTTCGGACGCGTCTGACCCTAATGGACGTCGACCGCGTGTTCTCCCAGATGTCTGCCGCCGAAGGCAAGGGGTCCCGGCAGGCCAAACTGCAGGCGATGCGTGCCCTGTTCGCCGATGCCGACGCCCTGGAAGCGAAGTATCTGGTGCGGATCATTACCTCGGACATGCGCGTGGGTTTGAAGGAGGGCCTGCTGGAAGAGGCGATCGCCAAAGCCTTCAGCCAGCCGCTGACCGACGTGCGGCGGGCCAACATGTTGATCAGCGATATCGGCGAAGTCGCGGTCATGGCCCGGCGCGGGCAGTTGGCGGCCGCCACGCTGCGCCTGTTCCGCCCGTTCCACTTCATGCTGGCCGACACGATTTTCGCCGCCGACGAGGCGTTTGTGCCCTTCGGCCGAGCGGGAGCGGCGGCCATCCGGCCGGAATGGGTCATGGTCGAAGAGAAGTACGACGGCATCCGCGCCCAGGTGCATCATGAGGGGGACCGCATCGCCATCTACACCCGCACGCTCGATGACATCACGCCGTCGTTCCCTGAACTGCGGCCAGGGCTGCACGCCTTGGCCGTAGAGTACATTATCGACGGCGAGATCGTCGCCTGGCGGGACGGCCGCGCGATCCCGTTCACGCACCTCCAGCAGCGGCTGCGGCGGAAAGATCCCGGCAGTCTGCTGGAATCCGTGCCCGTCGTGATGTTCGTCTTCGACCTGCTGCAGATTGACGGCCGGGTGCTGCTGGATGCGCCGCTGGCCGAGCGCCGGCGGCTGCTGGAAGGTCTGCGCTTCGATGACCGCGTCCAGCCGGGACTGTCCACCGCGGCGCGGGTGCCCGAGGAGCTCGCGAGTCGGTTCCGGCAGGCCCGCGACCGCGGCAACGAGGGGCTGGTGATCAAGCTCCCTGACTCGCGCTACCAGCCCGGCCGCCGCGGCCGGCAGTGGATGAAGTTGAAGGAAGAACTCGCCACCCTCGACGTGGTCGTGGTCGCCGCCGAGCACGGTCACGGCAAACGGGCCGGCGTCCTCAGTGACGTCACCTTCGCCGTGCGCAACGGCGATGGGGACTTCCTGACCGTCGGCAAGGCGTACAGTGGGCTCACCGACAAAGAGATCGCTGCTCTCACGGAGTGGTTCCATGCGCACACGCGTGCCGACCGCGGCCGCGTGAAAGTCGTCGAGCCGCAGATTGTCCTGGAGGTCGCGTTCGACGCGGTGACGAAAAGCGACCGCCACCGCTCCGGGTTTGCGCTGCGCTTCCCGCGGATCAAGCGCATCCGCGAGGACAAGCGTCCGGAGGAGATCAACACGGTGGAAGACGTCGCCCGGATTTATGACGCTCAGGGAACCAGCCGAGGCGGTGATCCCCGAACCATTCGCGATGCTCAGGTTCGGGGCGACGCCCCCGCGAAGAACGCGGCGCGGGAGCAGCCGAGCGGGGTAAGGGGAGGCGGGCGGAGGCTATGAGGCGGGCTGTTGGCGCGGCGGGCATGCTGATCGTGCTGTTGGCGGGCATCATCTTTACCGGAGGCGCGCTTGCGGCGCCCCAGCCCTCGCCGCCTGCGGCGGCGGGGGGAGTCGTCCAGATCGAGGTCGCGGGCGTCATCGCACCAAGCACGGCGCGCTACATCAACCGGGCCATCCGGGAGGCGACCGAACAGCGGGCCGAAGTGCTGGTCATCCGGCTCGACACCCCCGGCGGGCTGCTGAAGTCCATGGATGACATCACCAAGGGCATGCTCAATGCGGACATTCCCATCGTCGTGTACATCGCGCCCAGCGGCGCGCGGGCGGCCTCGGCCGGCGTGTTCGTGACCTACGCGGCCAACATCGCGGCGATGGCGCCGGGGACGCACATCGGGGCGGCCCACCCCGTGGCCGTGGGCGACCAGGGTGAGCAGAACAAGACCGTGATTGAGAAGATCACCAATGACGCGGTCGCCAACATCAAGGCGATCGCCGGCCGGCGCGGGCGCAACGCGCAATGGGCGGAACAGGCGGTCCGGCAGAGCGTCTCGATCAGCGATCAAGAGGCTGTCCAGCTCGACGTCGTAGACCTCATCGCCGTGGACGTCGTGGACCTGCTGCGGAAAATTGACGGCCGAACCGTGGAAACTGCGGCGGGGCCGACCCGGCTCGATACCCGCAGCGCCGCCGTGCGCCTCGCCGAAATGGACGCGACCGAGCGGTTCTTAGACCTGCTCAGCGATCCCAACATCGGCCTCATCCTCATGACCATCGCCATCTACGGCATCATCATCGAAATGGGCAATCCCGGGGCCATTCTCCCGGGGGTCCTGGGCGGTATCGCCCTCATCCTCGCGCTGGTCTCGTTCGCCATCCTCGAAGTCAACGTCGCCGGCCTGGCGATGATCGGGCTGTCGCTGATCTTCTTCATCGCCGATATCAAAGTGCCGGGGCACGGCGTGCTGACCGTCGGGGGCGTCCTCGCATTCGTCATGGGCGCGGTGCTGCTGACCGAACGGTCGTTGCCGTTCCTGCGCGTTTCGATCCAGCTGGCCATCTTCATCGGCGTGCTGACCGGCGCGTTCTTCCTGTTCGCGGTGACCGCGGGCCTGCGCGCGCAGAAGGTGGCCCCGCGCATGGGGGAGGCGACCCTGACCGGCGCGATGGGCGTGGCGCGGACGGCGCTGGCGCCGGACGGGGAAGTCTACGTCATGGGTGAGGCCTGGAGCGCGTCTGCCGAGGACGGGCACATCGCGTCCGGGGAGCGCATCCAGGTCGTTGCCGTGGACGGGCTCCGGCTCAGGGTGCGCCCTGTCCGGTAGCCTGGACCAGTGCCTCCGCTGAGGGTCGTTACACACAGTCCGCAGGACACTGAGGCGCTGGGCCGCAGGATAGGCCGGCTGCTCCATCCCGGCGATGTCGTCGCGCTGTCCGGGGACCTGGGCACCGGCAAGACGGTACTCGCCCGGGGCATCGTCGCCGGGACCGGCGCGTCGGGGTACGTCGCCAGTCCGACGTTCACGTTCATCCGGGAGTATGACGGGGCCGCACCGATTGCCCACGTAGACCTCTACCGCATTGAGGCCGCCCGGCAACTGGACGACCTGGGGCTTGACGATGTCCTGGCGGGCCGGATGATTGTCATTATCGAGTGGGCGGAAAAGGCCGGTGCGTGGCTGCCCCCGGAACATCTGTGGATTGCACTCGGCTTTGGGACGCAGGAGAACGATCGAGAAGTTGAGCTCAGACCGCGGGGGCCGCGGTATGAGGACGTTGCGGCGGCGGTCGTCGATGCCCGACGTCCGAATCCCAAAGCCCGGTAGGATGCGCATCCTCGCGATCGAGACCTCCGGCCCCATCGGCAGCGCCGCCCTGTTGGACGGCGAGGACGTGGTGCGCGAATCTCACTCGCCGGCCCCGATGCGTCACCTGGAGTGGCTCATGCCGGCAATCACCGCGATCTTGGATGACGCCGGCTGGCGCCTCGAGGAGGTCGAGGGTCTAGCGGTGTCGCGCGGTCCCGGGTCGTTCACCGGATTGCGGATCGGCATGGCGACCGCGGCGGCATGGGCGCGTACCCGCGGCACACCGGTGGCAGGGATCTCCACGCTGGACGCGATCGCGGCGGGCCTGACCGCTGCGCCCGGAGCGGTGTGCGTCATCCAGGACGTCCGCCGCGGGGAGTTTGCCGGGGCTGTGTTCGCGCGGAGAGATTCGGAGGTCACACGGCTGACGGAGGACCTGGTCGGAGATCTCGGCGTTGTGGTGGCGGTTGTGCCTGCCGAAGGACCGGTGCTGTTCGCGGGCGACGCGTTGGAACATGTGTGGGCGGAGGTGCGTGACCGTCTCGGCCCCCGTGCGCTGGCTGCACCGAAGCAAGAGTGGTCCCCCCGCGCGCGGGCGGTCGGCCGGCTCGGCTACCGCCGCCTTGCCGCGGGGTCGAGCGACGACCCATACCTGCTGCTGCCGATCTACACGCGATCGCCTGTTCGCTAGGCAAGGGTCAGCCCCCCTTAGGTCAAGGGGTCAGACCCCTTCACAATTCGGGGACCCCCACCGGAGGGTGGGGGGAACCCCGAGGCCGGTGGCAGGGAGGGCATCGCCGCCGCCGGAAAAGGAACTACTGTGAAGCAGATTACCCGGGTGATCCTGGGGGAGATGAGGCTCGAGGACATCCCGCGCGTGCGGGAGATCGAGCAGATGTCGTTCCGCACGATGTGGCCGCGGGACGCATACACCCACGAATTGCGGGACAACCGGCTCGCCTCGTACATGATCGCCCGGGTGGAAAAGGACATCGTGGGCTACGCCGGCATGTGGGTGATCATGGACGAGGCGCACATCACCACCATTGCCGTCGATCCCATACATCGCGGGCAGCACATCGGCGAGCGGCTGCTCGTGGGCCTGATCGACTCCGCCCTGGACAAAGGGGCCCGGTGGATGACGCTGGAGGTCCGCACGAGCAACGCCGCGGCGCAGGCCCTCTACCACAAGTACCTGTTCCGCGAGATCGGCATTCGCAAAGGCTACTACAGCGACAACCGTGAAGACGCGCTCGTCATGTGGACGGGGAATCTGCGCGAGGTGGAGTTTCAGCGTAAGTACACGGAACTGAAGAAAGCGCTCGACGAGTAGGGCATGCGGGTGCTCGGCATTGAAACCTCCTGCGACGAAACTGCCGCGGCGGTCGTGGAAGACGGGAGGACGATCCGCAGCAACGTAATTGCCTCGCAGGCCGATCTGCACCGGCGCTTCGGCGGCGTCGTCCCCGAACTCGCGTCCCGCAAACACCTGGAGCGGATCCTGCCGGTCCTTGACGAGGCGCTGGAGCAGGCCAACTGCGCGCTGCCGGACATCGACGGCCTTGCGGTCACCTGCGGCCCCGGCCTCGTCGGCGCGCTGGCCGTCGGGGTCGCCGCCGCCAAGGCGCTGGCCGTTCTCCTAAGGCGGCCTCTCGCCGCGGTGAACCATCTGGAAGGGCACATCTACTCGGGTTTCTTGACCGAGCCCGATCTCGAGTTTCCGGTCCTGGCGCTGGTCGTGTCCGGTGCCCACACTGATCTGATTGCGATGCCCGCTCACGGCCGCTACCAGGTTCTGGGGCGCACGCGCGACGACGCCGCGGGGGAGGCGTTCGACAAAGTAGCGCGGGCGATGGGCCTGGGGTATCCAGGCGGCCCGCAATTGGACCTGCTGGGGCGGGAGGGCAATCCAAAGAAGGTCCCGCTGCCGCCCCCGATGCCGGGGGAGGGCCTCGAATTCTCATTCAGTGGCTTAAAGACCGCGGCCCTGCGCGCGTGGAAGAAGATCCAGCCGTCCGACGATCCGGACGTGCGCGATTTTGCGGCGAGTTTGCAGCACGTGGTCGCCACGACGCTGGTCACCAAGACACTCGCCGCGGCCCAACAGGTGCAGCCAAAGACGATCATCGTCGCCGGGGGCGTCGCGGCCAATTCGGTGCTGCGGGCAATGATGGCGCGGGCCGCGGAAGGGCGTGGCTACCGGCTGGTCATTCCACCGCTCATCCTGTGCACCGACAACGCTGCGATGATCGCGGCCGCCGGCTACCAGGCGTTGCTTCGGAGCGAGCACGCCCCGTCCACGCTCTCTGCCTACAGCGAACTCCCCCTCGGCCGCGCCGCCGCCTAGCCCGGCGAGGCGAAAGTACGAACAATCTTTCGACTCTCTCCCTCATCGTGCGGCCTCGCGGCACCCGTGGAACACTGTGGATAATGTGAATAACCCTGTGAGTAAGGGAATTGCCAAAGACATCTTGACGCCCGGCGGTATCGCTCCATAAGATGAGGAAGTCTGGCACTCTCAGCCGGAGAGTGCTAACCTGCGACAATACCCGATCCAAGGAGGGAGAGGCCTATGAAGATGCGGCCGCTTGGCGACCGCGTGGTGGTCAAGCCGTTGGAGGAAGAAGAGCGCACCAAGGGCGGCATCGTGCTGCCCGATACCGCAAAGGAGAAGCCCCAGCACGGCGAAGTCGTGGCCGTCGGTCCCGGCGCCTGGGACGAAGAGGGCGAGAAGCGGCGGCCGATGGACGTCAAAGTCGGCGACCGCGTGCTCTACGGGAAGTACTCGGGCGCGGAGATCAAGGAGGACGACGAGGACTACCTCATCCTCCGCGAGAGCGACATCCTGGCCATCGTCGAGCGCGAGCCGGCGAAGGCGAAGGCAAAGAAGTGACGGAGGTGGCAGCACGTGCCGAAGATGCTGGCCTTTAGTGAGTCCGCGCGGCGCGCGATGGAGCGCGGCGTCAACAAGCTCGCCGATGCGGTGAAGATCACGCTGGGGCCCAAGGGCCGCAACGTGGTCCTGGAAAAGAAGTTCGGCTCTCCCACGATCACCCACGACGGCGTGACGGTGGCCAAGGAGATCGAACTGGAAGACCCGTTTGAGAATGCCGGCGCTCAGCTCGTGCGCGAAGTGGCGACCAAGACCGAGGACGTCGCCGGCGATGGAACGACCACGGCCACGATCCTGGCGCAGTCGCTGGTGCAGGGCGGGCTGAAGATGGTCGCCGCCGGCGCCAATCCCATGGCGATCAAGCGCGGTATCGACAAGGCCGTCGCCGCCGTGGTGGACGAGATCAAGAAGATCGCCAAACCCGTCGAGACGAAGGAGGCGATCGGCCAGGTCGCCAGCATCTCCGCGAACGACGCGGCGATCGGGACGCTGATTGCCGACGCGATGGACAAGGTCGGCAAGGACGGTGTGATCACGGTGGAGGAGAGCAAGGGGATCGAGACCACCGTCGAGGTCGTCGAGGGGATGATGTTCGACAAGGGATACATCTCGCCGTACTTCGTGACCGACCCCGAGAAGATGGAAGCGGTGCTGGACGATCCATACATCCTCATCACCGACAAGAAGATCTCCTCAATAAAAGACCTGCTCCCGGCGCTGGAGAAGGTGGCCCAGGTCCAGCGGCCGCTGCTGGTCATCGCCGAGGACGTCGAGGGCGAAGCCCTCGCTACGCTGGTGGTGAACAAACTCCGCGGGACGCTGCACTCGGCGGCCGTGAAGGCGCCGGCGTTCGGCGACCGACGGAAGGCGATCCTCGAGGACATCGCCATCCTCACCAACGCCCGGGTTATCTCCGAAGAGATCGGCCTCAAGCTCGAGAACACCGACGTCGCGATGCTCGGCCGGGCGCAGCAGGTCAAGGTGCGCAAGGACGAGACCATCGTCGTCGGCGGCGCGGGCAAGGCCGAGGCGATCCAGCAGCGCGTCAGCCAGCTGCGCAAACAGATCGAAGACACCGATTCCGACTACGATCGCGAGAAGCTCCAGGAGCGCCTGGGCAAACTGTCCGGCGGCGTGGCCGTGATCAAGGTCGGCGCCCCCTCGGAGGCGGAGCTCAAGTACCGGAAGACCCGCACCGAGGACGCTCTGCGGGCCACCCGCTCGGCCGTGGAGGAGGGCATCGTGCCCGGCGGCGGCAGCGTGCTCATCCACGCGGCGAAGACGCTGGACAGGACCGGCCTGGAGGCCGACGAGAAGATCGGCGTCGATCTGGTGGCGAAGGCGCTGGTCGAGCCCGCCCGCCAGCTGGCCGTGAACGCCGGGCAGGAGGGCTGGCTGATCGTCGAGCAGTTGAAGGATCAGCCCCTGGGCATCGGCTACAACGTGCTGACCGGCAAGTTCGAGGAGATGACCAAGTCGGGCATCGTCGACCCGGCGAAGGTCGTGCGGTCGGCCCTGCAGAATGCCGCCAGCATCGCCGCACTGATGCTGACGACGGAGGCGATGGTGGTGGAGAAGCCGGAGGAGGAAGAGAGGACTCCGGGAGCCCCGCCGATGCCTCCGATGTAGGTTCAGCCTAGCCAGTCGACTTAGAGCCCTGCCGGAAACGGCAGGGCTCTTTCCTTTCCGGGCGACCTACCAAAATACGAACGTTCTTGCGTCATCAAGACCGATTCGTCTATATTGTGACTGCCGATGGTCACTCGTTGACCCTGGATCGGTGGCCTGAACGACAAAAGACGAACATTAGGTGGCGGTGCGGGTCCTAGTCATTGGAGCCGGAGGACGGGAACACGCTCTCGCCTGGAAACTCAGCCGGGATTCTGCACGTCCACAGGTTTTCGTCTCTCCGGGGAATCCCGGTACCGCCGAAGCCGCTGAGAACGTCCCGATTTCCCCGACAGACATCCAAGGCCTCGTAGAGTTCGGCGAGCGGTCTGCCATCGATCTCACGGTTGTGGGTCCGGAGGCACCGCTCGCCGAGGGCATTGTCGACGCCTTCCGGGCGAGGGGGCTGCGGATCTTCGGCCCGACGCGCGCCGCGGCACGCCTGGAGTCCAGCAAGGCCTTCGCCAAGGACCTCATGCGGCAGTACGGGATCCCAACGGCGTCGTTTCAGATCTTCAACCGGCCGGCCCCCGCCATCGAGTATGTTCGGAGGCACCCGGCGGCCGTTGTCAAGGCGGACGGGCTGGCAGCCGGTAAGGGCGTCGTCGTTGCCCAGACAGTCGATGAAGCGGAGCGGGCCGTCGAGGACATGATGGTGCGGGCCACCTTAGGTGACGCCGGCCGCCAGATTGTCATCGAGGACCGGCTCGAGGGGACCGAGGCCAGCCTGCTTGTCCTGGTCGGTCCGGCGGGTGTGACACCGCTGGTTCCCGCGCAGGATTACAAGCGGCTCTCCGACGCGGATCGCGGTCCGAACACCGGCGGTATGGGGGCAATCGCTCCGGTTGGTCACGTACAGCTCGGGGGGATTATCGACAAAATCGTCGAGCCGGTTGTTGCGGCCATGCGCCGCGAGGGGTATCCCTACACGGGCGTGTTGTACGCCGGCCTGATGCTGACCGCCGAGGGGCCGAAACTGCTGGAGTTCAACTGCCGGTTCGGAGACCCTGAGGCACAGGTGATCCTGCCGCTGCTGGAGACGGACCTCGCGTCCACGCTGATCGATGTGCTTGACGGAAACGAGCCGCCCCTGATCTGGCGCCGCGAATTCGCCGCCTGTGTCGTACTGGCGTCGCGAGGCTACCCAGCGCGGCATCAGACAGGCATGCCGATCCTCGGCCTTGATGCGGTGCCCGAGGACGTGCTGGTCTTCCATGCCGGGACGCGCCGGGACGGTGGCAGTCTCGTTACCGCCGGAGGGCGGGTGCTCAACCTGGTCGGCCGCGGTTCCACATTGACGGCAGCGGTTGAACGCGCCTACGAGGGAGCGTCCCGCGTCGAGTTCGAGGGCAAGCAGTTCCGCCGCGACATTGGACGGCAAGTTCCCGAGACAGTCTCGATCGGTGTTGGTGAATCGTGATGAAGTCCCGGACCCCGTTGGTTGCCATCATCCTCGGCAGTGAGTCCGACCGCACCGTCATGGACGAATGCGTCCGCACGCTGGCGGAGTTCGGAGTCTCACATGAGGTCGTGGTCGCTTCAGCCCATCGGGCTCCCGATCTTGTCGACCAGTACGTGAAGACGGCTGAGGAGCGGGGCATCCGGGTCCTGATTGCCGCCGCCGGCGGGGCCGCTCATCTGGCCGGCGCGGTCGCCGCCCGCACCGTTCGGCCCGTCATCGGCGTGCCGCTGGAAGCGACCGGGCTGGGTGGGCTGGACTCGTTGCTGTCCACCGTACAGATGCCGCCGGGCGTACCCGTCGCGACCGTTTCCATCGGTTCCTGGGGCGCGCGCAACGCGGCGATTCTGGCGGTGGAGATCCTGGCTGTTTCGGACGAGGCCCTGAGAGAGCGACTTCACGAGTACAAGGCCGGAATGGCCCGGAAGATCGAGCGACAGGCCATGAAGGAGACCACAGATGTCATTGCGAGCGAAGCGAAGCAATCCCAGCGCTGAGATTGCTTCGTCCCGCCACGGCCGCTTCGCGGCCTCGCGGTCCTCGCAATGACGTAGGGAGACTAAGATGCCCGTAACCGCGGTCGTCGGCGGCCACTGGGGCGATGAGGGCAAGGGCAAGGTCGTCGACGCCCTCGCCCAGGACGCCGACATGGTCATCCGCTTCAACGGCGGCAACAACGCCGGCCACACCATCGTCACCGACCGCGGCATGATGATCCTCCACCTGGTCCCCTCGGGGATCGGCCATCCGGACGTGGAGTGTGTCATCGGCCCCGGCGTCGTCATTGACCCCATCTCGCTGCTCGAGGAACTCGACATGCTGGCGCAGTCCGGCATCTCTACCGCCGGACTGCGGATCAGCGACCGGGCGCACCTCGTGTTTCCGTTCCACGTCGAGCTCGATGAGCGGACCGAGGAAGCCCGCGGCCGCAAGGCGCACGGAACGACCCGCCGCGGGATCTGGCCGGTCTATGCCGACAAGACGGCGCGCTTCGGCGTCCGGGCCGGAGACCTGCTGGAGCCGGAGTTTCTGGAAGAGCAGCTGGCCGAAGTCGCCCGGCGCACCACCCCGGTCCTCGGCCGCACCGTGACGACCGGCGAGTTGTGGTACCTCTGCCAGGAGTGGACCGACCGGCTGGCGCCGTTCATCGTCAATACGCATCCGCTCGTGCACGCTGCGCTGATCCGCGATGCCGCCATTGTGCTGGAGGGGCAGCTCGGCGTCATGCGCGATCTCGACTGGGGGACGTACCCCTACGTCACCTCGTCGAGCTGTCTGGCCGGCGGCGCCTGCGCCGGCGCGGGCATTCCCCCGCAGCGGATCGGCCGCGTCCTCGGGGTCGTGAAAGCCTACACGACCGCGGTCGGGGGCGGCCCCCTGCCCACGGAGCTGCACGATTCCACCGGCGCCCGCCTGCGCGAGTTGGGCCAGGAGTACGGGGCATCGACGGGACGGCCCCGGCGCTGCGGCTGGTTCGACGGCGTCGCCGCCCGCTTCGCGTCTGAGGTCTCGGGCTTCACCGACCTCGCGGTAATGAAACTCGACGTGCTTGACGGGTTTGAGACCGTGAAGATCTGCACCGCCTACCGGGACGGATCGAGGCTGCTGGATACGGTGCCGCACACGGCCGTCATGGCGCGTGTGAAGCCCGTCTATGAAGAATTGCCCGGCTGGCCCAAGACCTCCGACGTACGGGATGAGGACGACCTGCCCGATGAAGCGCGCGCGTTCATCGAACGGATCGAGCGGGTCGTGGCCGTGCCGGTTTCCATGATCGGCGTCGGCCGGGAGCGGGAAGCTCTTATCCTGCGCGAGGCCGGTATGCCGGCTTCCGGTTCCCGGACATGATCGACAGGTACACGACTCCGGAGATGAGGGAGCTATGGTCGCCGGAGACCAAGTTCGCGACCTGGCTGGAGATTGAATTGCTCACGGCCGAGGCCCAGGCCGAGATGGGGATGATCCCTGACGATGTGGCCGCGCGGCTGCGGCGGACCGCCCGCGTCGGCACGCCGGCGCGGATTGATGAAATCGAACGCACCCAGACGCAGCATGATGTGGTCGCGTTCCTGCGGTCGGTTGTTGAAGAGACCGGTGAGGATGCCCGTTACCTCCACCTGGGACTGGGTTCGTCCGATGTCGTCGATACCGCACAGTCGGTGCTGATGGTGAAGGCAGCGGATCTGCTGCTCGACGCCCTCGAGCCCGTCACCGCCGTGCTGGCGCACCTGGCCGACACCCACCGCACCACGCTGATGGCCGGCCGGACGCACGGGATGCAGGCCGAGCCGACCTCGTTCGGGCTCAAAGCCGCGCTGTGGCTGGCGGAGATGTACCGCGATGCGGACCGGCTGCGCCGGGCACGTTCGACCGTGGCCGCCGGCAAGATCTCAGGCGAGGTTGGTACCTACGCGCACCTGTCCCCGGCGGTGGAGGCGTATGTCTGCGAGGGGTTGGGGCTCACGGCCGCGGCGATCTCGTCGCAGATTCTCCAACGGGACCGGCACGCGGAGTACCTCGCGGTCATCGCCATCGTGGGGGGAACGCTGGAGAAAATCGCCACCGAGATCCGCGGCCTCGCCCGCACGGAGATCGGCGAAGTCGAAGAGCCGTTCCTGCCCGGCCAGACCGGCTCCTCGGCCATGCCGCACAAGCGCAACCCCATCATCTGCGAGCGGATCGCGGGCCTGGCACGCGTGCTGCGCGGCTACGCGATGGCCGGGATGGAAGACCAGGCGCTGTGGGGGGAGCGAGACATCTCGCACTCGTCGGTCGAGCGGATCGCCGTTCCCGGAGCCACGTCACTGCTGCACTACATGCTGCGAAAGATGGCCTTCGTGCTGGAAGGGCTGCGCGTGCATCCGGAGACGATGCGCAGGAACCTGGAGGCGACCGGCGGCCTCGTCTTCAGCCACCGCGTCCTGCTGGCGCTCCTGGAGCGCGGGCTGAGCCGGGACGACGCCTACCGGATCGTCCAGACCGCCGCGGCGTCGGCGCTGGAGGGGACGGCGACATTTCGCGACGCGCTGGCCCGCGGCGCAGGATTGACTGACGCTGAGCTCGACGGGTTGTTCGACTACCGCTATTACCTGCAGCACGTGGATGTGATTCTCGAACGGGTGGGGATCAACCGAGGGTCATTGCGAGCGGAGCGAAGCAATCCCAGCGCTGCGATTGCTTCGTCGCTCCGCTCCTCGCAATGACAGCCAACGCAGTGGGGGTGAAACGATGAGCGCCGTCAGCCTGGTTCGAGCGGACCTTTCTCTTCCTCTATATACGCGTGGAAAGGTCCGCGACGTCTACGCCTCGGGGGAGTACCTCTTGATCGTCGCAACCGATCGCCTCTCCGCGTTCGATCACGTGCTGCCGACGCAGATCCCGGGCAAGGGGACCGTGCTGACGCAATTATCGGCATTCTGGTTCGAGAAGACGAGACCGATGATCCCACACCACATGGTCTCCACGGATTGGGAGTTCATTGTCCGACGAGTGCCGGAACTGAGAGACGCCGATCGCCAGGCCTATGCCGGGCGGACGATGCTCGTCCGCCATCACCACCGGATCGATGTCGAGTGCGTGGTCCGCGGCTACCTCACGGGATCGGCCTGGGACGAGTACCAACACGCCGGGACGGTCGCCGGACACCGGCTGCCCGCGGGCCTGCCCCATGGGGCCCGGCTGACCCAGCCGCTGTTCACGCCCGCCACGAAATCGGCCCACGGGCACGACGAGAACATCACGTTCGAGCGCATGGCCGACGCCGTCGGGTTTGCCGTGGCCTCGGCGATGCGGAGCGCGAGCCTGGCTTTGTACCGGTTCGCCGCCGACCATGCGCGCCGCAGCGGCCTGCTGCTGGCGGACACGAAGTTCGAGTTCGGCGTGCGGAACGGGCAGCTGGCCTTGATCGATGAGGCGCTCACGCCGGATTCGTCCCGCTACTGGGACGCGGCGCGGTACCCATCGGCGCTGGTGCCGTACGACAAGCAGTTTGTGCGGGACTACCTCAATCGCATCGGCTGGAACCACGAGCCGCCGGTGCCTGACTTGCCGGACGACGTCGTGGAGGCAACGCGCGCGCGGTACCTGGAGACCTATCGGCGCCTGACAGGACGCACATTGGAGGGCTCGTAATGGCGACCATCCGCATCATCGTGACATTGAAACCCGGCGTGCTCGACGCGCAGGGGCAGGCCGTCCGCCGGGGGCTGCGGGCGCTCGGGTACGGGGCAGTCCAGGACGTGAAGATGGGCCGCTACATTGAACTGACCATCCCGGACGCCTATCCGCAAGAAGAGATCCACCAGATGTGTGACCGCCTGCTCGCCAACCCGCTCATCGAGGAATGGCGCCTCGAGTCCTCTCGGCCGAACGGCGACAGGACTCGCAGCAGAGCCGAAGCCCGAAGCCCGAAGCCCGAAGCCCGGGGGTTGCACTAGTGCGGTTCGGCGTCGTCGTCTTCCCCGGCAGCAACTGCGATCGCGATTGCGTCCACGCCCTGCGCACCGTGCTCGGTCAGGATGTGGCGGAACTCTGGCATGGGGACGACAGTATCCGCGGCGTGGACTGTGTCGTCCTCCCCGGCGGCTTCGCGTACGGCGACTACCTGAGGGCCGGAGCCATCGCCGCGACGGCCCCGGTCATGGAGGCGGTGGGCCGGTTCGCGCGGGCCGGCGGCGCCGTGATCGGGATTTGCAACGGGTTTCAGATCCTGCTCGAGGCGGGGCTGCTGCCCGGGGCGATGATCCGCAACGCCTCGCTGCAGTTCCGCTGCCGCGACGTCTGGATGCGGGTGGAGTCCACCCAAACCCCCTTCACGGCGGGTCTGCGAGTGGGCCAGGTCCTGCAGATGCCGATCGCGCACGGCGAGGGCAACTACTACGCCCCGCCGTCGGTGTTTGACGCGCTCGAACAGCATGGGCAGATCGTGTTTCGGTATTGTGATCCGACCGGCGCGGTGACCGCCGACGCAAATCCGAACGGGGCGGCGCGAGGGATCGCCGGGATCCGCAGTGCGCAGGGCAACGTCGTGGGAGTGATGCCGCATCCGGAGCGCGCGTCGGAGGCGATTCTGGGATCGACCGACGGGCGGCTGCTCTTTCAATCGGCGATCGATTCTTTGGCTGGACTGCGGGGTGTGACCGTTGGCGCGTAAGATCGGCACTGTCACGGAAGCCCGTCCCTCACCAGAGTTGGTCGGCCTCACCCGGCCCGAGTACGACGAGATCGTCCGCCGCCTCGGCCGCGGCCCGAATCCGCTGGAACTGCAGTTGTTTGGCGTCATGTGGTCGGAACACTGCGGCTACAAACACTCGCGCCAGACGCTCGCCTTGCTCCCGGCAGAGGGGCCGCGCCTGGTAGAAGGCCCCGGCGAGAACGCGGGGGTCATCGACATCGGCGACGGGTGGGCGGTCGCGTTCAAGATGGAGAGCCACAACCATCCCAGTGCCGTCGACCCGTACAACGGTGCCGCCACCGGGGTCGGCGGGATCATCCGCGACGTGCTGTCCATGGGCGCCCGCCCGATCGCGCTGCTGGATTCGCTGCGTTTCGGCCCGCTGTCCGACCCGCGCGCACGCGCGCAGGCGGGCGGCGTCGTCGGCGGGATCGCCGGATACGGGAACTGCGTCGGCGTGCCCACGGTCGGCGGCGAACTGCACACAGACTCCGGGTACCGTGGCAATCCGCTGGTCAACGTCGCCTGCCTCGGCATCGTCCGTCGCGATCGGCTGGCCCGCGCCCGCGCCGCCGGCGCCGGCAACCCGGTCGTCTACGCCGGGGCTCGGACCGGCCGCGATGGCATCGGCGGAGCCGCGTTCGCGTCTGAGGAGCTCGATGAGCGCTCGCAGCGTGAGGATCGCGCCGCCGTCCAACTGGGCGATCCCTTCGCCGGCAAACTACTCATCGAAGCCACCCTGGAAGCGCTTGCGACCGGCCGCGTGGTGGCCATCCAGGACATGGGCGCCGCGGGCCTGACCTGCGCGACCAGCGAGATGGCCGCACGCGGCGGGTTGGGCATGACCATCGACCTGGATGCCGTGCCGCTCCGCGAAGCGTCGATGCGCCCGGACGAGATCCTCCGGTCGGAATCGCAGGAGCGCATGCTGCTCGTCGTCCGGCGTGGATATGAGCAAGAGGTCCGCGCCATCTTTCACCGGTGGGGGCTGGAAGCGGCCGTCATCGGGACCGTGGTGGCCGAACCGGAACTCCGCATCAGGTGGCGCGGGAAGACGGTTGCCGCGCTGCCACCCTACGCGCTGGCCGAGTCGCCCGCATACCGCCCGGCGGCGTGCGAACCGATCGGCCTGACCGAGCGGTGGGCGTTCGATTCGCCGGCGCAACCCCGCACCGACGTCGCGGATGCCCTTCAGCAGCTGCTGCGATCCGCCGATGTGGCCAGCAAGCGAGCCGTGTTCCGGCAGTATGACCACAGCGTCCAGGTCCGGACCGTCGTCGCCCCCGGCGCGGCGGACGCGGCGGTGCTGCGCATCCTCGAGAGTCCGCCGAAAGGGCTCGCCCTGGCTGTCGACGGGAACGGGCGCTACTGCGCGGTCGATCCGTACCGCGGGGCCCGGCTGGTGGTCGCCGAAGCCGCGGCCGGACTGGCCTGCGTGGGCGCGGAGCCGCTGGGGGTCACCGACTGCCTCAACTTCGGCAACCCGGAGGATCCCGAAGTGTTCTGGACGTTCCGTCAAGCGGTCTTGGGGATCGCGGACGCGTGCCGGGCGCTGCGCATCCCCGTCGTCGGCGGAAACGTCTCGTTCTACAACGAGTCGCCCGATGGCCCGGTCCCGCCGACGCCGGTGGTCGCGATGGTTGGTCTCATCGACGACGTCGAGCGGACGTGCACGACGGCGTTCAAGGAAGCCGGATCGGTCGTCGCGCTGCTCGGTGGCGGCCACCCGACACTGGCGGGCAGCCTGTTTATCAGAGAACTGCACGGCGAGGCCCGCGGGCGGCCCGAGGATGTGGATTTCGACACCCACGGCCGTGTCCTGACCGTTGTCCGCGACGGCGTGGCGCGGGGGTGGCTCCTGTCCGCGCACGACTGTTCTGATGGGGGCATCGCGGTCGCACTGGCGGAGTGCGTGATGGCCGGCGACCTCGGCGCCGATGTGACGCTTCCGGAGGCGGGACGGCCTGACGCGGCGCTGTTCGGCGAAGCGCCGTCACGGATCGTGGTTTCGCTGACAGAACAAAACCTGCCGGAGCTGATTCATCTCGCGGCCGCTCACGACGTGCCGATGTGCATCCTCGGCCGGACCTGCGGCGACCGTCTGCTGATCACCGTGGCGGGCCAACGGGTCATTGATACGCCAATTCACGAATTGGCCGAAGCGCACGATGCGCTCACCGAGGTGTTCTCGTGATGCACCCCCTTATGTCATTGCGAGGACCGCGAGGCCGCGGAGCGGCCGTGGCGGGACGAAGCAATCTCAGGACTGGGATTGCTTCGCTCCGCTCGCAATGACCGCATGATCTCCGATAAGCTCCGCGAAGAATGCGGCGTCCTCGGCATCTGGAGCGCCGACGGCCCCGCCGCGCCTATGGCGCACCTGGGCCTCTACTCGCTGCAGCACCGCGGCCAGGAGAGCGCGGGGATCGCTACCAGTGACGGGACGGAGACCTTCCTCCACAAAGGCATGGGTCTGGTCGCCCAGGTCTTTGACCAGACGCGCGTCGCGCGGCTGCGGGGCCATCAGGCCGTCGGTCACGTCCGCTACTCGACGATGGGCTCCGCGCGCATCGAGAACGCGCAGCCGCTGATGGTGGCAACCTCGTGGGGCGACCTCGCGCTGGCACACAACGGCAACCTGATCAATGCCCCCCGGCTGCGAACCGAGCTCGAATCGGCCGGCGTGCGCTTTTCGTCGACCACCGACAGCGAGGTCATTGCCCAGTTGATCGCCCATGCGCCCGCGGAATCGCTCGAGGACGCTGTTGCGTACTGCATGGGCCGGATTGATGGTGCCTATACCGTCACCGCGATGGCCGGGTCCTGGGTGCTGGGCTTCCGTGACGCGTTCGCGATCCGGCCGCTGGTGCTGGGTCGCCGCGGCGCGACGTGGGTCCTGGCGTCGGAGACGTGCGCGTTTGACCACATGGGCGCCGAGTTTGTGCGCGACGTTGAGCCGGGCGAACTGGTCATGCTGGGTCCCGGCGGCCTGCGCAGCCGGCAGATCCTCCCCGTGGCGCGCCACGCGCACTGCGTCTTCGAGTACATCTACTTCGCCCGTCCGGATACCGTACTGGCTGATCGGAACGTACACGTCGCGCGCCGGCGCATGGGGCGGATCCTGGCCCGCGAGCATCCGGCGCGGGCCGATGCCGTCATCGCCGTCCCCGACTCCGGCACGTCGGCGGCGATGGGGTTCTCCGATGCCTCGGGACTCCCGTTTGACGTCGGCCTGATCAAGAACCGCTACATCGGCCGGACGTTCATCCAGCCCGACCAGGCTACCCGCGACTTCGGCGTGCGGCTCAAGCTCAACGCGCTGCGCGACGTCATTGACGGCCGGCGGGTCGTGTTGGTGGACGATTCGATCGTGCGCGGGACGACCAGCGGGAAAATCGTGCGGATCCTGCGCGCGGCCGGGGCGGTCGAAGTCCACGTCCGCATCTCCTCGCCGCCCATCCGGTTCCCGTGCTTCTACGGAATCGACACCAGCAGCCGGGGCCAGCTCGTCGCTGCCAGCCAGTCAGTGGAGGACATCCGCGTCCTGATCGGCGCGGACTCTCTGGGCTACCTCAGCCAGCCGGGGTTGGTCGAGGCCCTGCAGCTGTCACGCGATCGGCTGTGCATGGCATGCCTCGACGCCAACTACCCGACGGCGGTGCCCGCGGAGGCGACGGCGGGGCGGAACGCGCTGGAAGCGCTGTCGGACCCAGTACTCAGTGGGGACGGTCGTGACTGACCGCGGCCGGCGGCTGACGTACCGCGCTGCCGGCGTGGACCGGGCGGCGACGGGCGCGCTGATCACCGGCAGCCGTGAGCGCATCCGCGAGACGCACACCCCGGGAGTCCTCGGCGACGTCGGGCACTTCGCGGGGATGTTCGGGCTGGATGGCTACCGCAATCCGGTGCTGGTGTCCTCGATCGATGGAGTCGGGACGAAAGTGCTGCTGGCACGGGCCGCCGGCCGCCTCGATGTCGTCGGCCGGGACGTGATCGTGCACGGGGTCAACGACGTCGCCGTGGTCGGCGCGACGCCGCTGTTCGCGCTGGACTACCTGGCCGCCGCGAAGTGGGAGCCGCAGGCAGTCGAGACGATTCTGGATGGGATCACCGCGGCCTGCCGCGACGAGGGTGTGGCGCTGCTCGGCGGGGAGACCGCCCAGATGCCCGGCGTCTACGCGGATGCCGGCCTCGACGTCGTCGCCTGCGTCGTCGGCGCCGTGGAACGCGAGGCGATCTGCGACGGCCGCGCCATCCGCCCCCGGGACGTGATCCTCGGCCTGGCCTCTGACGGCCTGCATACGAATGGGTACTCGCTGGTCCGGACGCTCATGGCCCAGCGCAAGTGGTCGCTCAAGGACGTGGTGGCCGAACTGGGCGGCCGGCTGCAGGACGTGCTGCTCGCCCCGCATCGCTCCTACCGGAAGCCGCTGCAGGCGCTGCTGCGGACCGGGTTCCTGCGCGGGGCGGCTCATGTCACCGGCGGCGGCATCCCGGGGAACCTCGTCCGCATTCTTCCTCAGGGCTGCCGTGCGCGGATCGAGCGTGATGCGTGGGTCATGCCGCCGGTCTTTCAGGTCATCGCGGAGGCCGGGGGCGTGGACCGCGATGAGATGTTCGCCACGTTCAACATGGGGCTGGGCATGCTCGCCGTCGTGCCCCGAGATCGCGCTGGCATCGCGTTGGATATGTGCGCGGCGAGCGGCATCACGACATGGGTCATTGGCGAAATCGCCCAGGGCGAAACGGGAGTGGACCTTGTCTAGGCGCATCAGAATTGCGGTCCTTGCGTCCGGCCGCGGTAGCGATTTGCAGGCCATCATGGATGCCTGCGACCGAGGCGACATCCCAGGCGCAGTTGTTGTAGTGGCTTCGGATAACCCGAAGGCCGGGGCGCTTGAGCGGGCCCGGCGCGCCGGAATCCCGGTGATCGTGCTGGCCGTGCGGTCGTTTCCAAAGCGCGAACAATTCGAAGCCAGACTTCTCGAAGCGTTGCAGTCGTACCAACCCGACCTGGTCTGTTTGGCGGGATTCATGCGGATCCTTAGCCCCGCATTTGTTCAGCACTTTGTCGGTCGGATGATGAACATCCATCCGGCGCTGCTGCCGGCGTTCGGCGGGGTGGGGATGTACGGCGAGCACGTCCACCGCGCGGTCCTCGATCGCGGCGTGCGCGTCAGCGGCTGCACCGTCCACTTCGTCGACGATGTGCCCGACGGGGGGCCGATTATCCTCCAGGCCGCGGTACCGGTCGGAGACGATGACACAATCTCCTCGCTGGCAGAGAAGATTGCTGACCATGAGCACCGTCTGTATCCGGAAGCCATCCGCCTGTTCGCCGAGGGCCGCCTGCGCCGTGAGGGGAGGCGCGTCAGGATACTGCCGAGCCCCGAGACCCATCCCTCGAATCCCTTGGACGCCCTGGAATCCGTGGGAGTAAGCCATGAAGACTGAGAGTTCTGCGCGGCACGAGGCACGAGGCACGAGGAACGCGGGTTCGATTCGGCGCGCTATCATCAGCGTCTGGGATAAGGCCGGCCTCCTTAAACTCGGTCAAGCGCTCGCCGCCGCCGGCGTGGAACTCCTTGCCACGGGTGGAACCGCCCGGGCGCTGCGCGAGAACGCCCTTCCCGTGAAGGCCGTCGAGGATCTGACGGGATTCCCGGAGGTCCTTGGCGGGCGGGTGAAGACGCTGCACCCAGCGGTTTTCGCGGGCATCCTCGCGGCTGACGATGCCGCCCACTTCCGCGACCTCGAGGCGCATGGGCTGGAGCCGATCGACCTCGTTGTCGTGAACCTCTACCCGTTTGAGGCAAAGACGGCAACAGGAAATCTCACGGAGCAGGAAGCCGTCGAGTTGATCGACATCGGTGGGGTAGCGCTCCTGCGGGCGGCGGCCAAGAACTGGGCACGCGTAGCGGTGCTCTCGAGTCCCTCCCAGTACCCTGAGTTCATCGAGCATTTTCGCGAAGGTGCTGCGATGCCGGTTGACCTCCGCCGGCGCCTGGCGATCGAGGCGTTCCGGAAGACTGCCGCCTACGACGCAACGATTGCGGCGTACTTCGGAGGCACTGGGGATGCTGGCAATCTGCCCGAGCGTCTGTTGTTTGCGTTCGACCGAAAGCAACAGATGCGGTATGGAGAGAACCCGCACCAGCGTGCCGCGTTCTATGCCAACCGCCAGGTGTCGCCGGGGAGCATTGCAGCGGCCAGGCAGCTACTGGGCAAAGAACTTTCCTTTAATAGCGTCGTTGACCTCGATACCGCCTGGGGTGCGGTGGGGGAATTCACGCGGCCGGCCGCAGTGGTCGTCAAACACGCCACTCCATGCGGTGTGGCCGTGGCGGATCGCCTTGTCGCGGCCTACGAGTCGGCCCGGGCCTGCGATCCGACGTCCGCGTTCGGCGGGGTGGTCGCGTTCAACTCACGAGTCGACGATGAAACGGCAACGGCGATGCTCACCATCTTTACAGAGGCGGTCATCGCCCCGGGATACGATCCCGCTGCGCTGGCCATCTTCGCGCGCCGTCCGAACCTCCGTGTGCTCGAGACCGGCGCGTTGCCCCACCGCGATCGGTTTGAGATGAAGAGCGTCTCCGGCGGCCTCCTCGTTCAGGAGTCTGACGTCTCTGATGTGATCAAGAACAACCTGAGCGTCGTCACCCCCCGCGCGCCGACCCCACGGGAGATGGCGGACCTTCTGTTTGCTTGGCGGGTCGTCAAGTGGGTGAAGTCCAACGCGATCGTGCTCGCCCGCGACGGAGCGACGGTCGGCATCGGTGCCGGGCAGCCGAATCGCGTTGGCTCGGTGGAGATTGCCGCGAAAGTCGCCGGCGACCGCGCCCGCGGATCGGTGCTGGCCTCTGATGCGTTCTTTCCGTTTCGGGACGGCATCGAGGCCGCCGCGAGGTCGGGCGTAACCGCGGTGATTCAGCCCGGCGGGTCAGTCCGCGACGAGGAAGTCATCGCCGCGGCCCGGGAGCACGGTCTCGCGATGGTCTTCACGGGCATTCGCCATTTCCGTCACTGATTGGGTCATCGCCTGCCTACAGGAAGTGGCCGGTCGAGACCCGTAGTTAGGTGACATGGAACTCCTCGAACGCGGTCCGTACCTCGTCCAGCTGAACGCTCTCCTGCGACAGGCCGCCTCTGGACAGGGCTCGCTCATCTTGGTCACCGGCGAAGCCGGCATCGGAAAGACCGCGTTGATCCACCAGTTCGGCCGGTCGGCTGAGAAAGAGGCACGGGTTCTCATCGGCGCGTGCGATCCTCTGTCAACCCCGCGCCCTCTTGGCCCGCTCGTCGATATCGCATCGGTCCTGGACGGAGAGCTTGCCGATCTCCTCGACAGGGAGACGCCGCGCGACCGCATCTTTCGATCCTTTCTGAGTTCGCTCGCGTCGGCACGGCGACCGACTGTTGTGGTATTCGAAGATCTCCATTGGGCCGACCAGGCTACCCTGGATCTGATCCTGTTCCTGAGCCGCCGCCTCACCTCGGTCCCCGCGCTGGTGGTTGCCACCTACCGCGATGACGAAGTGGGGCCGCGCCATCCTCTGCAGATTGTTCTCGGGGATTTGGCCACCGGGGCGACGGTACATCGGCTGATGCTCCCTCGGCTGTCTGCTGATGCCGTCCGCGCTCTCGCCGGCGGCAGCGGCATTGATCCCGCCATGCTCTACCAGCAGACCTCCGGAAATCCGTTCTTCATTGCCGAGGTGCTGGCATCCGGCGGCGCCGGGATCCCGGCCAGTGTCCGCGACGCCGTTCTCGCCCGTGTGGCGCGTCTGTCGGAACCGGCACGGTCGGTCCTCGAAGCGGCTGGCGTCATCGGGACCACCGTAGACCCATCCCTGTTGAGTGCGGTGACCGGACCCGTGCTCGAGCCACTCGAGGAATGTGTGGCGATGGGCATGCTCCGCGGTGACGGGGCGGCACTCTCATTCCGACACGAGCTTGTTCGTGACACCATCCTGGACATGCTGCTGCCGCCGCGCCGAACGGAACTACACCGGGCTGTACTTGCCTCGGTTCGGGCGGGCGGTGTTGGAGTCGACCGGCTCGCCACCGTCGCACACCATGCGGAGGAAGCGGGTGATGGGGAAGCCGTACTGGAGTTCGCGCCGGCCGCCGCGGTCCGCGCCGCGTCGCTGGGAGCCCATCGCGAGGCGGCCGCCCAGTATGCTCGCGCGCTGCAATTCGCAGACCGCCTGCCGCCCGACGTGCACGCTGACCTCCTGGAGCGCCGGGGGTACCAGTGCTTTCTGACGGCTCAGTTCACGGAGGCAATCGAGCTGAGTGAACGGGCCCTGGAGTTGCGCAGGGTGACTGGAGATCGGCGGAAGGAAGGGGACTCACTGCGCGGCCTCGCGCGCGTACTCTGGTGCACCGGAAGGATTTCGGAGTCCGAGAAGCGGGCCAAGGAAGCCGTTGCACTGCTTGAGGACATGCCGCCAGGTCCAGAGCTGGCGATGTCCTACAGCACGATGTCTTCAGTCTTCATGAACGCGGAGAATGCTGACGGGACTCAGACCTGGGGGACGAGAGCGCTGGAGTTGGCGCGGCGGCTCAACTACACGGAAGTGGTCGTTCACACACTCAACAACCTCGGAACCATGGAACTCCTACGGGGGAAGCCGGAGGGACTGCACAAGCTGGAAGAGAGCCAGGATCTTGCGAGCCAGGCAGGGCTTGATGAGCACGTGGGGCGTGCCTACATCCACCTGGGCTGGGTCGCCACGCGAACACGGCGATTCGACCTTGCCGACCGTCTGACAGCCGGGCTGGAGTTCTGCGGCGATCGTGATCTCTACCTGTGGCGGATCTGGCTGATGGCGTATCGAAGCCGTCAGGAACTCGACCAGGGCCGTTGGACCGAGGCCGCGGAATCTGCCGGCTTCGTCGTCCAGTACGCTCACGGCGAGTCGATGTCCCGCGTCCCGGCGCTGTGCGTGCTCGCGCTCCTGCGGGCCCGGCGCGGGGATCCGGACTTCTGGCCGCTTCTGGACAAAGCCCTGGAGTTGGCCGGGCCCACGCATCAACTGCAGCACCTTGCCCCTGTCGCCGCCGCCCGGGCGGAGGCTGCGTGGCTGCAGGGGAATTCTGAGGGGATCGAGTCAGAGACCCGGATCGCGTTCGAACTGGCAAAGACGGCCGGAGACCCTTGGACGCTGGGGGAACTTGCCTGCTGGCGCTGGCGTGCGCGTATCCGCGAACAGATCCCGGCTGGCGCCGCCGAGCCGTTCGCACTGCAAATCGCGGGTCGGTGGCCGGAGGCGGCAGAACTGTGGGGGCGGATCGGGTGCCCCTACGAGACCGCGGCCGCCCTTCTTGACGGGGACGAGCCGGCCATGCGCCGGGCGCATGCCCAGTTCGAACGACTGGGAGCCCGCGCCGCGACGGCAATCGCGGCGCGCCGGATGCGTGAACTCGGGATTCGGGACATTCCGCGCGGTCCGCGGCCTTCGACCCGCGCCCAACCCGCTCAATTGACGACAAGAGAACTTGAGGTACTTCAACTGATCACGGAGGGTTTCCGAAACGCTGAAATCGCACGCCGGCTATCCGTCTCGAATAAGACCGTCGACCACCACGTTTCATCCATTCTCGGAAAACTCGGGGTACGCTCCCGAACGGAGGCCGCCCGGCAAGCCGTCAAGCTCCTCAGCGCCGTTCGTCAAGCGTAGGACCCCCGCAACCCCAAGATAGGGAATTCTTCCGATTTCGCGCCGCCTGCCCGGCGGCATACTGCCCTTGACCGTAGCAAGCCCGGGAAGGAGGTGGCACATGCCGCGATACGTGGTGGAGCGGACGTTTCCCGACGGGCTGGGGATTCCCGTCACCGAGCAGGGCGCACTCAAGTGCCTCAGCGTGGTCGACCGTAACGCGGACGTCGGGGTCACGTGGGTCCACTCGTACGTGAGTGAGGACAAGAACAAGACTTTCTGCATCTACGATGGACCGCACCCCGAGGCCATCCGACGGGCCGCCGAACGCAACGGGCTGCCCGTAGACCGGATCACCAAAGTGAGCGTCCTTGACCCGTACTTCTACAGGTAACAACCAGGTCTCAATTCTGACGGAGGTGTGCGATGTGGAAGAGTAGAGTGCTCGCTGTGGTAGTGACCCTTGTGGTCGCCGGTGTTGGATTCGGGGGCCTGCAGCCCGCCGCCGAAGCGCAGCAGACGATCGCGTCGAGCGTCATCAGTCAGATCTCCAAGGCCCGGCTGGCGACCGCCAAGTACGCGACCGATCTTGCCCGGGCCAAGGCCGACGGCTACGTGATCATCACTCCCATGATCCCGAACATGGGGTACCATTTCCTGAATCCGAAGATCAGCGGTTTCGACGTGACGAGGCCACCGATCCTCGTCTATGTCCGCGACGGCGAGGCCTGGCAGCTCGTCGCGGTCGAGTGGGTATTCCCCAACAAGAAGCCCGCGACGGCGCCGCTTCAGGGCGCACGGTACGGGACGTTCGGCGCGGCGTGTCACTATGTGGACGGCTCGTTCGTCCTGGCGTCGGCCGAGTCGCGATGCGCGAAGACGAACTCCAAGACGGGGGCGGCATTCAACTTCTGGCATCCGCCGCTGGTCACGCTGCACCTGTGGATCTGGTACCCCAACCCGAACGGCGTGTTCGGCGAGTTCAACCCGCTGCTCACACCGTTCAACAATAAGTAGACGTGCGACAATTGGTTTTGCTGATTTCCGTGCTGGGCTCCCTCGTGCTCCATGCGGGGAGCCCAGCACTCTCGTCTCCGGTAATTCGCGTCGACATGAACGAGTTCGCGTTTCGTCCGTCGGTCATTCGGCTGACCGCCGGCGTGCCCACGGCGATTGAGTTCACGAACCGAGGGCAAATCGCGCACCAGTTCGACGCACCGATTCTGCGCCGCGCGTTTGTGACCGTGATCGATGACAGCATGCAGGTCGAAGCGACGGGGCTCGAGTTCGTTCGGGTCCAGCCTCGCGGACGCGCGCGCCTTCGCTTCCTGATCCGGACCCGCGGGCGTTTCCCGTTCGCCTGCACCATCGAAGGGCATGCGGAGGCGGGGATGGTCGGCGTGCTTGATGTTCGCTAACTCGAAGGGCAAATGCAAAGCAGGCCTTCGGCACCGGTGCCTGGCACCGAGGTCATGTTCTGCCACGAGCTAACCACACTGTCCGCGAAGAACCTATGGCCCAAATGGGCTAATTTGCGGCGGCGGGAGGCATTCTCCGGAGCACGAAAGACGGGGCGATGCAGCAGTATGACGTCATCATTGTCGGGGCCGGACCGGCCGGGAGCACGACGGCGCGGGAGTGCGCGGCCCGCGGCCGATCGGTCCTCCTCCTGGAGAAGGAAGCGTTTCCCCGCGACAAGCCCTGCGGCGGGGGTGTGAACGTCCGCGCCGCGGCGCTGCTGCCGTTTGATCTCTCACCGGTCGTCGAACGCACGGTCTCCACGGTCTCGTTTTCGGTCCGGCAGGCCGCACATTTCACCCGCACGTCAGCCCGTCCGCTCACCTACATGACGCAGCGCGCCCGGTTAGACCACTACCTGGTCGAGCGGGCTGTCGAGGCCGGGGCGATCCTGCGCGAGCGTTCTCCTCTTGAGGCAGTCGAGCAGGCCGCGAGCGGAATGCTGGTCCGCGCGGGCGGGGTCACGTACCAGGCACGCGTCCTGGTGGCCGCCGACGGTGCGAACGGCCCCACGCTCAGGGCGGCCGGCCTTCCCGAGCGCTTCGCGATGGGGGTCGCCCTGGAAGGAAACATTGGTGCTTTGACCGACGGGCATGACGCCATGAGGCTCGACCTGGGTGACGTACCGCACGGCTACGGCTGGCTGTTCCCGAAAGGCGACCACGTCAACATCGGCGTGGCCGGGTTTGGACCGGTGGTCCCGATGCTGCGGGAGCGGTTGTTCCAGCTGACCAGGTTCTATGGCTACGACCCGCAGCGGTTCTGGGGACTGCGAGGGTTTCGCCTCCCGATGCGCACGGCGGACACACCACTGGTCGGCGGCAACGTCATCGCCGTGGGAGATGCGGCCGGCCTGCTCGACCCGGTCACAGGGGAAGGCATCTATGCCGCGATCTTCAGCGGCCGGGCCGCGGCGCGCCACATCGTGACGTTTCTGTCGGGTCGGGCGGCCGATCTATCAGGCTACGAGGAAGAGATCCGGAGGGAACTGCTCCCTGATCTGGACATCGCCCGCCGCTGGCGCGACGTCGCGCACCTCTCGCCGGCGCTCTTTGCCCGACTCATCGAACGATCGCCGCGGGCGTGGGGCCTGGTCTGCCGTATCCTCCGCGGTGAGGAAACTTACGTAGAGTTCACACGGCGCCGGCGGTCGATCGCCCGGATCGTCAACGCGCTCTTGTGGATGACTAGGGCAGGCGCGCGGCGAGAGCGGCGGCCAGTACGGCGCCAATCGTCGTGGTCAGCAGGTTAACGGTATCGTTAGTGACCATCCGCAGGCGCCCTTCCAGCGTGGCCCCGACGAAACTGTCCACGAACATCGCGGCCGTTCCCGCGATCAGGACCCCGAGGAAGGACGTGCCCAGCAGCAGATTCCCCAACACGGCGATCACACCGGCGCCGGCGATGGCACCGCGCGTGCCCAGCGACGTGATCCCGCCGGATTGTCCGGGTGCGCACACTCTCCCGGTCGTAATCAGCCGGGGCGGGGTCTTGCTCAACAGCCCGATTTCCGTCGCCCACGTGTCGGCCGTCGCGGCTGCAACGGCCCCGGCGAACCCCGCCACGATCCAAACCGCCGTGCTCCCGGTGTGCCCCAGCGCCAACGCCGCGGCCACGATTCCGTTGGCCAGCACCTGACCCGCCGTCCGGCCCGTCCGGTCCGCGGCCGGCTTCTGCCCACCTCCGGCGCGCGTGAGGATGCTGGCGGTCAGAAAGAAGACCACCAGGAGCACGGCCCAGGCCACGCCACCGAAACCGTAGATGACGGCCCCAACAATCGTGGCGGCCGCTGCTCCGCCGGCGGTGAGCGCGCGCGCACGCCAGGCGACGGCGGCGATGATCCCGCTCAGCAGCAGGCCGATGAGAAACACCCAGACGCTTTCGTCAGGCGGCGGGCTTGCGTCCTGCGGCCTACTTCGATTGGGTGACCGGCGGCGCGCCGGGCCCGGACGGCAGGATGGCCGTGACCGCTTCGAGGATCGACGCGTAGATGGGGATGACGCTGGCGACACTGGCGATTTCCAGCAGCCGCCGGGGCGCGGTGCCTTCTCGCGCCACGATCGCGAACCGATGCCCCGTCCGGTCCAGCCGCCCCGCGAAGGTCAGCAGCACGTGGATCCCTTTGCTGTCGAAGTACGAGGTGTCATCGAGGGACACGACTAATCCCGGCCGTTCGGTGATGGCCCCGTCGAGGACCGCCGCAAACTCCGCGGCGTTGGCGAGGTCGATCTCCCCGGCGATCTCGAGGACCGGGAGGTCCAGGTCGTGCCGGATCCGGAAGGTGCCTTCACCCATCGAGCTCTGCTTTTGCCCTCGTTCGAGGGTCTCTAAACATGCGATTTCAGCGCTCACAGTGCGCACTATGGTATGGCTTGACAAGGCATATCCGCAGCGATATGGTTAGGGATGCCGATGGTGGGGTCGCATCCCGCCTTGAACCTTGAAAACTGCATAGTGGTAAGGGAGCCGTAATGCACACCCCCCTCGTACGGAGTCTCCCCGGCGGGTCCGAAAGGATCAGGCCGGGTGTCGTTTCGTATGGGGGTTGATGGTTCCTCGGAAAACAGTCCTTTGAGGAAGTTTCCGACGGAGAGTTTGATCCTGGCTCAGGACGAACGCTGGCGGTGTGCCTCAAACATGCAAGTCGAGCGAGGGTTGGCTGCCCCGCAAGGGGCGGTTCAACTCTAGCGGCGAACGGGTGAGTAACACGTGGGCAATCTGCCCCAGAGACGGGGACAACCTCGGGAAACCGGGGCTAATACCCGGTACGTTCACCGGAGGGCATCCTCTGGTGAGCAAAGATCGCAAGATCGCTTTGGGATGAGCCCGCGGCCTATCAGCTAGTTGGTGGGGTAACGGCCTACCAAGGCTAAGACGGGTAGCTGGTCTGAGAGGATGGTCAGCCACACTGGGACTGAGACACGGCCCAGACTCCTACGGGAGGCAGCAGTTGGGAATTTTGGGCAATGGGCGCAAGCCTGACCCAGCGACACCGCGTGGGGGATGAAGGCCTTCGGGTTGTAAACCCCTGTCAGGAGGGAAGAAGCCCTCGCAAGAGGGTGACGGTACCTCCAGAGGAAGCCCCGGCTAACTACGTGCCAGCAGCCGCGGTAAGACGTAGGGGGCGAGCGTTGTCCGGATTTACTGGGCGTAAAGCGCGTGTAGGCGGCCTGCTAAGTGGCGTGTGAAATCCCATCGCTCAACGGTGGGGGGTCGCGCCAGACTGGCGGGCTTGAGGGTGGCAGAGGGTGATGGAATTCCCGGTGTAGCGGTGAAATGCGTAGATATCGGGAGGAACGCCAGTGGCGAAGGCGGTCACCTGGGCCATCCCTAACGCTGAGACGCGAAAGCTGGGGGAGCGAACGGGAT
>DATDQT010000011.1:0-8948 GCA_035292085.1 bacterium
TATCGCAACCCCCGACTTCTACAAGGCCTGCCGGTTCTGCGCGTTCGCGTCGATCTGCCCGTACACCGCCACCGGGGACGCGGACTTCGAGGACGCATGATCCGCCTGCTGCACATCGCCGACGTCCACCTCGGCAAGACGTTCAAGCAGCTGGGACGCCGGGGGGCGGAGCAGCGCCGCGCCCTGCAGGCGGCCCTGGCGCGCGCGGTGGACCTGGCGATCGAGCAGGGTGTCGTGGCCGTCCTCATCGCCGGCGACCTCTTCGACACGCCGCGGGCGTCAGACACGCTCATCCGCTTCGTCGGTCAGCAGCTGCAGAAGCTCGATACCGCCGGGATCGCCACCTTCCTCATCGCCGGTAATCACGACATCGGCCCCCACGGGCGCGTGGGTCCCGCAGCCGAACTCGCAGGGGCCGGGGGCCGCGTGCGGCTGGTCGGCTCCGAACCCGAGATTCATACCCTGTCCGAACACGATCTCACCATCGTTGCCCGCTCCGCGCTGCCGGGCCAGCCCCGTTCGCCGCTGTTGGGCTGGCCGGCCTTCCGTCCGAGCCGCTTCGTCGTGGGTGTCGCGCACGGTTCGACCTTCCGCGCAGGCCAGGTGGAAGGGCCGCACGTCATCCACCCGCAGGCCATCAAAGACCTCAGGCTCGACTACCTCGCGCTGGGAGACTGGCACTCGGCATTCGAGGTCCTCCCGCCGCCCACGACCGCCTGGTACGCGGGGGCGCCGGAGTGGCTGGGATTCGACCAGCCCGGCAGCGGCCAGGTGCTGCTGGTGGAACTCGACACTCCCGGCGCCGCGCGGGTCACCCCGGTCCCGATCGGGCAGCGCCGCGCCGTGCGGCGCGAATTCGACGCCGCGCAGGTGGACGACGCCGGTTTGCGCACGGCACTCACCGAGGCAGCCGATCCGGCCCTCGTGTTCGAAGCAGTATTGACCGGGCTGATGCCGCTGCACCGCACGATCAACGTCGAAGGCATCGAGCAGGAGTTCGCGGAGCGATTCTTCCGGCTGCGGATTACCAACAAGTCGCGGGTCTGGCTGGACCAGGCCCAACTGGAAGTATTCCCGCCCCAAACGGTATTGGGCCGGTTCGTGCGTCTGATGCGCGACCGGATCGCCGCGGCCCCGGACGCCGAACGGCCTGTCCTCGAAGAGGCCCTGCAGATCGGCGCCGCGGTGGTCAGCGGCCGGGGCGAGGTGCTGGTATGATTCTACGCCGGCTCCGCGTGCGCCGCTTCCTGGGATTCGTCGACGACACCTTCGAATTCGCGCCGGGCATCAACGTCGTCGTGGGCCCCAATGAGTCGGGGAAATCGTCGCTGCGGACGGCCATCCGCGCGGCGTTGTTTGGCAATCCCAGCACGACCGCCGCCTTGGACGTCTACCGCACCTGGGGCACAGACCAGCTGCCGGTCCTGGAACTGGAGTTTGACGTCGACGGCCGTCGGTACCGCCTGGTCAAGGATTTTCAGAACCGCAGGCCCATCCTCACCGGCGGCGGCGAAGAGGCGCTGGACCAGTACAAGCACATTACCGAGCGGATCGCGGATTACCTCGGGCTGTCGACAGCGAAGATCTTCCAGATCACTGCAGAAGTCGCGCAGGCGGAATTGGAACGCGTGCAGCTGACCAACGTGTCCACCGAGCTCAGCCGGGTGCTGGGCGGCGGGGCCGACGTCGAGGAAGCCGTGAGGCTGCTGACGGCCCACGTCAAAGACATGGACAAAGGCCAGAAAACCCTGGCCAGGGACCCGGGGGAACTGAAGCGCCTGGAAGACCACGTGCAGGCGCTCACCGCTCAGCAGCAGAAGGTCGCCGCGGACATCGCCCAGATCGAGCGCACACAGCGGGAACTCGCCGAGCTGCAGCCGTCGCTGGCCGAACTTGAAGCTGCGCTGGCCGCCAAGCAGACGCTGTTGAAAGTCAATCAAGACGCGCAAGACCTCCGCAGCCGGCTCGACGCCGCCCGGCGCGAAGAGACGATGCTGTCGCAGACCGTGACCAAGCTCGACCAGACGCGTCAGCAGCTGGTCCAGATCGGACGCGACCTGGAAGCCATGACTGCACCGGGGGTGCCCGACGAAGCCCTCATCCGGGACGCGCTGCTGGCCGACGCGCAGATCACCCAAGTGGAGCAGGCCATCGCCGCGCTGAGTGAGGAGCCGACCGCCGAACCGGAGCGGCCCCGCGCCGGGTGGGTCGCTTGGACCGCGACGGGGGTGGCGGCGGCGGTAGCCGGATTTGTCACCACGCTGCTGGGCAGCACAACGCTCGGCGTCGGACTCGCCATCGTCGGGGCGGTCTCGCTCATCATTGGGATGGTCGGCATGCGCCGCCACCACCGGGCGCTGGCCGCGGTGATGAGCCGCGGTCTGGATCGCGACAGCCGCCGCCGCGCGCTGAACGAACAACTGCAGGCGGTGCGGCGGGAGCACGAGGCGCGCCTGGCGCAGTTGGGCGGCGAGAGCCTGGCCGACGCGGAGCGCCGGCTGCGGCGGTACCGGGAGATGGTGCGTGACCGCGAGGAAGCCGTCCGGGTTCAGGATATGCTGCTGGCCGGCACCTCCGAGGAGACGCTACGCGAGCGGCTTGACCGCCTCCGCACGGACATCTACGGGCTGACGAAGGAACTGGAGTCGCCGGCGCGAGCCGCGGTGGAACTGCCGGCGTTTGAAACCCAGAAACTGCGGGACGAAGTCGATAGTCTCACCAAGAAGACCGCCGATCTCGCGGAACGAGTCAAGCGGGTAACGTGGGAAGTTGAACACCGCAGGGACCAGGCCGAGGATCAGGCCGCGGTGGAAGAGCAGCTGCAGGAGGCCACCGAGGCTCTTGAAGCCGCGCGGCACCGGCGCAAGGTCTACGAGGCCGCCCTTGACGGGTTGCTGGAGGCACGCAGGCAGATCGAGCGGCCGGTGCGGGACGTCGTCGCGGGCAAAGCCGGCGACTACCTGCGCATCCTGTCAGGGGGCCGCTACGACCGGATCGAGGTCGAGAAAGACTCCCTGCAGGTCTGGGTGTGGTCGGCCGACGCCGGCGCCCGCGTGGAGCCGAAGGAGCCGGCACTCAGCCGGGGGACCATCGATCTCGTCTACCTCAGCCTCCGGTTCGCGCTCGTCACGGCCCTGGCCGAAGGACGGCACCCGCCGCTGCTGCTGGACGACCCGTTCATCACGTTTGACGACTCGCGCCGCGCCTCGGCGGCCGAGCTGCTCAAGGAGCTGAGCAAGACCCACCAGGTCTTCCTGTTCACCTGCGAGGATGCGTTTGACACAGCGGCCGGGGCCGTCATTGCCTTGCCGGGCCGCATGCCCTCCGGCGGACCGGCAGACGCTGGGCCGCCCGCGGACAGGACGCCGGCAGAGGTGCCCGCGGTCGGGCCCCTGTGGGAGCATAGTCCGCACTAAGCCCCAGCATGCTAGAATGGTCGGGAGCGCGCGGAAGCACGCGCGACTTCTGTCTTTGAGGTGACATCGCACCCGCGACGTAGCCAATTGCATAAGGAGGTGACCCGCCATATCTTCCACCACGATCATCGTTGCTGTCGTGGCGGGGTTGCTGGCATTCCTCCTTGGATACCTCCTGCGGAGATACGTCGCTGAGGCACGGATCCGGTCGGCCGAAGAGGCCGCTCGTCGAATCGTTGAAGATGCCACAAAACAGGCCGAGGCGAAACACCGTGAGACCGTCGTTGAGGCCAAAGACGAGGCCCTCCGCCTGCAGCGCGAGGCGGAGCGGGAGATTCGCGAGCAGCGGACCGAGGTCCAGCGCCTTGAGCGGCGCCTGGTTCAGCGTGAGGAATCACTGGATCGGAAGACCGAGGCGGTCGAGGCCCGGGACCGGGCTCTGGCCGAGAAGGAGCAGGAGGTCACCAGGATACGTGAGGAGGCGGCTGCCCTTGTAGCCGCGCAGCGGTCTGAACTGGAACGGATTTCGAATTTGACGGCGGAGCAGGCAAAGGAGCAGTTGCTCCGGCAGGTCGAGGACGCGTCCCGCACCGACGCCCTCCAGATCGTCAAGAAGATCGAGGCCGAGGCCCGCGAGGAAGCCGATCGCCGA
The DNA here is from genome assembly GCA_035292085.1 of bacterium. GTDB lineage: Bacteria > Sysuimicrobiota > Sysuimicrobiia > Sysuimicrobiales > Kaftiobacteriaceae > DASXUC01. The sequence continues at coordinate 4,069 of DATDQT010000011.1, forward strand.
GCCCGGGAGATCATTGCCCTCGCCATCCAGCGCACCGCCGCCGACCACACCGCGGACGTGGCGGTCTCCGTCGTCCCGCTGCCCAACGACGACATGAAAGGCCGGATCATCGGCCGCGAGGGCCGCAACATCCGGACCCTGGAGGGGCTCACCGGCGTCGACCTCATCATCGATGACACCCCCGAGGCGGTGACCCTGTCCTCGTTTGACCCCGTCCGGCGCGAGATCGCCAAGATCGCGCTGGAGAAACTCATCGCCGACGGCCGCATCCACCCCGCGCGGATCGAAGAAATGGTCGAGAAAGCGCAGCGGGAGATCGACCAGCGGATCAAGGAAGAGGGCGAGCGGGCGGCGTTTGAAGCCGGCGTCCACGGGCTGCATCCGGAAGAGATCAAACTGCTGGGGCGCCTGCGCTTTCGGTTCTCCTACGGCCAGAACCTTCTCGCCCACACGATCGAAGTCGCCCACCTGGCCGGACTGCTGGCCGGATACCTCGACGCCAACGTCCAGATGGCGAAGCGGGCGGCCCTCCTCCACGACATCGGCAAGGCGCTGACCCACGAGGTCGAGGGGACCCACACCGCGATCGGTCTGGACATCTGCCGCCGGTACCACGAGCCGCCGGAAGTGCTCAACGCCATCGCCTACCATCACGGGGACGAAGAGCCGAAGTACCTGGAAGCGATCGTCGTCGCCGCCGCCGATGCGATTTCGGCGAGCCGGCCGGGGGCCCGCAAGGAGACCGCGGAAATGTACGTGAAGCGGTTGGAGAACCTCGAACGCCTGGCGACCTCGTTCCCGGGCGTGGAAAAGGCGTTCGCTATTCAGGCCGGGCGGGAAATTCGCGTCAGGGTCGTGGCCGGGGAGGTCACCGACACCCAGGCCGAGATCCTCGCCCGGGACCTGGCGAAGAAGATCGAGGACGAGCTCGAGTACCCGGGGCAGATCAAGATCACGGTCCAGCGCGAGACCCGCTTCATCGAGTACGCCCGGTGAACGTCCTCGTCATCGGCGACATCCACGGCAAACCCGGCCGCCGCATCCTCCGCGCGGCCGTGCCCCGGCTGCGCAAGGAGTCCGGCGCCGCGCTGGTGATCGCCAACGGGGAGAATGCGGCGGGGGGAGCGGGCATCACCGCGGACGTGATCCGCGAGATTTTCGACGCGGGCGTCGACGTTATCACCGGCGGCAACCATACGTGGCACAATCGGGAGGCGTATGAAACGCTGGACGCGGAGCCCAGACTGCTGCGGCCGGCGAACTACCCTCCCGGCGCCCCGGGCCACGGCAGTACGGTCATCGCCGTAGACGGCACGGCGGTGGGCGTGCTGAACCTGCAGGGACGGATTTTCATGCAGACGATCGACGATCCGTTTCGCGCGGCCCGCGCGGAAGCGGACCGGCTCCGCGAACGGGCGCCGGTGGTCATCGTGGACTTCCATGCCGAAGCCACCAGCGAGAAGATCGCCCTGGGCTGGTACCTGGACGGCCGGGTGAGCGCCGTCATCGGCACCCACACGCACGTGCAAACTGCCGATGAGCGGGTCCTCCCCGGCGGCACGGCCTACATCAGCGACGTGGGCATGACCGGCCCCCGCGACGGCGTCATCGGCATGGCGAAAGACGACATCATCGAGCGCTTCCTCACGCAGCTGCCGGTGCGCTTCACCGTCGCGTCCGGACCGGCTCAGCTGAACGCGGTCGCGCTCGACGTGGACGAAGAGAGCGGACGCGCCCGTGCCATCCGGCGCATCCGGGAATTCGAGGAGGAGTAATGCGCATCGATCTCCACACGCACACGACCGCATCGGATGGGACGCTGTCCCCCCAGGAACTCGTCGCGCTGGCCGGCAAGGTGGGGGTGGGGATCCTGGCCGTCGCCGACCATGACACCACGGACAGCGTCGACCCGGTGATGACCCTCGGCGCGCAGGCCGGGATCGAGGTGATCCCGGCCGTGGAACTGAACACCGATGTCGAAGACTCCGAGGTGCACGTGCTCGGCTACTTCATCGACCATCACCAGCCGTGGTTCCAGGAGTTCCTCACCATGCTCCGCAACGGCCGCGCCAACCGCGCCGCCAAGATGGTCGAGAAACTGAACGCCCTGGGAATCAAGATGGATTACGCGCAGGTTGCCGGCCACGCGCTGGGGGCCGTCGGACGCCCGCACGTCGCCCGCGCCCTGATGGAGGCCGGCGTCGTGCGCACGTTCGAGGAGGCGTTCGAGAAGTACATCGGCCGCCGGGGCCCGGCCTATGTGGAGCGGCTGCGGGTCACCCCCGCCGACGCGGTCCGCACGATTGCCCGCGCCGGTGGGATTCCCGCACTGGCGCACCCGGGGTGGGGGGCCCGTGATGATCTCATTCCGGAACTCATCGAAGCCGGACTGGAAGGGATCGAAGTGTACTATCCCGACCATACCCCGCAGCTGACCCTCCATTACATGCGTCTGGCCGAACAGTACAACCTGCTCATGACCGGGGGGACGGATTTCCATGGGACGGCCGTCGCCTCCAAGGCTCCGCTGGGCAGCCAGTACGTCCCCGTAGACGTCGTGGATAAACTCAAGGCGCGCCACGCGGAGAAGCGTGCCATGATGAGTAAGCAGTAGGCAGTATGCAGTAGGCAGCCAACTGCAATGAATGGTGGGACTTTGCTGCTTACTGCCGACTGCCTACTGCCTACTGGCACCGGAGGAGCAAAATGATCAGGTGCCCGAACTGTGGAACCGAAAACCCCGTCGGCAAGATCGTCTGCCGGAACTGCGGCCACCGGCTGCGCGGGGCCCAGTCCGTGATGGCGGTACGCGAAACCGAAGCCCAACTGATGTCGCGGGTCCGCCACGACGTACGCCGTATCATCTACGTGATGGCGGTCGTCATCGCCGCCGGGCTGGCCCTCGGGTATCTCGTCCGCTGATCGTGCCCGCAGACGACGACCGCGCATCGCTGGAGCAGCAGCTCCGCTCTCTCCCGTCGGTTGAACGGCTCGTTGCGCGTCTCGAGCAAGAAACCGCCGGCATCCACCGATCGCTGCTCGTCGCATTCGCCCGCGAGGTCCTCGACGATACCCGCGATCACCTCCGCAGCGGCGCACTCACGCACGTCAATACCGACGACCTCATCGACGGCGTCAAGCAACTGGCGGTCCGCCGGCTTCGCCCGACACTCACCCGTGCGGTCAACGCCACCGGGGTCGTCCTCCACACCAACCTCGGCCGCGCACCGCTGAGTGAGCCCGCGCGGCGGGCCGTCGCGGAGGCTGCCGCCGGCTACACCACGCTGGAAATCGACCTGGCCGCGGGTGGGCGCGGGTCGCGCCATCACCATACCGAATCACTGCTGACGCGCCTGACCGGCGCCGGCGCGGCATTCGCGGTCAACAACAACGCCGCGGCGGTGTTGCTGGCCTTGACGGCATTGGCACGGGACCGGGAAGTGGTCGTCTCACGAGGGGAACTCGTCGAAATCGGTGGCTCGTTTCGCCTGCCTGAGATTATGGCCGCCAGCGGCGCGACGCTCGTCGAAGTCGGCACCACCAACCGTACCTACGCGCGCGACTACGAAGCTGGGATCACCGCCGAGTCGGCACTGCTCCTGAAAGTGCACCGCTCGAATTTCGAAGTGGCCGGATTCGTGCATGACGTGACGCTGGAAGAACTCGTGGAGATCGGCCGCCGGCGACACGTTCCCGTCGTCATGGACCTGGGCAGCGGCTGTCTGGTGGATCTTCGCGCACATGGGCTGCCCTATGAACCGACGGTCCAGGACGCGATCCGGAGCGGCTGCGACGTCGTGACCTTCAGCGGCGACAAACTGCTTGGTGGCCCGCAGGCCGGAATTATTGCCGGCGCTCCCGAGGTCGTCAACCGCCTCCGTGCACATCCGCTTGCGCGCGCCGTCCGCATGGACAAACTCGACTACGCCGCCCTTGGGGCGACCCTGCAGCAATACCTCGACCCGGACCGAGTCTGGACAAGCATTCCCGTGCTGGCGATGCTCACACGCCCGGCCGACGACGTGCGCCGGGCCGCCAAAGACCTCGCCGCGCGGCTGGGGCAGTACGCGCCGGGCTGGGAGTTTGACGTCGTGCCGACAGACGCTGAACCCGGCGGCGGATCGCTCCCGGGCGTCAAGGTCCCCTCGTTCGCGGTGGCGGCTGCTGGCCCCATGCCCGCGGAGCAGATCGACCGCCGTTTCCGCGCCCACGAACCGCCGATCATCGGCCGGATCGCCGACGACCGCTACCTGCTGGACGTACGCACCCTGCTGGTTGGGGAAGATGATGTGGTTGTGGAAGCGTTTACGCAGTTGATCCCTTGATCCCCTGATCCCTTGAGATCGTGATGAGACACTTCGTCATCGGCACGGCCGGTCACATCGACCACGGCAAGAGCGCGCTGGTCCAAGCCCTCACCGGCACGGATCCCGACCGGCTTGAGGAGGAAAAGCGCCGCGGCATGACGATCGACTTGGGATTTGCTCACTTCGACCTCCCCAGCGGCCGCCGGGTGGGCATCGTCGATGTCCCCGGCCATGAACGCCTGATCAAGAACATGCTGGCGGGGGCCACCGGCATCGACCTCGTCTTGCTGGTGGTGGCGGCGGATGAGGGCGTGATGCCGCAGACCCGCGAGCACCTCGACATACTGCGGTTTCTACCGGTCCGAACGGGCGTCGTCGTCCTCAATAAGATTGATCTCGTCACCGACCAGGCGTGGCTGGCGCTGGTTCACGACGACCTGCGCGGCCTCACGGGAGGGACTTTCCTTGAGGATGCCCCGGTGCTCCAGGTCTCTGCGCGGACGGGGCGGGGGGTGGCCGAGCTGATCAGCACTCTCGATCGGCTCCTTGATCGCCTCCCGTCGCACGCATCTG
>DATDQT010000012.1:0-5731 GCA_035292085.1 bacterium
CCTGGACGGCTCGTGTGTCAGTGGCCCATGTGTCCCGTGTGCCCCGCGTGTCCTGAGTACTTCTCGGGATCCTTGTCGAATGCGGCCTTGCATCCGGTGGAGCAGAAGTAATAGGTCTGCCCTCGGTACTCTGAACTTCCCGCGGCCTTTCGCTCGTCCACATCCATGCCACAGACCGGATCAACTGCCACCACCTGTCACCTCCTACCTTCGCGCTATGGGACTGCGAGCCGATGCTATTATGCGGTTACCAGCACAACAAACCCCAGAATCACGGTGAAGACCCCGATCGCCAGCTTGGCCGGAATCTTCCGCGGGATATACCAGTGGGCGATTCGATTCAGCGTCCGCCGGTTGGCAACCACCACCAACAGCGCCAGCAGCGGGACGACGAACATCACGTTGTAGATCAGCAGATACCCAAGACGCGTGAGCAGCGGTTGCTGCGCCAGCAGCACCAGCACGCCCATGTAAATCGCCCCACTGCACGGCACCGTGCAGAGCCCGACGAGTCCACCCGCCGCGAAGAGCCCCACGGGCGTGCTCTGGCCCAGCATCTTGCGCACGATACCGTGGAATCGAGCGGGCATCGCCAGTGTCCAGCCCATCCCGGGAAACAGGGCGTCCTTGATTGTCCACAGCCCCAGGATGACCACAAGGACGCCCAGGATCCTGACGGGGAGGTGGGTCCTGGTCAGGTAGGCCACCACCGAGATCACGCCCAGGCCCAGAAGCAGGTAGGTGAGGAACATCCCCGCGACGTACGCCCCGCCGACGCGCCAGAGGCGCGGCTGCGCGTCGCCGAGCGCGACACCGGACAGCAGGATGGCGACGAACGAGAGGAGGACGCTGAAGGCGCAGGGGTTCAGGCCGTCCAGGAGGCCGCCGACGATGATCGCCGGAAAGGTCAGGCTGCTCAGGCTTTGACCTCCAACACGCCGCGCATCGCCGGGTTCGCCCTGCCGCCGCAGCAGATGTCGCAGTAGAACTCGTAGGTCCCCGCGGCGAGCGCCGGCAGCGTCACGGTCGGCTGGGAACTGGGCGGGATTCTGACATCGATCCCCGTGCCATCGATGCGGAACTGGTGCCAGCCCCCACCGTCGGTGTGGAACTGGCTGTCCGGATTGACGAACTGCATCTTGAACTCCTGGCCCGCGCTCGCCGTCAGCATGCGCGGTTCGAAACCGGCCATGCTGACGTACACCTGCGGGACGCTCCCACCCGGTTCGGACGCGGCCGGCCGGGAGCGAAGGGGTTCGGCGGCGAGGAAGGCGGCCACGCTGAGCACAGCCAGGGCCCCGAGGACGAACCAGATCGCCCGGCCCTGCCGGCGGTGGGACTTCCGCTCTCTGCGGTGCCGCTGCTGGTTTCGGCGTGCCTTTTTGCTGCCCACGGTTACCTCCGAAGGCCACACGGGTAGACGCCACTGCCTATTGGCGTACGGCCGCGTCTAATCTACCGCGCCCGACCGCGCGGGTGGTTAAGGATTCCTTAAGGTGGCGCGGGGCAATCGAACTCCGGTTTGCTTTGGGTCCCTTCGCAGCGGGGGCCGGTCGAGGCACCGGCCCCCGGCTCACGTAACCTACTTCACGATCTTGAAGGCGTAGCGAAACACAAACGGCTGCGGGTGATCCTGCCAGCTGAGCATGGCGTGCCGGTACAGGAACGGCAGCTCCATCGCCTTGGAGTAGTCCTTGTTCCGGTAGAAGGTCGGGTAGAGGTCGATGTAGTGCCAGCCCGGCGCGCCGGTGGCGCTGATCTTGATAATCACGTCGCCGTCGGAGTTGAACCCGCAAGCGTAGCCGATATAGGCGTTGTCGTAGAGGATGGCGACGATGTTGTCGGTCTCCGTCCAGCCGATCCCCTTCAGGTGGACGACGATCTCGTCGCCGACCTTTACTTCGGTCGCCGACAGCGGCAGCGCCGTCCGGTCGGTCGTGAGGACCGTCGCCGCCACCTCCTTGCCGCGCACGCGCGCCGTGATCTTGTGGAACCCGCCCAGGTGGTCGGGGATCGCGTACCGGAACTCGAAGCGTCCATCGGCGCCGACTGTCACCGTCCCCATGGGTTCGTTGTAGGAGACGAAACCGGACGTGGTCACGCGCGAGCCCTTCATGTTGTAGAAGAACAGTTCCACCGGATCGCCGGGCGTTAACCCCTTGCCTCGGAGGACGGCGCGCGCACCCACCGGTGCGGAACGAGGATCACTCCAGAGCACGGGACTGGCCAGCGCCGGCTCGAGCCCGGGCGCCGGCTTCGCCAATTGCGCCTCGATGGGGGGCGGGACGACTGGCGAGCCGGGCGTCAGGGTGAACGCGAACCGGAAGATCGGGATGAACTTCAGCGGCGACTGGCTCTTCGCCCGGTACGGCGCCCCCGGAGCGCCCGTCTGCAGGTCGACCACGTGCAGGCCGGGTGTGCCAGTAGCGGGAACCGTGAAACGCGCGGTCCCTTTGGTGCGGATCGCGGTAATGTACCCTGCGAGCGTGTTATCGTACAGCAGCCAGTACCAGGTCTCCAGCGGCTGCACGGGGTCCAGCCCGGTAATGGTGAACCGGATCGGCGTTCCCACGGGCCCCTTTGCCGGGGTCATCGTCGCCTGGGGCAGGATGCGGAACCCAGCCTTCGTAAGCACGCGGTCTCCCAGCACCACGTAGATATCGCGCGTGCCTCCGTAGTCCTCCGGGACCTTCAGGCTGGCAGTGAAGCGCCCCCCGGCGTCGGTCGTCACCGACATGATCGGGTACTGCACTTCGCTGAACGTGCGCCCGGTGAAGATCCCGGTGTACTCTCCGTTCTCGTGCTCCAGGACCCAGTCAGCGTCGACAGTCTCCCAGACCAATGTGAGCGCTGCATTGAGGGGCAGCCCGGAGCCAACCAGGGTGATCCGGGTGCCTACGGGCCCTCGATCCGGCGTCACCTCGAGGCGCCCGACAAACCCCTGCTGCGCCGCCACCGGCAGACCCAGGACCGGCGGCAGGAGCGCCAGCAGCAACGATACCAGCAGGAGGCGGCGCATCACTTCTTCTCGATAATGATCCGTGTGTTCGGCAGGTTCGTCCCCACGCCGATGGGATCGAACCGGATGAACGCGCCCGCCTTGTCCCGCACGATGACCCACCACTTCACCGTCCCCGTGGGGTAGTCATCAGGAATCTTCCAGGCCGTGGTCCAGAAGAAGTTCACCGGCTCCCCGGCCTGAGCACGCCCCGGGTGCTGCCCGTACTTCATGGGGAAGGAAGGGCCATTCTCCAGGAAGGCGATGGCGGTGAGGCCTCGCTCGGCAATCTCGGCGACGTTCTTACCGTCGTTTCCGATCTCCCGGCCGGTCGCCGCTTCGCGCACCTCGGCCCGCCACACGACCTCCTCGCCCTGCTTGAACACGTTGGTCTGGACACAGACGGGCCCCAGCGGCTGGAAGCTGCCGCGGACGAGGTCGACGACGACCATGTACTGGACGCGGGCGGGTGCCGCCCCGGCGGGTGCCGTCGCGAACCCCGTAGCCAGCACGAGCGCAAGCACGATACAGACGACCAGATTCCGCACCTTCATCCCTCCCGCTTCAAAGTGTGTACTACCGAACGACACGAGCGGTCCCACCTCCCCGGCGCGGCCCGCCCTCGCGGACAATCCCGAGAATCGAGGACGCAGCAAATGCGTAGGTCAGCCACACGATTCCCAGCAGCAGAAAGAGCACGGTCTTCACCGGCAAGCTCGGTGTGTGGGGCATGACCACCGCCGGCGCGACCTCGATGCCCGTGATCTCGACGCTCAGGTCGGCGTTCGCGGGCGCGCGGGCGGCGTCGCCGGCATAGGCCACACGCAGCGACAGGTACGCCACGGTGAACTCGCTGTGCAGGAACCAGGCGATGCCGTACGCGTCCGTCGTCGCGGTGCTCATCGCCCGCTGCCCGACGGCACCCACCTGGAAGAGTGTGAGGACCGCGCCCGCAATTGGGCGGTCATCCGCCGTCGTCAGGCGCGCCTCGACGGAGATCTCTTCGCCCATGCCCACCGTGGACGGCCCGGTGACGCTGAGACGGGTCGAGACGGCGGCGACCGCCCGTCCCGTGATCATCCCCAGGATTCCCGCGAGGACCAGGAGAACAACGGCCGCCTTCATGCGACCACCTCTTGCGCCCGCGCCCCGGGTGCCGGTTCGGGTACCTTCGCCTCCCGCACCTCCCACAGCGAGATCAGCGGGAAGATCTTGGCAAAGAGCGCGTACAGTAGGATGAACGTGGCAAACGCCCCCGCCGTGATCGACCACTCCACCCAGGTAGGCTGGTAGGTCGCCCACTCGGTGGGTGTGATCGGCAGCGCCATGCTGGGGACGACGATAATGTAGCGCTTCAGCCACATCCCGGCGTTGACCAGCAGTGACGCCAGCACGATGGACGCCACCGGCCGCTGTTTCAGCACCGGCAGGAGGGCCAGAAACGCCGCCGCCCCCAGCACCCCTGCGGCGACGAGCACCACGTCGTGGTGAACCCCCAAGGTGGTGTTGACGTAAGCGACGCCCCGCACATGGAGCGTGGCCCCCACACCCCCCAGAATCGCCGCGCCGACGCCCAGCGGAATCGGGCGCAGCGCGGGCACGCGGCGGAGCAGGTCGATCGGGGCCAAGTGGGGGATGAGCGTAAGTACGGCGGGCAGGACGAGCCCGATGATCAGCATCACCCAAAACACGTGGGAGAACGCGCCGTAGAAGAGAGCGTGGACGAGTGTCGTGTCCTTGACCTCAGCGCCGTACGCAATGGTCAGGTACTCGCTGATCGTGAAGTACATGTAGAGCAGGTTGAACGTGAGGAGCAGGTAGCCCAGGTTGCGGAAGTGCCGGTCCGTGAGGAAGCCGCCCAGGCCGTACACCCAGCGGAACGCCCCCATGGCGGTGATAATCGCCGCGATGCCGCTGAAGATCGCGCCGATGACGAAATACGGGCCAAAGATCGTGGAGTGCCAGCCGGCGCGCAGGGTCATCCCGAAGATCCAGGACACCACCGTGTGCACGGAGATCGCCACAGGAATGATCACGATGGCCATGGCGCTGATGCCCCGCTCCAACGCTGCGTGCTGCCGGGGCGTGCCGCGCCAGCCGGCCGCCAGCGCCCGGTAGAGCGCCCGCTTCCACCGCGGGACCTCGGTCAGCCGGTCACGCAGCAGCGCCATGTCGGGGATCAGCGGCAGGTACAGGTAGAGCAGGCTGCCGGTCAGGTAGGTGGTGATGGAGATGACGTCCCACAAGATCGGTGACTGCAGGCGACCGTACCGGAAGACGCTGAGGATCCGCTCGGGACGGCCCATGTCGATCAGCACCATCGGCGCCCCGACCATCAGGGCGAAGACCGTGATCGCCTCGGCCATCCGGGTGATCGGCCGCCGCCACTCCGCACCGGTCACCCGCAGGATGGCCGAAATCAGCGTCCCGGCGTGACTGACCCCGATGAAGAAGACGAAGTTGGTGATGTAGATCCCCCAGGTGACGCGGTTGTTCAGACCCGTCACGCCCAGCCCGAAGCGGAGCTGCGTGAAGTACGCGTAGGCCCCCACAGCGATGACCGCCAGCAGCGCCGCCAGCAGCAGCCGAAAGCCCCAGCCCGTCCGCAGCAGCGGGCGGAGGACCGAGGCTTCCTCGGGATGCGGATCAGGGACGGTAGGGGTCATCGCTCTTCCCGGCAGGCTTCCGACTGTCGGCGGGTTTCCGGTCCCGTCGATCCGGCAGCAGGTAGTA
>DATDQT010000013.1:0-7916 GCA_035292085.1 bacterium
TTCGCGAGGGCGACTTCCTCGGACCGGCGTTCGTAGCCCTGCGAGTCACGCAGGCGCGCGTCGAGATGCCAGCGCACGGTGTCCTCCAGCCATGTCCTCAGAGGCGTTGACCGGAATCCGAGGTCCCGCTGGATCGCCGCGATGTCGGGGACGAACCGGTGCGCGAACTGCGCATGGTACCAGGACGCTTCCTGCTTGAGGATCCGCGCCGGCACGGCCACCACCGGATCGTTCGTGTCCAGAATCTGGGCAAGAATGCGGACGTAATCGTCCAGGCCGACGATCTCCTCCATAGCGACGTTGTAGGTCTTTCCCTGTGCGGCCGTGTTGCCGGCCGCCAGTACCAACGCGCGGGCGACGTCATCGCTGAATCCCTGCCGCCACATCACCGCCGGATCACGCTGCGGCACCAGCACCGGCCCGCCGTCGGCGACGCGCTGAATCCAGAACCATCCGCGGGCCGACGGATCGTCCGGCCCCTGCACCACCGGCGGCCGGATGATCGTCCAAGGGAACGGCGCGCGGTGAAGCATCTGCTCGCAGGCGCGCTTGCCCTCCGCGTACTCCATGTCCCCGCGTGAGTCCAGGTCGGCGTCCTCTTCCGTCAGCGGACGGAACGCCTCGGGCCGCCTGAAGTCGTAGACGGACCCCGTACTGGTCAGCACGTAGTGCGGGCCGCGATCCCCGAAGGCATCGATCGCCGCGGAGATGTCCTCAGGCTGGAATGCGACGTTGTCAATGACGACGTCGAATCTGGTGGGCCGCAGGATCTCCACGAACGCGCGATGATCCGTGCGGTCGCCGCGCAGGTGCGTCACCCGCGGCCAGAACGGAGGCCGCCGGCGCCCCCGGCTGAAGATCGTGACCTCGTCGCCGCGCTCCAGCAGCAGTTCGACCGCGCGTTTGCCGAAGAATGCGGTGCCGCCGATCACGAGGATGTTCATCCGATTCCCCAGTCCCATGTTAGACTGAAACGCCGTGGAACTGTTCGACTCGCACGTGCACCTCGATGATCCCGCCTTCGACGCCGACCGCGAGCTCGTCGTGCGGCGAGCGCTCGATGCCGGGGTCACCGCCATGGTCACCGTCGGCACCACGCTGTCCAGCAGCCGCGCCGCCGCGGCGCTGGCCGACCGGTACCCCGAGGTCTACGCGGCGGTGGCGGTCCACCCCCAGGAAGCCACGGGTGCAACCGAGGACGCCCTGGCCGAACTGCGCGGGCTCGCGGACCATCCGAGGGTCGTGGCCATCGGGGAGACCGGCCTCGATTTTGCCCGGCCCCAGCCCGAGCCGGCGGTCCAGGAGCGGCTCTTTCGCTGGCACATCGGCCTCAGCATCGACACACACTTGCCGCTGATCATCCACTGCCGCGACGCGTATCCTGCCGTGTTGGATATATTAGAAGAAAGCAGCGTCGCGACGGTGATCATGCACGCGTTCTCCGGAACCGCCGAATACGCGCAGGCCTGCGCGGCCCGCGGCTACGCCGTCTCCCTGGCGGGGCCGGTGACGTTTCGCAACGCGCGCGTGCCGGTGGATGTGGCACGCGTGGTCCCGGCGGCCTCCCTCCTGGTGGAGACCGATGCGCCCGTACTCGCGCCTGTGCCGTTCCGCGGCCGGCGCAACGAGCCCGCATACCTCCGCTACACCGTGGCCCGCATTGCCGAAGTCAAAGGAATGCCGGAGGCTGCAGTCGCCCAGGCCACGGTCGAAAATGCCCGGCGTATCTTTCGGATCGGGTCCGTCTAGATGAAACGACTCTCACCGCTCCTCATGATTGTGCTGCTCCTCGCCGCCGTCACGCCGGCGGTCCAGGCGCAGGACCAGTCCACGACCGCGCAGGAGATCCGCCTCGGCCAGGAGGCCGCCCGCCAGCTCGAGTCGCGGTTCAAGGTCCTCACCGACGAGGCGACCGTCACCCGGTTGAACCGGGTGGGGAAAACCGTGGCGGCCGCCGCCGACCGCGACCTGCCGTACACGTTCAAGGCAGTCGACCTCAAGGAACCCAACGCGGTTTCCCTGCCGGGAGGCTTCATCTACGTCACCAAGGGCATGCTGTCGTTCGTCCGCTCCGATCATGAGCTCGCCGCGGTGCTCGCCCACGAGGTGGCTCACGCCGCCCACGGCCACCAGCTCATCATGCTGCGGCGCGCGAACGCCGTGAGCCTGTGGACCTTCATCCTCGTCCTGCTGACCCGCGACCCCAACGTGGCGATCGGCGCCCAGGCCGTCGGCGAGGGGCTGCTCAGCGGGTACACACGCGACCTCGAACAGGACGCCGACGTGACGTCGCTCGATTACCTGGTGAAGACGACGTACACGCCCGTGGCCGCGCTCACGCTCATGGAACGGCTGTTGTGGGAAGAACAACTGCGGCCGGAGGTCGACCTCGGCGCATTCCGCGACCATCCGAAGACGAAGGAACGCGTGGAATACATTACCGCCGAGCTCAGGCGCCGCGGGATTCCCCTCATCCGCCGGCCGGCGGCCAACTATCTCCGCATCGCGCTGAGGACCGTCACCGAAAACAACAGACCGGTAGGCGAACTGTTGGTCAACGAGACCGCGGTGCTGCGGCTGCCCGATCTGGACCGCCTGAGCCTGGTGGCGTCACGGCTGGACCGTTTCTTCAACACCGATCCACTGGCCTTCGACGTGACCGCCGCCCCGGCCGACGGGGGATGGGGCGTGTTCGGCCGGGGGCAGCTGCTTCTGGCCATCACATCCGCCGATGCGCCGTTTGTGGGCGGGCCCCCACAGGGTGCGGCGGCGGATCTGGCGGCGCGCCTCCGATGGCTGATCACCCAGGATATCCGTACCCGCAAGTTCACCGGTTAGCGCGGCGATGAAATTGCACGTGGCCTTCGTGCCTCCGCTCGTGCAGCCGATTCGCCAGGTCTGCGTGGTCGTGGACGTGATCCGGGCGAGTACGTCGCTGGTCACCTTGCTCGACGGCGGGGCGGACAGGATTCTGGTCGCCGCCCACCCCGACGCGGCGCGGCGGTATGCTGCAGCACACGGCGATGTCGTGCTGGCGGGCGAAGAGTTGGGGTTAGCGCCGCGCGGATTCCACTACGGAAACTCCCCCGTCGAACTCTCCGGCGCCGATGTCGCGAGGAAGACGGTTGTCTTCGTGACGACGAACGGGACGGCAGCGATCCACGCGGTGGAGACCTACGGACCCGTGCTGGTCGGCGCCCTGCGCAACGCGACCGCCGCCACCCGTGAGGCCGCGCGCATCGCCGGCGAGATCGATGCGGGGATCACGATCGTCTGCGCCGGGCGCGAGGGCGCATTCGGCATCGACGACGCGTACGCCGCGGGCTGCTTGATCGACCTGCTGGAAGACCGCGTCGACGGAGACCTGAGTGATGCGGCGGCGGCGGCGCTGCGGCTGTACCGTTCCGAGCCTGATCCGGGCGCGCTCTTCCGAACCTCCGCGGCCGGCCGCAGCGTCATTAATCTCGGACTGGACGACGACGTCACGTTCTGCACCCGGCGGGATGCCAGCGCGGCCGTACCCGTGCTTGGCCGGGAACTTGCCCTCCTCGAGCCCGTCACGTCACCACCTTCGCCCGCTTGACACGCTTCTGGGGACATTGCTAGTCTGAAAACCGACTGTCCGGTTTCCTAGGTCCGTACCAACTTGGCAGTCAGGTCGATCTCCCGGGCGGTCCAATACGTTCCAAGAAGAGCAGCTGCGGCAACCAAGTTGGTACGGACCTAGTCTCGTTGGCGAGGCAGACTGATGCCCAGAGTCAGTACCGCATACGAGCAGGCCCAGCGTGAGAAGATCCTGCGCGCCGCCGTCGCGTGTTTCGGCCGGCGCGGCTACCACCAGACGACCATCCAGGATGTCTGCGACGAAGCCGCCCTGAGCAAAGGCGGCCTCTACACCTACTTCCGTTCCAAGGAAGACATTCTCGCCGCGGTCGTCGACGGCAGCGTCCGCATGATGCTCACGGACGCCCAGGCCGCCGCGGCCTCCGGCACCAGCGTCCTGGAGCGGTTAGACCGAGTCGCCGAAGTCACGGTTGCGCGGTTGGGGGCGAGAGACGCCGCGGCGTCTCCACAGCTCATGCTCGAGATCTGGGCCGAGGCGTCCAAGAATCCTGAGATCAGGTCCGTCTGCGCGCGGGCGTATGACGAGTGGAGGATGTTTCTGGCAAGCCTGCTGCGCGAAGGCATCGCCACCGGTGAGATCAAGCCGTGGATCGACCCGGACAGTCTGGCCGCGATTCTACAAGGAGTCTTCGACGGCCTCACCCTGCAGGAGGGCATCACCGAGGCCAGGGTGCGCTGGTCCCAGGTGACCAGCATGCTGCGGCGCGGTCTGGTCGAGGGCATTGTCGTAAGGGAGACACGTGCATGAGGAAGTGGATCATCGGCATCGCAGTCATCCTTGCCGTCGCCGCGGGCGGATTTGCGCTCCAGCGCCGCAGTCAGAGCGCCCAGATCCCGCGGCCGGCTCCCGAGGCCGCCGCCGCGCCGGCACCGGCGGTCGAAGTGGCCCTGGTGCGCATCGGCAGCATCGCCCGCACCCTCGACGTGACCGGAACCATCGTGTCGGCGCAGGAGGCCGACGTGACCTCGAAGATCCCCGGCAAGGTCGCCGCCGTGCTGGTGACCGACGGCGCCCGCGTGGGCCGCGGCCAGGCCCTGGTCCGGCTCGAGGCCGGCGAGCTCGCCGCGCAGGTCGCGCAGGCGGAGCAGGGGGTCCGTCAGGCTGCGGCGGCATACGAGGCCGCCGTCGCCCGCCTGGCCGTGGTGCAGGCCGGACCGCGAACCCAGGAACGGGCGATCGCGGCCAATGCGGTCACGCAGGCCGAGGCCAACCTCCAGAACGCCGAGAGCAATGTCGTCCGCATGCAGCAGTTGTTCGACTCCGGTGCCGTCAGCCGCCAGCAGCTCGAGGCAGCCATCCTGCAGCGCGATGTCGCACGATCCCAGCTGGACAGCGCGCGCCAGCAGGCCAGCCTCGTCTCGGCGGGCGCCCGCGCGGAGGACATTCAGGTGGCGCGCGCCCAGGCCACGCAGGCCGCCGCCGGCGTCTCCGCCGCGAAGGCGCAGCTGACGCTGGCCCGCGTGCAGTATGCGAATGCGACGATCCGCGCACCGTTCGCTGGCCGGGTCGCGACGGTGCACGTGGCCATCGGGGAGTTCGTCGGCCCCGGCTTGTCGGTCGTGACGCTGTACGACGACCGGCAGCTGGTGCTCGACGCGCAGGTCGGCGAGCGCGACGTCGCGGCGGTGACGATCGGTGACCCGGTCACCGTGCATGCGGCGGCCGCATCCGGCGCCGCCATCAGCGGCACGGTCCAGCGCGTGCAGCCGACCGCCGAAGCCGCCAGCCGCGCCGCGCTGGTACGCATCCGGCTCACCAATCCGCCGGCGTCGATTCTCCCCGGCACATCCGCCCAGGCCACCCTGGTGCTGGAGCGCCGCACCGGGATCCTGCTGGTGCCGGTATCGGCCCTCCGTCAAGACGGCGCGGCAACCGTGTTCGTCGTCACCGATGGCCTCGCGCAGGCGAGGCCGGTAATCCTGGGCCTGCGGCAGGGCGACCTCATCGAAGTCCGCAGCGGCCTTGCCGCCGGGGACCGGGTCATCGTCTTGGGACCGGAAACGATCACCGACGGCATGCGCGTGACGGTGGTGAACCGCTGATGTCGCTGTCCGACCTCTCGATCCGGAGGCCGGTGTTCATCATCATGGTCATCAGTGCCCTGATGGTGCTGGGATTGATTTCCTACGCGCGCCTGCCGGTCGAACTGTTTCCCAACGTGCAGTTCCCCTTCGTCACCGTGCTAACGAGCTACCCCGGCGCGGGGCCGGAGGAGGTCGCGACGCTCATCACGCGTCCGATCGAAGAGCAGGTCAGTTCGCTCACCAATGTCCGGAGAGTCTCTTCCTCGTCGGCGGAGGGGCTGTCGATCATCGGGATCGAGTTCAACCTCGGCACCGACATCGCGGTCGCGACGGCCGATGTCCGCCAGCGGGTCGATCTCGTCAAGGGCACGTTCCCCCGCGACGCCCGCGACCCCACGGTGCAGAAGTTCGACTTCAGTCTCCAGCCTGTCATGCTGCTGGCGGTCGGCGGGTCGCTGAGCGGGTTTGAGCTGCGGCAGCTGGCGGAGGACATCATCAAGCCGACGCTGGAGCGCGTGGACGGCGTGGCGGCCGTCAACATTTCCGGCGGCCGCCGGCGCGAGATCCGCGTGGAGGTGGACCAGGACCGGCTGCGCGCGTTCGGCGTGTCCGTGCTGCAGGTCGAAGATGCCCTGCGCCGCGAGAACCTCAACATCCCCGGCGGCACGCTGCGCCAGGGCCAGCAGGAGATGCTCGTGCGTGTCGTCGGCCAGTTCTCCACCCCCGAGCAGATCGCCGACGTCCGCATCGTGCGGTTCGGCGCGCCGCCGGTCCGCCTGGGCGACGTCGCAACGATCCACGACACCCTGAAGGAGCCCGACCGGCTGACCCGCCTCAACGGCCAGGAAAGCGTAGGCCTGGCGATTCAGAAGGCGGCCGACGCGAACACCGTGGCCGTGGCCGACGGCGTACGCGCCGCCGTCGAGAAACTCCGGGCCGTACTGCCGCCGGGGGTGAACGTCCGGATCGCCCAGGACACGTCCTTGTTCATCAAGGACTCCGTCGCCGACGTCCAGGGCAACCTGATTCTGGGCTCGATCCTGGCCACGATCGTCGTCTTCCTGTTCCTCCACAATCTCCGCAGCACGGCCATCATCGGTCTGGCGCTGCCGATCTCCATCGTGGCCACGTACATCCCCATGTACTTCTTCGGGTTCTCGCTGAACATCCTGACGCTGCTGGCGCTGGCGATTGCGATCGGGTTGATGACCGACAACGCGATCGTCGTCAACGAGAACATCAACCGCCACCTGGCGATCGAGCCCACCCCGACCGAGGCGGCCCGCAAAGGCGCCAAGGAAATCGAACTGGCGGTGATGGCCAGTAACCTCGCCAACGTGGCGGTCTTCCTGCCGATCGCGTTCATGGGCGGCCTGGTCGGACAGTTCTTCCGCCAGTTCGGCCTGACGGTGGCGTTTGCCAACCTGCTCAGCATCGTCGTCGGGTTCACCGTGACCCCGATGCTGTCGGCCCGCTGGCTGCGGCGCGCCGACCCGGCCGCGCCGGGTCGCCTCGACCGGTGGTTCAGCGGGTGGGACCGCTTCTATGACCGGCTCAGCGCGGCGTACCGCCGGAGTCTGGGCTGGGCGCTGCGCCGCCGCGGCGCTGTGATCGCCATCGCGACGGTGCTGTTCCTCGGCAGTCTGGCGCTGGTCGCGTCGCCGTTGATCGGCAAGGAGTTCATGCCATTCGGGGATTTTGGGCAGTTTCAAGTCGACCTCACGATGCCGGCGGGCAGTTCCCTGGCGCAGACCAATCGCGTGACGGCGATGGTCGAACAGCTGCTGGACGACACCCCGGAGGTGGATTCGTTCTTCACGCTCGTCGGCGGCGCCGAAACGGGGTTCGGGTTTGCCGAGAGCGGGACCCAACGGGCACAGATCTTCGTCAATCTCGTCGATCGCGACCAGCGGGCAACGTCGGTGGACGCGATCATGGCAGGCCTGCGGGAGCGCGTGGTCACCGTCCCGGCGGCGACCGTCAAAGTCGGTGCCCAGGGCGTGACCGGCGGGACCGCCCCGATCCAGATCCAGCTCACCGGTCCCGACATCGCCGTGCTGGAGCGCCTGGCCGGTCAGATCCAGGCGATCGCCGCGGCGACCCCGGGGACGACCAACGTCGATACGACGCTGCGGTCCGGGAAGACCGAGATCCAGGTCCTGCTCGACCGCACGCGCCTGGCCGAGTTCGGCCTCACCACGGCCGACATCGGCGCCCAGCTGCGCACCGACATCGCCGGGTCGCCGGTGACGCAGTACCGCGTGGGA
>DATDQT010000014.1:0-6059 GCA_035292085.1 bacterium
TCGGCTTCGGGCACGTCCCGGGCGATCACATCGGCGTCATCGAGCGTGAGTGTCTGGCGCGTCCCCCCGCCCTGGCGGACGCCGAACTGTGACACGTTCCCCGGGAAGACGATCAGCAGGTTGCTGCCCAGCGCGGTGACCTGCTGCGCGACGCTCTGCCGCGCGCCGGCGCCGATGCTGACCATGCTGACGACCGCGCCGACGCCGATGATGACGCCGAGCATGGTGAGCACCGAACGCAGCTTGTTCGCCGACAGCGAGCGCAGGGCGATCTGCAGGCTGGACCGGAGGTTCATGGAAGGACGCCAGGGCCTGCGGCGTGCACGAACCGCCGGCGGCGGTTCCATTCGTCCGACTCGATGTGGCCGTCGCGAAACCGCACGATGCGCGTCGCGCAGGCGGCGATGTCGGCCTCGTGCGTGACCATCACCACCGTCATCCCGCCGGCGTTCAGGCCCTGCAGGAGCGCCAGGATCTCATCGCTGGTCGCCGTGTCCAGGTTGCCGGTGGGCTCGTCGGCAAGGATCAGCGCCGGGTCGGTCACCAGGGCCCGGGCAATCGCGACCCGCTGCTGCTCGCCGCCGGAGAGCTGCGTGGGCAGGTGGGACGCGCGGTGGGCGAGGCTCACCGATTCCAGCGCGCGCCGCGCACGGTCGCGCCGGTCGCGCACGGCGCCGTAGACCAGCGGCAGTTCGACGTTCTCGACCGCCGACGTGCGCGCGAGCAGGTTGAAGCTCTGGAACACAAACCCGAGCTTCCGGTTGCGGATGCGGGCGAGGGCGACGTCGTCCAGCCGGCTGACGTCGGCCCCTTCGAGCAGGTAGGTCCCTCCGGTCGGACGGTCCAGGCACCCGACGATGTTCATGCAGGTCGACTTCCCCGACCCCGATGGGCCCATGATCGTTACGAACTCCCCGGGCTCCACGCGCAGGTCAATCCCGCGCAGCGCCTGGACCTCCACGCCGTCCATCTTGTACACTTTGCTGACGTCGCGGAGTTCCACCAGGGGCATCAGCGCGTCCGGAACTGCGGCTGGAACGGGTTCGTCTGGGAGGGCCCGGACGACGGCGTACTGCGGGCCGGCCCGAGGTACACGGTTGCGCCCTCCTGCAGCCCTTGTCGGATCTCGACGAACCGGCCGTCACTCAAGCCGGTCTGGACGACGCGGGGGACGGGCCGGCCGTTCTCAAGGACGAACACGGCCTTATCTTGTGTGCCTTTTACGGCCTCCAGCGGCACGATCAGCACGTTGGTCCGGCGCGCCAGAATGAATTCCGCATCGACGGTCATGCCCAGCCGCAGCATCCGCTGCGGGTCGTCCACCTCCACGGTCACGGGGTACTGCCGGACGTTCTGCTGGACGACCGGCTGGGGGGCGACCCGCGCGATCCGGCCGCGGAATGTCTGGTCGGGCAGCGCGTCGGCCGTGAGCTGGACCTGGGCCTGCGTAGTCACCCGAGCGATGTCGGACTCATCCACGAGCACGCGGGCCAGGACCACGGACGTATCGGCCAGGGTGAACACGACCGTGCCGCCGGTGCTGCTGCCGATGACGAACTGCCCGACCGACACCGACCGGGTCACGACGGCGCCGGTGATCGGGGCCAGGATCCGCGTTTCTGCGACGCGGTCTTCGGCGCGCCGAAGCGAGGCGACCGCAGACTGCACGGAGGCCCGTGCGGCGGCGACTTCCTCACGCCTCAACCGCTCCTGGAGGCCGCCCGCGCGAGCGTCGTCTAGGGCGGCTTCAGTCTGAGCGAGCTGCGCCCGCGCGATGTCGATTTCCTGGGAGGTCGGACCGGTTTTCACCTGGGCCAGCCGCGCCTCAGCGGCCGCCAGCTGGGATCGCGCGACGTCGGTCTGGCTGCGCGCCTGGTCCAGCTGAGCCCGGGCGATGAATCCGTCGGCAAACAACTGCTCTTGTCGGGCGAGATTCTGCTCTGCGAGGGTGAGATTGGCGCGGGCCTGGCGCACACTCTCTTCGGCCTGGCGGATCTCCTCGGGGCGCGATCCGACCAGTAACTGCTCCAGCCGGGCGCGGGCGGCGGCGACGTTCGCCTCAGCCTGACGCACCTGGGTGAGGTTCGATGACTGCTGCACGCTGACCGATGTCTGGGCCTGCGCGAGCCGGGCCTGGGCGCTGGCCAGGGCGGCCCGTGCGCTTTCCAGGTCGGCCCGCGCATCGGTGTCATCAATCTCGGCCAGCACCTGGCTGCGAACGACGTGCTGCCCTTCTTCGGCTTTCACCGACAGCACGCGTCCCGTGGCGCGCGAGCGGACTTCCACCGAGGATACGGGTTCGACCACACCGGTGCCGGACACGGATACCACCACGTCTCCGCGCGTAACGGTCGCGGTCCGGAACTGGGGTTCGCGCGTCGCGGTCCCCGAGCGGGATCGCCACAGGTACACGGCACCCAGGACAACGATCACCAGCACCAGGATGGCCCAGCGGCGCCGCGTCAACTGCCGCCCCCGGCCCTACCCTGCGCCGAATGGTACGGAGGACTGCCAGCCTGACGCCCCAGCACCGGCCGGCCGAGGTCGCGCTGCAGCGCGGCCATGGCTTGATGCAGGTCGTAGAAGGCCTGGACGCTGTTCACGCGCGCCTGCACCAGCGTGCCCTGCGCGATGGTGACGTCGAGCACCGTTCCCACCCCCGCCCGGTACCGGCCATCGGCCGCCCGCGCGGCTTCTTCCGCGGCCGCCAGTGCGACCCGCGTGGCACTCAGGCGGGCGACGGACTCGCGAAGGGTCAGGGCCGTCTGAAACGCCTGCAGTTGGACTTGCTGCGTGGTCGCCTCCGCGCGTGCCCTGGCGGCGGCCACGTTGGCGCGGGCTTCGTCCACGGCCGCTTTGGCTTTCCCGCCGTCGAAGACCGGAATGGAGGCCGACCCGCCGATGGACCACCCGGCCTGTCCCGGATTCGGCGACAGCTGGACGGCGGCGTTTGCCGTGACATTGATGAGGATCCCGGCACGGATCTCGGCCATGCGCAGCGCGGCTTCGCTGCTTCGCACGTCGGCGGCGGCGCGCTTGACTTCGGCCCGTGCGGTCGCGGCCTCCGCGGCGGCCTGCTCCGGGGTGATGGACACCGGCTGGGGATCACCCGGTTCCACCAACGAGAACGGCTGCAGCAACCCCAGGCCCATCGCGTTGCGCAGCGACGCCTGCGTGAGCTCGGCCTGCCCCCGCGCGGCAATCAACTCGACTTCGGCAGTGGCGGCGGCCGCCTGCGCGGTCAAGATGTCGGCGCGCGCCGCGGTGCCCGCGCGCACGAGGGCCTCGGCCTGGCGCACCTGCTCCAATGTCGAACGGACGGCCGCTTCACGGGCTTCGACCACGCGGGCCGCCCGCAGCGCCTGGAAGAACGCGCGCGCCGCGGCCAGGGCGATGTCCTGCCTGGTGGCGTCCAGCGCAAACTGGGCTGCCTGCAGGCCGGCTTCGGCCTGCGCGACCTGCTGGGCGATGAGGCCGCCGTCATACAGCAGGACCGATCCGCCGACATTGACGTTGTGCGACACTGTGGGGTCGGTTCCGGTCGGCGTCCCGCCGGCCAGGTTTCCCACCGCGGCGGTCGCGTTCACGCCCACCGAGACAGGGATCGCCTTCGCCTGCACGACGCGGGCCTGCGCGGCCTCGACCGTCTTGGCGGCGGCGGCAATCGAGGGGTGCCGGTCGAGCGCCGTCGCGACCGCCTGCGCGACGGTCAGGGCCGGTGGAGCCGGCGCCTGGGCCGCGGCCGGTGGGACGGCAGACACCACCGCCAGCAGCACGCACGCGCACACGACCACTGACTGCAGCCCGGGGCTGCGCATAGCAACCCTCCTGTCTCCTGTCAGCCGACTGGGTAGGATTGGGAGCTCAACGAAGAGACTCGGCCAATAATTGTAACACGCGGGTAAGACCGCCCAGATGCGGCGGCCGGTTTATCAGGTTGGTTCCGATCTGTTCTCCGCCGGCCGCATCAGCGGGCCGTAGCGCCGCAGGCGATCGGCCAGTTCGTTCAGACGCGCACTGACCCGCTGGTTGACCGTCCCGTCGGGGAAGGTGCCGTCGCCGGCCGCTTCACCGGCCTCCAGCCCCGTCAGCACTTCCAGCCCTTCGTCGACCGTCCGCACCGCCCACACGTGGAAGTCGCCCCGGCGCACGGCCTCGACGACTTCTTCCTTCAGCATGAGGTTGAGCGCGTTCTGAATCGGAATCATCACACCCTGGCGGCCGCTGAGGCCGACGAGTTTGCAGACGGCGTAGTAGCCTTCGATCTTCTCGTTCACCCCGCCGATAGGCTGGATCTCCCCTTTCTGGTTCACCGAGCCGGTCACCGCGATGCTCTGCTCGATGGGAGCGCCGGCGAGGTCGGACAGCAGCGCGTAGAGCTCCGTGGAACTGGCGCTGTCGCCTTCGACTTCGCTGTAGGTCTGCTCGAAGGTCAACGACGCGTTCAGGCTGAGCGGCCGTCCCTGCGCGTACTTGCCCCCGAGGTACGACGCCAGGATGAAGACGCCTTTGCTGTGGACTTTGCCGGACAGGTCCGTCTCGCGCTCGATGTTGACCACGCCGCGGCTCCCGACGTACGTGCGCGCGGTGATCCGGCTGGGATGCCCGAAGCTGTAGTCGCCCAGCTGCAGCACCGACAACCCGTTGACCTGTCCGGATGCCCCCCCGTCCAGAGACAGCAGCAGCTGTCCCTGCTTGACGAGTTCCTGGATCTTCTCCTCGAGGCGGTTGGAACGGTAGACCTTCTGTTCCACCGCCGTGCGGACCTCGTCCGCGGTGACTGTGGCCTGTCCCATCCGCTCCGCCCACGCCGACGCCTCGTACACGATCTGGGTGACTTCGGAAAAGCGCGTGGAGAACTTCTGCTGGTGGTCGGCCAGCCGCGCGCTGTATTCGAGGATCGCCGCGATGGCGCCGCGGTCGAACGGGCGGAGCCGTTCGCGGTTGCAGACGGCGCCGATGGCCGCCGCGTATTGGGTGGTGGTGTCGTCCGTCCGGTTCACCTCGGTATCGAAGTCGGCCTTGATCTTGAACAGTTTCCGGAAGTCATCATCCAGCGCGTAGAGGAGATGGTACAGCAGCGCCGTGCCGATGAGGATGACCTTGACCGTCAGGGGGATCGGCTCCGGCCGCAGCGTCGCCGTGGGAATGAGACCCATCTGTTCGCCGATGTTCTCGATGCGGGCCTCCCCGCTCTTCAGCGCGCGTTTGAGCGCCTCCCACGCGAACGGACTGGTCAGCACGTCGCGCACCTGCAGCATGACGAACCCGCCGTTGGCCTGCTGCAGGGCGCCGGGTTTGATCATGGTGAAGTCGGTCACCAACGCGCCGAACTCCCCGCGGTACTCGACTTTCCCCAGGAGGTTGTAGTAGGTCGGGTTGGCTTCGACGATCATCGGCGCGCCGCGGAGGTGGCCGTTGTCGACGAGCAGGTTGACGCGATAGCGCAGGAACGGATCCTGACGGCGGGCGATCTGTGGAAACGGCAGCGGCAGGGCGGGCGGCTCCTCGCCCTCCTTGAAGTCGTCGAGGTGCTCGATGACGTCTGCGAGCAGATGATCCAGGTGCTGGACGACCTTGGAATGGTCCGCGTAGCGCTCCTTCAACCGGGTGATGGGATCGGCCACCGTCGAGCGGACCGCTCGGCGTTCCAGTTCCCGCAGGGCATCCCGCGCTTCCCGTTCGATCGCCCGCACCTTGCGCAGGGCGTCGCCCACGCCCTCTTGCAGCTGCCGGCCGCGCTTGCTGATGTCTTCGCGCTGGGCGTCGGACAGGGCGCCGAACTGATCGGGTGTCAGCGGTTCTCCCGACGGTCCCACCGGGACCGTCGAGATGCCGGTGGGCTGCCGCTGCAGCACGAAGCCCAGTTCCCGCGCCTGCGCTTCCAGCTGCGTCCAGATTTCGCTGATCCGCCGCTCGAACTCCGCCAGCAGCTCGGCTTTCCGCTCTTCGAAGCGCTCGCTGCTGAACAGCTTGCGGATGAGGTCCTGCAGTTCGGTGACGAGTTCGTCCATGTCTTTGCGGAACTGGGCGCCGGTACCGGGCGGCAGGGACACGGC
>DATDQT010000015.1:0-2222 GCA_035292085.1 bacterium
ATCCAGTCTGATGGGGGTGATGCGTGAAAACCAGATCACCGGGAGCGAAACCGCGCACCCCCGGGCCGACCTGCTCCACGCGCCCCACGCTGGCATAGCCGTACTTGATGGGGAAGCCGAATCCGCCCCGCAGTGTGGGCAGATCGAGCGCGAGATCCGCGGGGACCTCACCCCGATAGACGAGCATTTCCGTTCCGTGACTGATGGCCGAGACGACGGCCCGGATCCGCACCTCTCCTGGTGCCGGTTGCCGGTCGGGCTCCTCGCGGATCTCCACGGCGCGCGGGCGCGGGAACCAGACAGCGCGAGCCACGCGGCCGGCCACGCTACTTCCCCACGCGGGCCGACTCGACGCGCAGCCCGTGCAGGCGAAAAATGCGAAACGTCCGCACTGACCGTCCATGATACCGGATGGTCAGGGGCGAGAGTTCCTCGACACGAGCCGCGTACCGATTCCAGTCCACGTACGGAGACCAGCGGGCGTCCAGAGCGGTGATACCGTCTCTGCCCGCGAACTGCTCGACGCGCGGCCAGATCGAAGCGGGATCAGGATGCGGCAGGAGCGTGGCCGGCACGGTGTCCCGCGTGTAGTAGCCCAACTGCGCGGCGACTTGATACCGGTCCGCCACGATGATCGCGGATGAACCAGCACTGAATAACTCCTGTTCCACCCGCGCCGAAGCCTCCTTCCACCCGAAGACGTCGGCTGTCCCCGGTGGCGGAGGCAACACCGGAATGACCGTCATGGCCAGACCCACTGCGACTACTGCTCCGCTGAGAACGGCAAGCCCCTGAGCGGTTCGGTTCCACAGTGCCCCCAGGACGACGGCCAGGCCGAGATACGCCGGGCCCCACCAGTTCCCGTGACCGGCGCCGGCGATACCGACCGACAGCAGGATCACGGCAAAGACCGGCGCGGCAGTCCAGAAGAGGAAAGCAAAGCGTTCATTGCCGCGGCGGCGCCAGGCTGCCCACAGCGCCCAGGCAAACGCGGGGAAGAGCAGGAGCACGTAGGCGAACTGCTCAAAGAGGATCTCCCCGATGCCGGGAAGGCCCGGCGGCACATCCGCCGGTCGCCTCAAGAAGAGGAGGTACCGGATGCCGGCCCAGTCGTGGGCAAGATTCCAGTACACGACGGGCAGGAACAGCACCAGCGTCAACAGCGCGGCCAGGTAGGGCTCCCTGCGGGCCAGCCACGTCCGGGCGCGCAGCAGCACAAAGAGCCCGATGCCTAGGCCGAGCAGCAGCATCGGCAGTTTGCTTAGCAGCCCAAACCCCATCGCCGCTCCGGCCGCAGCCCAGCCCCCCGGACGGCCGTGCAGCGCCTGCCAGACGAATCGCAGCGCCAGCGTCCAGGCCAGGAAGAGCGGCGAGTCCGGTGTCGCCAGCAGTGCTCCACCGGCAAGGACGGGGACGATCTGAAAGAGAACGGCGGCGATGAACCCGGCCCGCTCATCGAAGAGATCCCGGCCGAGCAGGTAGAGCGCGTAGGTCGCCGCGGCCCCAATCAACAGCGGCCCCAGCCGCAGCCAGAACTGACCGTCGCCGGGCAGGGTGGTCAGGGCGATGATGTAGGCAATCATCGGCGGCTGATCAAGATAGCCCAAAGCCGGCCGCCGCGACCAGAGCCAGTAATAGGCCTCGTCGTCGATGAGCGGAACCGTCACGGCGAGGACGATCCGCAACAGGGTCATCGCGACGATGAGCCAGACAATCCGCCGCGTCCAGCTCATGTCCTCCCCTGCCCCCTCCTCCGGAGGATGAAGCGCAGCGGGGTCCCTTCCAGGGGAAACGCCACGCGCAGCGACCGCTCGAGGTAGCGCAGGTAGTTCTCCGGCATCAGGTCGGGGTTGTTGACGAAGAGGACGACGGTCGGTGGTGCGGCGCGCACCTGTGTCGCGTAGAGGATCTTCACCCGCCGCCCGCGCGCGTCCGCCGGGGGCGGCGTCGCGGTCTCCGCGGCCTCCACCGCGCGGTTCAGCGGCCCGGTGGCGACGCGGAAGGCGTAGGCATCGGCGACACGGGTTGTTGCCGTGAGCAGCTCGCCGGTCCCGCTGCGCTGCTTCGCCGACACCGGGCGTACCGGCGCGTAGGCCACGAACCGCAGCGCGTGCCGAACGCGGCGGCGGATCTCCTCCTGCACCCGGCGCTCTTCCGGGACCAGATCCCACTTGTTCAGCGCGACGAGCATCGCTCGCCCCGCGTCGGCGATGTCACGGGCG
>DATDQT010000016.1:0-9389 GCA_035292085.1 bacterium
GGTCACCGCGCTGGGCAGCAACCTGCTGATCGTCTTCCCGGGGAACGTGTCACAGTTCGGCGTCCGCCAGGGCGGGGGGACGCGCCAGACACTCACGCTCGATGACGCCGATGTGATCGCCCGGGACGTGCCCGAAGCCGAAGCGGTGACCGCGGAGTTCGGGCGGACGGCGCAGGTCGTGTTCGGCAACCAAAACACGAATACGAGCATCACCGGCGTGACTCCATCGTATCCGTTCGTGCGGAACTGGAACGTGCAGGACGGGTCCTTCCTCACCGACACCGACATGGACTCACGAGCGCGCGTGGCCGTGCTGGGACGCACGATTGTCGAGGAGCTGTTTGGAGACCGCAACGCCGTGCCGGTCGGCGCCTCGATCAAGATTAACCACGCGACCTTCACGGTGATCGGCGTCATGGAGGAGAAAGGGGCGACGGGGTTCAACGACCGCGACGACGTCGTCTTCGTTCCCCTCTCCACCGCGCAGCGCCGGCTGTTCGGGGTGACGTTTGTGCGGGCGATCTACGTGAAGGTCCGGTCGCCGGAACTGATGAGCGTCGCGCAGGAGCGCGTGGACGCGGTCCTCCGCAGAGAACACGAGATCGTCGACGGGGATGAGAGCGATTTCAACATCCGCAACCAGGCCGACATTACGGCGGCGTTTCAGAGTGTGAGTGCGACGATGACGCTGTTGCTGGGCGGGATCGCCGCGGTGTCGCTGCTCGTCGGCGGCATCGGCATCATGAACATCATGCTGGTGTCGGTCACCGAGCGCACGCGGGAGATCGGCATCCGCAAGGCCCTGGGGGCCACGCGGGCGGACGTGCTCAACCAGTTCCTGGTGGAGTCGGTCGCCCTCAGCCTGATGGGCGGGCTGCTCGGGGTGGCGGTGGGGATTGCCGGCAGCCGGCTCATTTCCAGCCTCGCCGGATGGGCGACGCTGATCTCTGTGGGCTCACTGGTCATGGCGTTTGGTTTTGCCGCGGCCGTCGGGATCTTCTTTGGCATCTACCCGGCCCGCCGTGCGGCGGCGTTGGACCCGATCGTCGCGCTGCGTTACGAGTAGTTGTTGTCATTGCGAGGAGCCGCAGGCGACGAAGCAATCTCAGCGCTGGGATCGCTTCGCGACGCTCGCGATGACAACTTTGGTAGTCATTGCGAGGAGCCGCAGGCGACGAAGCAATCTCTACCCTGAGGGATAGTCGGATGAAACGGAACGTCCTTCTCACCGTAGGTGTCGTCCTCATCGTAGCGGCCGGTGCGCTCGCCTACCTCAGATTCCGTCCCGGGTCCGCCCAGGCCCAGCCCGATCCGGCGGTGCAGATCGCTGTGGCCCTCGGTGCCCTGGAGCGCAGCGACTCCTTCCAGTTGAGCCCTGACCAGATCAGGATCATTCTCCCGCTGCTCCGGGTCTTGCGCGACACCAATCCTGACGATGTCGAGGCCTCGCGTGCGCTCGCGACGGCAATTCGCAATGCGCTGACACCGGAGCAGCTGGCGGAAATTGAGCGCCTGCGCGAACAGGCGCAGACCAGACGAGAAAACCCACGCCGCGCGCCAGGCGGAGGGGGGCCGGGGTTCGGGCCCGGTGCGCCGGGACAGGGAGGGCCCGGCGGTCCGGGAGCCGGACCGGGCGCCGCAAACCCGCAGACCCGGGCGGAGTTGCGGGCCCGGGCACGCCAGGCGCTGCTGTCGCGTCTCATCCGGTTTCTCGAACGCCGCCTCTAAGTCGGTCGTGTAGGTTGCGTAAGTTGCGACGTCGAAGTGAGGCCTACCCATGCGCAGGATAATCATCGGCGTCGTCGTCCTCATCCTGGTCGGCCTGTTGGCCTGGCGCACCGTCGATGCGCTGCGCGCCCGCCGGGTGCAGGGCGTCTCCGTGCCGCGGCCGGCGGGTGCCGTGGTGCAGACGGTCCGGGTCGTGCGCCAGACGCTCGCGCTGTCGGCGGCGTTCGTCGGCGAAATCTCCGCGCGGTCGAGCGTCGATGCCGTCACGCGGGTGTCGGGCGTGATTGTCGCCCTGCCGGTCGCCGAGGGCGATGCGGTGCGGGCCGGACAGGTCATCGCCCGGCTGGATCCGCGGGATCTCCGGTTCCAGGTTGAGCAGGCGCGGGCGGCCTATCAGAGCGCGCGCGTGGCCGTGGATTCGGCGCGGGCCGCGCTCAACACCCAGCGCGCCCGTCTCGCCCAGCTGGAATCAGGCATCCCGTCAGAACAGATCCGCCAGGCTGAACAGCAGCTGCGCCAGGCGCAGGCCAACCTGGAATACAGCCGCGGGCAGCTCCGCCGGATGGAGGAGTTATTCGCGCAGGGCTATGTCGCCCAGCAGCGCGTCGACGAAGCCCGCCTCGACGTCGCGGTGCAGGAGGCGCGGGTCGCGGCGGCCGAAGACCAGGTGGCCCTGCTCAGACGCGAGCCACGGCCCGAGAGCACGCAGGTTTCGCGGGCGCAGCTGGCAGAAGCGGAAGTCGCCCTGCGTCAGGCAGCGAGCCGCCTGGCGCAGGCGGGCGTGACCCTGCGCCAGGCGAACAGCCAGCTGGCCGAGGCGGTGATTACGGCGCCGGTGCGGGGGACCGTGGGCCGGCGCTACGTCGAAGTCGGCCAGCAGGTCAGTCCGGGCAGCCCGATCGCGCGCGTCATGGACATCAACTCCGTGTTCGCGACCGTGCCGGTCACCGAGCGCGACCTCGCGCGCATCCGGCCGGGATTGGCCGTGACCGTCCGCGCCGACGCCGTGCCCGCCAAGACGTTCGAAGGCCGCATCACCGCGATCAGCCCCCTGGTCACCGCGGCGACGCGGACCGCGGATGCCAGGATCGAGATCGCCAACGCCGGTCACCTGCTGCGTCCGGGGATGGTCGCCACCGTGGACGTGCTGGTCGCCCGCCGGGTGGACGCGATCGTGGTGCCCGTCGATGCGGTGCTCCAGCGCGGTGACGGCGAGATCGTGTTCCTCATTGCCGATGGCGTGGCCCGCGAGCAGCGCGTGCAGACCGGCATCAGCAACGGCACGGTCGTCGAGATCCTCCAGGGCCTGCGGGCCGGCGAGACGGTCGCCGTCTCCGGCCACCGTGCGCTCCGGGACGGGGCGCGGGTGCTCGTGCCCGAGCGCCCGCGGCGGCCATGAGCCTCATCCGCCTGGCAATCGCGCGGCCGATCGGCACGCTGATGCTGGGCGCGATCGTCTTACTGATCGGGCTGGTCAGCCTGTTCAGTCTTCCGATCGAACTGCTCCCCGAACTCACGTTTCCGCGCCTGAGCATCCGCACGGACCTCCCCGGCGCGGGTCCTGAAGAAGTGGAGAATCTCGTCACACGGCCGATCGAAGAGACGGTCAGCGCCGCCGTCGGCGCGCGCGATGTGGCCTCCTCATCGTCGGAAGGATCCTCCTCGGTCACCATTACCTTCCCGTCGGGAACCGACCTGGACGCCGCCGCGGCCGACGTCCGGGCGGCGATCGAACGGGCGCGCCGGCGGCTGCCGGCCAGCGCCTCCAACCCGATCGTGTTCAAGTTCGATCCGTCGCAGCAGCCGATTGTTCAGCTCGGTCTGGTGGCGTCGGACGGCGCCCTCGGGCTCAGCGAACTCCGCCAGCTCGCGGAGGACCAGCTGCAGTTCCGCCTGGAGCGCGTCCCCGGCGTCGCACAGGTCACCATCTCCGGCGGGCTGCGCCGGCAGATCCAGGTCTACCTCGATCCCGTCCGGATGCAGGGCCTGGGAATCTCCGAGCGCGACGTCATCACGGCGCTGGCAGGAACCAACCTCATCGTCCCCGGCGGCCAGGTGACCGAGGGGACGCGGCAGCTCGGACTGCGCGTGTCCAGCCAGTACCGAACTGTCGACCAGGTCCGCCAGACGGTAATCCTGACGCGCGCGGGCGTCCCGATCACGGTGGGCGACGTTGCGGCGGTCAACGAGCGCGATGAGGAACGGACCAGTCTGGTCCGCATCAACGGGCGGCCGGGCGTGCTCATGCAAGTGCTCCGCCAATCGGGGGCCAACACCGTGGCCGTGTCCGATGGCGTCATCCAGGCCGCCCAGAGCGTGTCGCTCCCGGGCGCCGAGGTCCTTGTCCTGAGTGACAACGCGCGGTTCGTGCGCCGCAGCATCGGCTCGGTCGAGCAGGCCCTGCTGATCGGCGGCCTCCTCGCGTTCGGCGTGCTGGCCCTGTTCCTGCGGGACCTCCGCAGCGTCCTCGTCGTGGCGACGGCGGTCCCGCTGTCGATGATCGCCACGTTCGCGCTGATGTACTTCTCCAACTACACCCTCAACCTGATGACGCTCGGCGGGCTGGCGCTGGGCATCGGCATGATGGTCGACGGCGCGATCGTCGTCGTCGAGAACGTGTTCCGGCTGCGCGAGGGCGGCCGCGCGGGCATCCCCGCGGCCACCGCGGGGGCCGAGCAGGTGGCGTCGGCGGTGATCGCCTCGCAGCTGACGACGATTGTCGTGTTCCTGCCGGTCGTGCTCATGCGGGGCAGTGTGATCACGACGCAGTTGTTCTTCCAGTTCTCGGTGGTCGTGACGTTTGCGCTGCTGTGTTCGCTCGTCGTCGCCCTGACGCTCGTGCCCACGCTGGCGGCCCGGCTGCCCGTGCTGGCGCAGTCGGAACGAGGCTGGACGGTGCGGCTGCAGCGGCAGTACCGCCGCGTGCTGGGTTGGGCCCTCGCGCACCGGGCCGCCGTGTTCGCGGTCGCGCTGGCCGTATTCGTGTTGGGCACCGGCAGCTACATCCTGCTCGGCCGCCAGACCTTCCCGACCGCCGACGAGGGGGAGATCTTCGTCAGCCTGACGCTGCCGACCGGCACGCGGCTGGATCTGACGACGCAGGCGATGGACGGGCTCGAGCGCGCGGTCCGCGAGGCGGTGCCCGAGGCCGAGACCATTACGACGACGGCGGGCAGTGCCGTCTTCGGAGGATCCGGGAGCCACCGCGGGTCGCTGCGGATCCGGCTCGCTCCGAAAGGCGATCGTGACCGCGGCACCGAGGAGATCGCGAACACGCTCCGCAGGCGCCTGCAGGTACCCGGCGGGCGAATCTTCGTGCGTGCCAGCGAGGGGGCGCTGGGGGTCCTGCGGTTCGGCACGGCCGACCCCGTGCAGGTTGAAGTGCGCGGGTTTGATCCCCAGCAGGGGCTGGTGCTCGCACAGCAGATCCGAGACGCCCTGGAGGGGATTCCCGGGATTACCGACGCCAGCGTGTCGCGGGAGGAGCGGCTGCCGGAGATCGTCGTCCGCATCGATGCCCAGCGGGCCGCGGCACTGGGCGTCACGCCGGGCCAGATCAGCGCCGCGATCCGGACCGCGGTGTCGGGGGACGTCGCGACGACGCTGCGGGCCGGTGGACGCGAGACCGATATCGTCGTGCGCCAGGCGGCCGGCAGTACGCTAGCGCCCACCCAAGTATTGAATCTGCCCGTGATCGCCGCCGGCGGCCGCAAGGTGCTGCTCAGCCAGGTCGCGGAGATGGTGCGTGCCGATGCGCCCACGTCGATCTTCCGCCGCAGCCGCCAGCGTGTGATCGAGGTGACCGCGGGCGTCAGCGGGCGCGACTACGCCTCGGTGATGACCGACGTGCGGGCGCGCCTGGCCGGGATTTCCGTGCCGGAGGGATTCTCGCTCGCGCTGGGGACGGCATTTGAGGAAGAACAGCGCGCCTACCGGCAGCTGTCGATCGGCTTCCTCGTCGCGGTCCTGCTGGTCTACGCCGTCATGGCGATCCAGTTTGAGGCGCTGCTCGAACCGCTGCTGATCATGGGCGCGGTGCCCTTCGCGCTGGCCGGCGCCCTGCTGACGCTGTTTCTGACCAACACGATCCTCAGCATCCAATCGATGATCGGACTGATCGTCCTCGCCGGCGTCGTGGTCAACAATGCCATCGTGCTCATTACCTTCATCCTCGCCAAACGCCGCGAGGAGGGCGTGCCGCTGCGGGAGGCGACCATCGAGGGGTCGGCGGCGCGGCTGCGGCCGGTCTTGATGACCACCCTGACGACCGCGGTGGGTCTGCTGCCGATTGCCATCGGGATCGGCGAGGGCGCCGAACTGCAGGCGCCGATGGCCCGCGCGGTGGTGGGAGGCCTGATCCTGGGGACGCTGGTGACCCTCGTGTTCATCCCGACCCTCTACGTGGCCGTTGAGGAATTCCGCACGCGCAGAGTACGCGCCGCTGTCCCCACGGCAGCCCGGGAACCCGCAGCTGTCGCCGGGGCCAGCAGCGGCGATCGCGGAACCTGACTGGCATGGACCTCGGGCTGAGCGGGCACATCGCGCTGGTTGCCGCGGCCAGCAGAGGCCTGGGCAAGGCCGTCGCGCGGGCATTCGTTGCCGAGGGAGCGTCCGTGGCGATCTGCGGGCGTGACCGCGGGGCCGTGGAAGCCGCGGCCGCGGACCTCGGCGGCGGCACACTGGCCGTTCAGGCCGACGTCAGCAAGGCAGAGGACGCGGAGCGGTTCGTCCGGACCGCGGCGGAACACTTCGGCCGCATCGACGTGCTGGTCAACAACGCGGGCGGCCCGCCGTCGCGCCCGTTCATGGACATCACCGATGAGGAGTGGTGGGCCGCGGTCGGGCTCAACCTGATGAGCACCGTGCGCCTGACCCGCGCCGCAGTGCCGCACATGCGCCGCGCGGGCGGCGGGCGCATCGTCAACATCACGTCCTACGTCGTCAAGCAGCCCCTGGCGAACCTTGTGCTCTCCAACGCCGTCCGGCTGGCGGTGGTGGGGCTGGCGAAAACACTGGCCACCGAGCTGGCGCCCGACAACATTCTCGTGAACACGGTCTGCCCCGGTCCGATTGAGACCGACCGTCTGACCTCTCTCACCCGCGCGTACGCAGATCGGGAGAAGATTTCCTACGAAGACGCCGAGCGGCGGATGTGGACGGCGCAGGTCCCGCTGGGTCGGCTGGGGCAGCCCGAGGAGTTCGCCAGCGTGGTCGTGTTCCTCGCGTCACCGCGCGCCAGTTTTGTGACCGGCGCGACCCTGCAGGTCGACGGCGGAATCATCAAGGGTACCCTGTAGACGCGACTCCCCCAATCAGGTAGAGTAGTCCTTACCTTTCATAGAGCCTGATCGGTTGGTGGGGGAGGCAAGTCTTGAAGCTTCCCGCACTGCACAGCCTCCGAACCCGCTTGATCCTGGTGGCGCTGTTTGCAGCTGTTCCGGCCATCGCACTCTACCTCTATTACGCCGGTCAGGTACGGAACGCGGTCGCCGCTGAAGTCCAAGACAACGCGCTTCGTCTCGCGCGCCTGGCCGCTATCGAGCACGAACGATCGATCGACAGGACCCAACAACTGCTGGTGGCCCTCGCCCGCGTACCCGAAGTCCGCACACCGGACCCGAAAACATGTAAAGTGCTGTTTGCGGATCTTGCCAGCCAGTATCCGTATGTCAGGGACTTTGCTACCTACGGCCGCGGCGGTGACGTTGTTTGCAGCGGTGAGGGCATACCTCCGGGGGCCAACGCGTCAGGATACGACTGGTTCCAGGGAGCTGTGCGGAACCGCTCATTCGGAGTCGGCGAATTCGAAGTCACCGCCGCGGGACGCCCTGTGCTTGTCGTTGGGTCTCCGATCCTCTCAGCAGCGGGGGAAGTCACGGGAATCGTGAGCGCGCGGCTGGATCTGTCGTGGCTCAATAACGTTGCGGCGGAGGCGCAGCTTCCATCAGGGTCAACGCTGAGCGTCATCGACCACAACGGGACAGTTCTCGTCCGTTACCCTGACCCTGAGAAATGGGTCGGCAGGTCGTTGCCCGAGGCCCCAATCGTCGAAGTCGTCCTCCGAGATCATGAGGGAGTGAGTCTGGCGAGCGGGCTTGACGGTATCCGCAAGCTGTTCGGGTTCACAAGGCTGCGGAGTACGCAAGATGTTCCTGGAGTGTACGTTGTGGTCGGCATCCCCGTCAGCGTGGCGTTTGCGACCCTCAATCGCGCGTTCTCCCAGCACCTGTTCGCGCTATTCCTCACAGTGCTTCTTGTGGTTGTCGCAGCATGGGTCGGCGGTAACATCTCGATCCTCCGTCCCGTGCATGTCCTCCTGACGGCCACCCAGCGGCTCGCCAAGGGCGATCTCGCGGTGCGGACCGGGCTGCCGGCGGGGCATGGCGAGTTGAGCCAGCTGGCCCACGCGTTCGATGCGATGGCCCATGAACTTGAACAGCATGTCGCCGACCGCATCGCTGCCGAGCGGGCGCTGCGAGAGAGTGAGCGGCACTTCCATCTGTTGGTCGATGGAGTGAGAGACTACGCGATCTTCATGCTGAATCCTGAAGGGCGCATCACCACATGGAACGCAGGCGCTGAACGGACCTACGGCTATGCGGCGCGTGAAATCGTCGGTGAGCACTTTTCAAGATTCTTCTCGCCGCGCGACGTCGCGCAGGGTCGTCCGGACGAGGAGTTGTCTGCCGCGGTTACACACGGACAGGCCGAGGTCACCGGGTGGAGGATGCGGAGAGACGGCACACGCTTGTGGACAAACGGCAGCCTGACGGCGCTGAAGGATTCAGCGGAGAACCTGATCGGGTTTGCCAAAGTTACTCGAGATCTGACCGAACAGCGACAGGCGGAGGAGCAGATCCGGAAACTGGCTCTGGTTGTTGAACAGGGTCCAACGATTGTCGTCATCATGGACCTCCAAGAGAACATCGAGTACGTTAATTTGAGGTTTACCGAAGTCACCGGTTTCTCGGCGGAGGACGTGCTCGGCACCAAGGCACCGGACCTGGCCGAAGGACTGCCGCGCGAGGAGGAAGACCGGTTGGTCGGAACACTGTTTGCGGGCGGCACATGGCGGGGGGAATTTCTCGGTCGGAGGAAGGATGGAAGCCGCTACTGGGAAGGAGCCACGCTGTCCTCGTTGCGCGACGTCGAAGGGAACATTACGCATTTCGTCAAGATCGCTCAGGACATCACCGCGCGCAAGGAATTGGAAGCCCAGCTGGGCCTTCGGGTCGCAGCGCTGGAGGCGGCCGCGAACGGCATCCTCATCACCGACCGGGATGGCCGGATTACGTGGGCCAACCCCGCTTTTTCTACCATGACGGGCTACACGCTTTCGGAGATCGTCGGACAGACCCCGAAGATCCTGAAGTCAAGCCGCCAGGCTGCCGAGTTCTACCGGCGGCTGTGGAACACGATCCTATCGGGGGAGGTTTGGCGTGGAGAGATCGTCAACCGGCGGAAAGATGGAAGCCTCTATGCCGAAGAGCAGACGATCACCCCGGTAACGGATGCGGAGGGCACGGTCAGCCACTTCGTGAGCATCAAACAGGATGTCACGCAGCGGAAGGAAGCCGAAGGCCAGTTGCATCGCCAACTGCAGTACATCACGGCCATGAACGCGGTGGGCCTCAGCATCGCCGGCAGCCTGGAGCTGCGAG
>DATDQT010000017.1:0-19120 GCA_035292085.1 bacterium
CAGCATGCCCAGATAGTACAGCGGGGAGCGGACACTGGTTACGTCCTGAATCAGGCTCCCCCCGCCGCTGATGACCAGGTCGGCGCCCGCCATCGCGCGGAACGCGTGAGGTCCCAAGCGGGAGACCGCGCGCACGCCGTGCTGCCGGGCCGTGGACTGAGGGTCGGCGGACAGGACGGTGAACTCCGTGGCCGGCATCCGCGGCCGCAGCGCCGCCAGCATCGCGGCCAGCACCGCTTCGTCCCCGAGGTTGCCACATCCGAAGTAACCGGAAAGGACGACCCGCATCAGCGGGCGCGGCGGCCGCTCCCTGCACCACGCTCGGCGTTCGGGTGCAGGGCATGCGGACCGCGCCGCAGACGGCCGACGGCAGCGATGAGCACCCACATCGCCGTCAGGCCCAGGAGGCTGCCGACGAGCAGCGCATTGCCGGTCCGCCACAGCGTGTACAGCAGCGGCGTATGCAGGTGCGAGAAACTATTGATGATCCCGGCCTGACCGATGACGCCGACCGCCGCCAGGGGCAGCACCCACCGGCGCCAGCCCATGGCGGCCGCGGCGGCGGCCAGCAGCAACGCGGGATGGCCGATCAGAAACTCCTTCGTGCGCGGCCGCGCCACCAGCAACTGTTCGGCCAGCGTCCGCAGGCGCTCCTCCGCGCCCAGGAGCGGCAGCCCGAAATTGCCGCTGCGCGCCAGCAGCACGACCGCTGCCACCCCGACCACGACGGCGGCAATCGCGTACCGGAGCAGCAGCGGATGAGCCGACCACGCCCAGGCGTCCCGCAGCGTCTGCCGCCAGTCCCGGGGGGAGCGATCCATCTGCCACAGCAGGATGACGGCGACGAGCACCGGAGCAACCTGGGCGAGTTTGACCCCGGCAAAGACATCCGCCGCGAGCATGAACTCCCACTGCGACAGCAGTCCCGCCACCATCACGCCCGCGGCCATCGCGACAAACGAGGCCAGCCAGAGGACCGACAGACCATGCCGCGCGGGATGCCTCCGGTCCTCGCCGGCGGTCTGCCTGACTGGAATGAGCGCGGCGGCCGCGACACCTGGGACCATCGACGCGACCCCCAGCGCCAGGACCTTCCGCCACAGCGTGAATCCGCCGGCCACAAACGCCGCGGCCGTGATCAGCACTGTCGCGGCGAAGACCACCCACCACCACCGCATCGAAACCGAGATGCCGATCGCCTCGACAACCACGGCCAGTGACAGGAGGATGACTGCGAGCGCCCCCGCCGCTGCCAGCAGTCGCAGGATGGGCAGCGCGTCCAGCGCGGGCAGTGGAGCGGCCCGCCCCACCTGCAGCCCGGCACCGCGGACGCCGGCCGACAATGATTCGATGAACTCGAGGTTGACCTGTGACCCGATCATGCCGGCGCTGGTCACCAGCGGCCGCACGTACAGCAGGCGGATATTGCGTTCGCGGATGCCGCGGATGAACTTCTCCCTGGCTTGACTGACCGGCAAGACCTGCAGTTCTTCGGGCGTGAGACTGAACAGCCGGATGACGTGCGGCCGCATCTGCGCGGTAAGGCGGTCTTCGCCCCGCTGCTTGCGCCGTTCGCTGAGCGCCTCGATGCGGGCATAGCGGGCGGCGACGCCGCGGAGGGCGGCGGCCGTTTCATCGATCAACCGCTCAAACCCCAGCACCTCATTGAACTCAAACAGGACAGTGTAGTCTCGTCCGAGCCGGCGCAGGCGGCCAAACAGGCGCTGCAGCCCATCGTTCGTGAGTCCGGCATAGTTTCGGAGGCGGAGCACCGGCACCAACCCCAGATCCGTGTAGCCGGCCAGGTCCTGCGGGAGAAACCCGAGACCCGTCTCTTCGACATCCTCACGGAGGCCCGCGACTTCGAGGATTTGTCCGCTGCGGTGGACCCGCCAGACGCCCAAGAGCCCGGAGAAGGCATCCTCAAGGAATCCCAGCATCTCGGGTCCGGCGGACACGTAGACCACACCCGGCCGAAGGCCGCCGTCAAGCACGGGCTCGAACGCGGAGGGAATGGTCCCCGCGCGCGCCAGGGCGGCGAGTTCCATCGCCGACAGATAGACCGCCTCGCCGCCGTCAG
Organism: bacterium; assembly: GCA_035292085.1. GTDB lineage: Bacteria > Sysuimicrobiota > Sysuimicrobiia > Sysuimicrobiales > Kaftiobacteriaceae > DASXUC01. Next base: position 2,081 of record DATDQT010000017.1, read on the forward strand.
CCATCCGCTTCAACGTGCGTTCGTAGACCGACACTGATGTCGCCCCGCGCGTGCGTGCCTCGCGGAGCAGCGCATTGGGATTGAGACCTTCTCGGAGGGCCAGGGCCTGCCAGTCCGGACCGTCGAGGACGATTTCGACGGTCTGGTAGCCTGCTTCGAGGCGCCACCGGGCCGCGCTGATAGCTCCGGCCGCCAGCACGCCGACCAGCGCAATCGCCAGCAGCCAGCGTCTGGAGCCCGACGTCAGGTCAACGAGCCGCGTCGGCACGGAGCACCAGTTCGCCGTCGTCGGCCTTCACGCTCACAAACCGCAGCGGCAGCGGAAAATCGTCGGCGGTGACCAGCGGGTTCATCGCGGCGCTCAGACTCTGGCCGACTTCCGGCGGCAGCCGCACGTCGGCCAGTGAGATCGTGCGCACCAGAAACGCAATCTGGCGGCCGTCGCGGATCACGAAGGCGCCCCGCATCACCGCCCGCACGTCGACGGTCAGGACCCGAATCACGCCCTGCACCGTCGCCTCGCCGCCGGCCAGCCGGACCCGCGCCTCACGGAGTGTCCCGCTCGCCAGCAGGTAGTCCTGCAGCCCGGTCTCGGTCACCGTGACCGTCATCGTGCCTTCGGCAAGCCGCCGCAGGAACAGCTCGCCGCGGCGTTCCAGCCGCTGACGATCGATTTCCGCCCCGCCGAGGCGGGCATCGAACCGCCGCACCGGCAGGGCGCCGGCGAGGAAATCCTCCACAATCACATCCAGCCGCTCGAACCGGCCGGCCCACGCGTCCTGGGGGGACGCCCGCACGGTGACATCCACACGGCGGGCCCGGAGGTCGGTGCGCAAGGCGGCGGCAAGCCGGGACTGCACGTACAAGGGGATGGCCGCCGCGGCGGCCCCGAACGACACACCGATGACGATCGCGGCCACGACGAGCACGCGCACGGCCACCGACGGTGTCGTCATGCAGAGGACTGTGTGCGCAGGTAGGCGTCGATGAAGCGGTCGAGATCACCGTCAAGCACGGCCTGCGCGCCGCCGGTCTCGACGTCCGTGCGGTGGTCTTTCACCATCGTGTAGGGATGCAGCACGTAGGACCGGATCTGGTTGCCCCACGCCGCTTCCTTGTGCTCTCCCCGCAGTTCGGCCAGGCGCTGGCGCTGCTGGGCCTCGGCGAATTCGGCCAACCGGGCGCGAAGCAGCCGCAGGGCGGTGAGTTTGTTCGCGTGCTGCGATCGCTCGTTCTGGCACTGGACGGTGATCCCGGTCGGCACGTGGGTGATGCGCACGGCCGTCTCGACCTTGTTGACGTTCTGGCCGCCGGCCCCCCCCGCCCGGTAGGTCTCGATCCGCAGGTCATCGTCGCGGACCGTGACCTCTACTTCCTCGACCTCGGGGATCACGTCTACCAGCGCAAACGAGGTGTGCCGGCGGCCGGCCGCATCGAACGGCGACAGGCGGACCAGCCGGTGCACGCCGCGCTCGCCTTTGAGATACCCATAGGCATGTGGACCCGACACGATCAGGGTGGCACTCTTGACCCCCGCCTCTTCACCCGCCGACAGATCGGCGACTTCAGATCCGAAACCGTGGCCGTCCGCCCACCGCGTGTACATTCGCAGGAGTATGCTGGCCCAATCCTGCGAATCGGTCCCCCCGGCGCCGGCGTGGATCGAGACGATGGCGTTGGCCGGGTCGTGCTCGCCGGACAGAAGCGTCATGAGGTCGAGCTGCCGCACGCGCGCATGGGCCGCCTGCGCCTCACGGGCGAGTTCCGCCGCATCCAGGCCTTCTGGATCTTCTTGCGCCAGACGGATGAGGATCTCCAGGTCATCGACCTGCCGCCGCAGCGCGGCGTAGGTGTCCACCTGGGAACGGACCGCGCTGAGTTCCTGCGTCAGGGCGCGGGCGTGCTCGGGGTTGCTCCAGAGGTTCGGGGCCTGGACCTGCGTCTCGAGCGAATCGATGCGGGCCTGCTTGCCGGGCAGGTCAAAGATGCCTCCCGATGTCGGCCAGCCGGGCGCGGTCGGCATCAACGAGATCTCGCAGTTCTTCAATCGTCATCGTATTCCTTGCCCTTTCGAAATCCGGTAACGGGTAACCGGTAGCCGGTAATCGCAACTGCCAACTCATAGTAGCAATTCCCACATTTGAGATAAAGTGGTACGCGGTTGGGCTCTGCTTCCCGGCTTCCGGTTTCCCGTTTCCGGTTACCAGTAGTCAGCGCACCACCGTGAGAAACGCGATGAGCAGGTTGCCCAGCGCATGGGGAACGATGAGCCCGATCGCGCTGCCCGTGCGTGCCCGGATGAGACCGAACCCGATTCCGGTGACCATCGCCCAGGCAAGCGCCTCGGCGGGGAGCCCAAGCTGGACCACCATCCCCACCAGTGTGGTGACGCCGATCGCGACGGGCACGCCCCGCCACGCTGCCAGCACCGTGAACGCGCCCCCTCGGAGCCAGAGTTCCAGCGCCGCGGCGATCAGCAACTGCTGAAGCACGAACCCACCTTCACGGGGCACCGTGATCTCCACCGGGATCTGATTCGCTCGGAAGGCGAGGACGACAACTCCCCACAGCGCGGCCACCAGGAGGGAGCCCGCAGCGAGGGCCGCCGGCAGCCCGCGGAATCCTCTCCGGGATTCCGGCGCGGCGGGTGCGATTCGCCCCGCGGCAAAGACTGCTGCAAAGCCGAGCAATAGGACCGTCCACGCCCACCACGGCGCGCCGGAGGCGACCAGCGCCGCGACGCCGGTGAGGGGCAGCGCGCAGACCGCGGCGGCAGTACGGAACGCCGGCCGCCGGATTTCGGCAAGGAGCGTGTCGCGCCGGAGCATGGTCGCTGCAGCCGCGGCGGCAAGCATCAGCTGGGCAAACCAATCGCCCCACCGGACATACGGCGTCATGGGGCGTTCGAAGGCGATCCTCCCCACGAGGACGCCGGGCTGCTGCACGGGCAGCGACGCCGCGATCCGCCCGGAGGGATCGACGATCAGCGACACGCCTGAATTTGCGGCCTGGACGACCCACCGCCCGGTCTCCACTGCGCGCAGTGGAGCGAAACGGGCATGCTGTGCGGGACCGCCGGTGCCATCCGACCACGCGTCGTTGGTAATCACGACGATCGCCTGTGCACCTGCGCGGACCAAATCCCGGCTCACCTCCGGGAAGATGGACTCGAAACAAATCGCGACTCCAAGCGGCCCCAGCGGCGTCCACAGCGGGGTGCTCCGGAAGCCCGGGCGGATGCCGGATTCGGCGAACGCCACGAGCCGCGACTTATCGTAGCGGTCCACTGCTGACCCGCTGGGGGCGATAGAGACGGCGATGTTGGACGTCCCGTTCTCCAAGCTCGTCGCGATGAGCGTAGAGCGGGCGGCCGCCGCCCATCCGCCGACGACCGGCAGGAGGCCTCGTTCTCCGAAGAGATCCGACGGCAGTGCGCTCTCGGGCATGACGATCAGGTCTGTCGGTGTCTGCGCGGCCTGGTCGATCAGGCTTTTCAGCAACGCCATGTTGTTGCGGGCGACGGCCGGGTCAAACTTCAGCGGCGGTGGGACGTTGGGCTGGAGCGTGGCGACCCGCAGCGAACCGGTCTCGGCCGGTGGTGGCTGCAGGAGCCCCGAGCGAGCTGTAACGAGGAAGAGCGCCAGGATCATGGCCATCCCGACCAGCTGCCTGTTGGCTGGACCTCGCTCGCCGCGGCTTGGTGCCAGACCCTTCACCCTCGACGCAATGGGCATCACCATCGACGCGATCCACACATTGAAGAGCACGACGAGCGCTGAAATACCGTACACGCCCGTGACGCGGGCGACCTGCAGCACCGGAATGAACGCGTGCTGACTCACGCCGAACGTCGCCCAGGGAAACGCCAGCGGCCCGATCGACCGCAGGTACTCAAGCCCCGTCCACAGCGCCGGCGCCAGCAGCAGGCTCCAGAACGGTGAGCGATTCCCGATGAGCCAGCGCAGCATGGCGGCGAACATCCCCACGTAGAGGCCCAGATACGCAGCCAGCAGCATCCACGGGATCACGCCGAACAACCGCATCCACGACAGGATGAGTGCAAACCCCACCAACCCGGTCAGGTAGCCGAAGATAAACGCGTCGCGCGGGCTTCTGTCGGAGATCGCGACGAGCAGCGGGACCAGTGCGATCCAGGCGAGGTAGCCGGCGTCAACGCTGGGAAACGCGAGCGCGAAGAGGACGCCGGAGAGGACGGGAAAGAGGAACTGCGTTATTCGTCCTTGCCGTGACACTTCTTGTACTTCTTGCCGCTTCCGCACCAGCAGGGATCGTTGCGGCCGATCTTCCGCGACTCGCCCGGAGCCCCCCGCGGCCCTCCGGCGGCGACCGGCGCCCGCAGCGGACGCCCGGCTCCACCGGCTCCGTTCGGACGTACACGCGCCGCCGGCTGTGCCGCCGGCGGAGACTCCAGCTGGACGCGGAACAGGAACTGAATCGTCTCCTCCTGCACCGCATCCAGCATCTGCTGGAACAGCGCGTACCCTTCGCGCTGGTATTCGACCAACGGGCTGACCTGCGCGTATGCGCGGAGCCCGATCCCCTCTCGCAGCGCTTCCATGTTGTAGAGGTGGTCGATCCACTTCCGGTCGATGGTCTGCAGCAGCACCAGGCGCTCCACCGTGGGGAAGTCCGCGCCGACGTCGTCGGCCTTTCTCTCGTACGCGGCCAGCGCCCCGGACGTGAGTTTCTCTTTCAGGTCGTCCCGTGACGTGCTGCCGGCGACCTCGACGTCCCCCAGCGCCGGGATCAGCTGCGCGGCGCCCTCGGCGAGACCGTCGAGATCCCACTCCTCGGGGTGGGCGGCCGGCGGACAGTGGGCGTCGACGAGGCGGTCGGTCAGGCGCTCCACCATGTCCAGGATGTTCTCCCGGATGTCCTGGCCGCTCAGCACTTTGCGCCGTTCGCTGTAGATTACTTTCCGCTGCACGTTCATGACGTCGTCGTACTCGAGCACGTGCTTGCGGACGTCGAAGTGGTACTGCTCCACTTTCCGCTGCGCGCCTTCGATCTGGCGTGTCACCAGCTGGTGTTCGATCGGCGTGTCCTCGTCGATCCCCAGCCGGTCCATAATCGACGCGATGCGCTCGCCGGCGAACAGCCGCATCAGTTCGTCGTCCAGGGCCACGTAGAACCGCGACGATCCCTGGTCGCCCTGGCGGCCCGATCGCCCCCGCAGCTGATTATCGATGCGCCGCGACTCGTGCCGCTCCGTACCGATCACGTGCAGCCCGCCCACCGACCGCACGAATTCGGCCTCGGCGGGATCGGACGGGTTCCCCCCCAGGATGATGTCGACGCCGCGGCCGGCCATGTTCGTGGCGATGGTCACCGCCCCGCGCCGGCCGGCCTGGGCGATGATCTCGGCTTCCTGTTCGTGGTTCTTGGCGTTGAGAATCCGGTGGGCGATGCCGCGGCGCTGCAGCATTTGCCCGAGCTGCTCGTTCTTCTCGATCGATCGCGTGCCGACCAGCACCGGCCGGCCGTGGCTGTGCCACTGCGCGATCTCCTCGGTGACCGCGCGCCACTTCGCCTTCTCCGTCTTGTAGATGAGATCGGCGGCGTCATCGCGGACCATCGGTTTGTCCGTGGGGACGACGACGACCGGCAGGTTGTAGATCTTCTGGAGCTCCTCTTCCTCGGTCTTGGCCGTCCCGGTCATGCCGGCCAGTTTCTGGTACATCCGGAAGTAGTTCTGCAAGGTGATCGTGGCGAGGGTCTGGCTCTCGCGTTCGATCTTGACGTTCTCCTTCGCCTCGATCGCCTGGTGCAACCCATCGGAGTAGCGGCGTCCCAGCATCAGCCGGCCGGTGAACTCGTCGACGATGATCACCTGGCTGTCTTTCACGACATAGTCGACGTCGCGCTTGTAGCAGGCGTCCGCCCGCAGCGCCTGGTGGATGTGATGCATCAGTCCCACGTTCTCGATGTCCGCCAGGTTCTCGACGCCCAGCGCCTGCTCGACACGCCCGATCCCCTCTTCGGTGAGCACCGCGGTCTTGATCTTCTCGTCCACCGTGTAGTCGCGTCCGGCGGCCAGGCGCTGCACGACCCGGGCATAGTCGTAGTACTTCCGGGTGGACTCTTCGAGCATGCCGGAGATGATGAGCGGGGTCCGGGCTTCGTCGATGAGGATGAAGTCCACTTCATCGACGATGGCGTAGGCGAGATCACGCTGGACGAGGTCCTCGGGCCGCAGCGCCATGTTGTCGCGCAGGTAGTCGAAGCCGAACTCGTTCACCGTCCCGTAGGTGATGTCGGCGTGGTAGGCGTCGCGCCGGGTCACCGGCCGGAAGTGGTTCAGCCGGTCGTCGGCGTGTGGGTGTGGATCTGCAAACGAGAGGTCGTAGAGGCCGCTCGCTTCATGGGTAATCGCGGCGACCGACAATCCCAGCAAGTGGTAGAGGGACCCCATCCAGCCCGCGTCGCGGCGGGACAGGTAGTCGTTGACCGTCACGAGGTGGACCCCGCGCCCGGTCAACGCGTTGAGGTAGATGGGCAGGGTGGCCACCAGCGTCTTGCCTTCGCCGGTCTTCATCTCGGCAATCTTGCCGGCGTGCAGCACCGCGCCGCCGATCAGCTGGACGTCGAACGGCCGCATCCCGGTCGTCCGGCGGCTCGCCTCCCGGACCACGGCAAACGCTTCGGGCAGCAGGTCCTCAAGCATCTCCCCGGCGGCGAGGCGCTCTTTGAACTGCGCGGTCGTGCCGCGAAGCTGATCGTCGGGGGCCACCTGCAGGTCCGGCTCGAAGGCGTTGATCTCTTCGACCGTGGCCTGCCAGCGGCGCACTTCACGCTGGCTGGGATCACCCAGGATCCGCTGGAGAAGGCTCATGACTTACCAATCATAACGCACGGGCGTCTGGCGGTCTTCCCCGGTGTCAGACCTGTCCCCCCAGCCCAGTTAGGGTCACTCATTGGTACAGCAGGAGGGGACAGTCCCCTCCTGCCTGCTCGGGGATACCCCGGGGACAGTCCCCTCCCGCTCTGACCAACGCGGGAGAGTCGGGGTGTATCTTCCCTCAGGATTGCGGTTCGATCAGTCCGTAGTCCCCGTTCGCGCGGCGGTACAGGACGTTTATCTCCAGGGACTGGGTGTTGCGGAACACGAAGAAGTCATGCCCGAGCAGTTCCATCTGCATCGCCGCTTCTTCCGGCGTCATGGGCTTCATCGCGAAACGCTTCGTGCGGACGATCCGCGGGGCGTCGGGGGTGCCGCGCAGGGCGGCTTCCGCCGAGGCGACGGCACGGTCTTTCTTCCGGCTCTCGTCGGTCCGCCGCTTCTCGATGAACTTGCTGCGGAACTTCTCGATCTGTTTGCGCAGCTTCTCAGACACGCCGTCGATCGACGCGTACATGTCCTCGGACGCATCCACGCCGCGCAGGACGATCCCGTCTCCCCACACCGTCACCTCCACGACCTGCGCTTTGCCGAGGTTATCCCGCCGCTGCACACTCAAGACGACCTGCGCTTCCTGGACGTGCTCGAAATACCGCGTGATCCGGCCCACCTTTTCCTCCGCATACTCCTTGAGGGACGGCGTCACGTCGATATTCTTGCCCTGCACCATCACATTGAGCGGCTGGGATTGCGTTTTCCGCGAACGCGCCACAGGCGGAACCTCCTCGTCTCTGTGTTAGTCACAAGGCCCAGGTGCGCGGGAACAGCCGCGCCTCTGCCGTCCGGATCGCGTACCGGTCCGTCATCCCGGCGAGGAAGTCGCCCACCACGCGGCCGGTCGATTCGCCCCGTGCGACGAGGGCCTGGTACTCGGGAGAGATGTCCTCCGGGTGGTCGAGGAAGTACCCGTACAGCTCCCGCAGCAGTTGCTGCGCCTTTCGCACCTCCGCCCGGCTGTCCGGACCCTGGTAGACGCGTTCGGCGAGGAACTCGGTCAGCGTGTTCAGCGCGCCGCGCACGCCGTCCGACAGGGTCACCACATCTCCCTTCTCGCTCGATGCGACCAGATCGGCCACCATCACGCCGAGCCACCGTCCCCGGGAATCTCCGAGGACCCCCCGCACGCCGGCGGGCAGGTCCTGTTCGGCAATCAGCCCGGCCCGGATCGCATCGTCGGTATCGTGGTGGACATACGCAATCCGGTCGGCAACTCGCGCGATCTGTCCTTCCAGGGTGGCCGGCAGGCCCGCTCCACCGGGACGGGCGGCCTCAAGGGGATGGAGCCCTTTCGAATGGCCGGCGATGCCGTCACGGACTTCCCAGGTCAGGTTCAGGCCGCGCACCTCGGTGCCGTCGGACCGCCGCCGGACCTCCAAGACGTCGACGACGCGCAGGGACTGCTCGTCGTGTTTGAATCCGCCGACGGCCTGCATGACACCGTTGAGGGCCTCTTCGCCGGCGTGCCCGAAGGGCGGATGGCCCAGGTCGTGGGCCAGGACGATCGCCTCGGTGAGGTCCTCGTTCAACCGCAGGGCGCGGGCGGCCGTGCGCGCCACCTGTGAGACTTCCAGCGTGTGGGTCAACCGCGTCCGGTAGTGGTCGCCCTCCGGCGCCAGGAACACCTGCGTCTTGTGCTTCAGCCGCCGGAACGCCTTGCTGTGGATGACCCGGTCACGATCGCGCTGAAAGCACGTCCGCAGGTCATCCTCGGCCTCCGGGAGTGCGCGGCCCTTCGATTCTGACGCCCGGACCGCGCGCGGACTCAGCCAGCTACGCTCGAGCTCCTCGATGCGTTCGCGGGACGTGGTCACCGGACGCTAGACATCTCTGGCGACGGCCACCTTCTCCTTCAGACGCGCCTGGGCCGCGGCGAGCCGCGCAATCGGCACCCGGAACGCGGAACACGAGACGTAGTCCAGGCCGATCTCGTGGCAGAACTCCACCGACGAGGGATCGCCGCCGTGCTCGCCGCAGATCCCCACCTCCAGATCCGGCCGTGTCTTCTTCCCCAGCTTCGTGCCGATCTGCATGATCTTGCCGACGCCCTCCCGGTCGAGGACCCGGAACGGATCGTCGGGCAGGATGCCCCGCTCGACGTAGCGCGTCAGGAACTTCGCCTGGGCGTCGTCCCGAGAGAAGCCGAAGACCGTCTGGGTCAGGTCGTTGGTCCCGTACGAGAAGAACTCCGCCAGCTCCGCGATCTGGTCGGCCACCAGCGCCGCCCGGGGGAGTTCGATCATGGTCCCAAACATGTAGCGGATCGAGACCCCCGACTCGCGCACGAGCTGTTCGGCGATCCGGCTGAGCTGTTCGTGGACCACGCGCAACTCGTTGACGTGGCCGACCAGGGGAATCATGATCTCGGGGATCACGTCGAGCCCCTCATCACGCTTGAGCTCGATCGCGGCGCGCAGGATCGCCCGGACCTGCATCTCGTTGATCTCCGGGTAGAGAATCCCCAGGCGGCAGCCGCGCAGGCCCAGCATCGGGTTGACTTCGTCCAGCTCCTGGACCCGCTGCCGCAGCGCCTTCAAACGCTCCAACCGGCCTGGATCCCCGACCGGGATAGCCAGGCGGTCGCGTTCCTTGGCCACCCATTCCGACTCTTGTCCCGACAGCTCGAGCCGGGTGATCTCTTCGGCAAGCCGATGCAGCGGCGGGAGAAATTCGTGCAACGGGGGATCGAACAGACGGATGATGACCGGCCGCCCGACCATCTCGCGGAAGAGACCCTTGAAGTCCTCCGTCTGCAGGGGCTCCAGTTCCGCGCAGGCGGCGCGGCGCTCGCCTTCTGAGGCCGCCATGATGAGGCGCAGGTAGGTCGGCTGGCGCTCCTCCTTGGTAAACATGTACTCCGTGCGGCACAGCCCGATGCCCTCGGCGCCGAACTCGCGGGCCTTGCGGGCGTCTTCCGGGTAATCCGCGTTGGCGCGCACGCCGAGCGTGCGTACTTCGTCGGCCCAGCGCAGAAACTCCTCGACGTGCCCGCCCAGTCTGGGTTCGACCAGCGGCATGGCCCCCAGGAGGACCTCACCAGTGTTGCCGTCAATGGTAATGACCTGGCCCTCGGACACCACCATCCCGTCGGCGGTGAACTGGCCTCCGGCCTCGTCGATGCGCAGCGTCTCGGCCCCGACCACGGCCGGCGTGCCGATCCCGCGGGCGACGATCGCGGCGTGGCTGGTCATCCCGCCGCGGCCGGTGAGGATGCCCTGCGCGACGAGCATCCCGTGCACGTCGTTGGGGTTCGTCTCGGTGCGCACGAGGATCACCTTCTCCCCGTTGCGCCCGCGCTCGGCGGCCGCGTCAGCATCGAAGACGACGGTGCCCTGCGCGGCGCCCGGACTGGCCGCCAGCCCGCGCGCGAGGACCGTCTTCTCCGCCGCCGGGTCCACCTGGCGGTGAAGGATCTTCTCAAATTCGTTGGCGTCAACGCGCAGCAGCGCTTCTTCTTTGGTGATGAGCCCTTCGTGGGCCATGTCCACGGCGATCTTCACCGCCGCCTGCGCCGTCCGCTTGCCCGCGCGGGTCTGCAGCAGGTACAGCGTGCCCCGCTCGATGGTGAACTCGATGTCCTGTACGTCGCGGTAGTGCCGCTCCAGCAATGCGCACACTCGAAGGAACTCCTCGTACGCCTGCGGCAGGTCACCGGCGAGCTCGGCGAGTTCCCGCGGCGTCCGGATGCCGGCGACGACGTCCTCGCCCTGGGCGTTCAGCAGGTACTCCCCGAAGATCGCCTGCTCCCCCGACGCCGGGTTCCGCGTGAAGGCCACCCCCGTCCCCGAGTCGGCCCCCATGTTGCCGAAGACCATCGCCTGGATATTGACGGCCGTCCCCAGGTCGTGCGAGATCCGATGAAAATTCCGGTACGTAATCGCGCGCGGGTTGTTCCAGGAAGCGAAGACGGCCTCGATTGCCCGCCGCAACTGGTCCCAGGGATCATCCGGAAAGGCCTCGCCGGTCTGTTCTTTGACGATCGCGCGGTACTCCTGGATGAGGCGCCAGAGGTCATCGGCCGTGAGGTCGGTGTCGAGGGTCACGCCCCGGCTGTGCTTCAGGGTGCTGAGCGCTTCCTCGAACTGCTCGTGCTTGATTCCAAGCACGACGTTGCCGAACATCTGGATGAAGCGGCGGTAGGAGTCGTAGGCGAACCGCGGATTGCCCGTCGCGCGGGCCAGGCCGTCGACCGTCGCCTGATTCAGCCCGAGGTTGAGGACCGTGTCCATCATGCCGGGCATGCTGAACTTGGCGCCGGACCGCACAGAAACCAACAGGGGGTGTCTGGGATCGCCGAAGCGCTTGCCGGTCCTCTCTTCTACGGTGGCCATTCGCTTCCGCACTTCCTCGAACAGCCCCGCCGGCATCTTCCGGTCGCGCCGATTGTACTCGAGGCAGGCCTCGGTGGTAATGGTGAAACCCGGGGGCACCGGCAGGCCGATCCGGCTCATCTCGGCCAGCCCGGCCCCCTTCCCGCCGAGCAGCTCGCGCAGGGTCGCGTCGCCTTCTTCGAACAGCAGCGTCCACTTGCCGGTCCTGCGGCGCGCGCGGACCGGCGCGCGGGCAGCCGATTTCCGTTTCACGGGGGCGCGACGTTTGCGTGACTGCGCGGATTTGCGAACGTTCATCTGAGCCATGCCTTCACCTCGAATCCTGAGTTCGGGACTGGAGGGAATCAGTCCCGCCCTTCCATGACGATCTTCGCGAAGTCCCCCACGCGGCGGAACACGTCGACGACCTCGCGCAGCAGGGCCTGCCGGTTGGCGCGCACGCGCGGGTCGGGTGAATTGACCAGCACCGCGTCAAACAGCCGGTCGACCGGTTCGGCGAGCGGCACCAGCGCCCGGAGCGCCGCCGTGTAGTCTCCCGCGTCGGCGGCCGCGGCCACCGCCGGCGTGGCCGCGTGGCTGGCCAGCGCGAGATTCCGCTCGGCGGGGTGCTCGAACAGCGCGGGATCGATCGCCACCGCGCCCTCCGCGGTGAGGATCCGCGACGCCCGGTCATACGCGACGAATACGCGGCCAAACCCCGGATCGGACAGGAACCCGTGCATGGCCGCCGCCCGCGCCTCCGCGGCGATGAAGTCATCCGCGCTTACCGCCAGGGCGGCGTCGGCGACATCGTAGCGAATGCCGCGATCCAAAAGTAGTGCACGAAGCCGTTGACGTAGAAAGTCGATCGCAGCATCGACCGACGCAGGTCTGCCACCTCTGGAGATGTAGGCGAAGGTGCCCCTGAAGCCTCTTTCGCGCAAACCTACGTGCACGTGAGTCAGAAACTCGCCCAGCCTCAGAGGTACCTTGTGCAATAGAATCGTCTGCACCACTCCAAGGGCTGCTCGCCTGAGGGCGTACGGGTCCTCGGAACCAGTAGGCATGAGTCCAAGTTCAATCGCCGCCATGATGTTGTCACATCTGTCAGAAAGACTCAAAAGTCCACCAAGAAAGCTTGAAGGAGGATTATCCGTAGCGCCCACGGGTTTGTAATGCTCACGTATCGCCTTACAAACGTCGGCCGATTCTCCATCCATCTCCGCATACAATCCGCCGATTAGCCCCTGAAGCTCAGGAAATTCCCGCACCACATGGGAAACCAAATCAGCCTTACATAGCTTTGCTGCCGTGCGCAGAGCCTCGGCAGAACGGCCGTCGAGAACCAACTCAACTGCAAGGTAATCTGCTAACCGGACCAGTCGATGAACCTTATCTGCCATTGTGCCCAATTTCGCATAGACAGTGACTCCCTCGAGAAGTGGGACATAATACTCAAGGCTGTGTTTTCGGTCTTGATCTAGGAAGAAACGAGCGTCGGCAAGTCGCGCAGCGAGAACCCATTGATGGCCTTGTGTCACCTGTCCAGAACCAGACCCGCCTCCATCGCGAACCGTGATGAAGTAGGAAAGTAAGTTACCATTATGGTCCTCGATTGAGAAGTACTTCTGATGGTGTTGCATTACGGTCGTTAGAATCAACCGAGGAAGACTCCTGAAGACCGGGCTGAAATTTCCCCGAAGCGCTGTCGGGTACTCGACAGACATAGCAATCTCGTCAAGCAGTTCCTGATCCAGGACCGGAACACCGCGTACTAAGGAAGAAAGCTTAGTTGCTTGCCTAATGATGCGTTTGCGACGCTGCTGAGGATCAACAAGAATACCGTCGGTCTGCATGGCTGGGAGATAATCCTCAGCTTGTTGGAGTGAGATCCGCCTCTTGCCCAAGAAGCGGTGCCCATGGGTGACTCTATTGGCCCTCACGCCTGCAAACGTGAAACGTATCACCTCGTCTCCGAGAAGAGCGACAATCCACCGAACGGGACGTGCGAAAGTCGCACCGGAGCCGTCCCAGCGCATTGTCTTCGAGAAAGAGAGACTCTCTAGGATCTCGGGGATTGCCACTCTCAGGGCAGCTTTTGACTTTCGTCCTCTCTTCTTGACGAACGCATAGATGTAGCGTCGACTGGCCTCTTCCATTGAAACCAATTGCGATACACTAACGCCCACGCTTTTCGCGAAACCAATTGCGGCCTGTGTTGGATTACCTTGTTCATCAAAAGCGACCCCGTGTGGGGGCCCCTTTATCGATAAGAGAGCGGGTTTTTGGCGGGTTGACATGCCGGTACAGTAGATGACCAACCTGCGCGGGGTTCCAAATACCCTCGTGTCACCAAAGTCTATGCGTAGCTCACCTAACCTTGCTCGAAATGCGTCACGCAGCTGCTCCAGGGCCGGAATGATGTCTCTGGGTGGAAGATCCTCGGTACCAACCTCAAGAAGCAATACCTTCCCCCTCAGATGGCTGCTACTTTTTGAATTCCTAGGCATCGACGGCACCGGCGGGTCTGGCTACTCGCTCCGACAAGTATCGCTCCGCACATCCCCTGGACAGGGCTCGGCATCTTGCGATGAGGGATGTGCGTTCGGCGGCTCCAAGGGCACCACGAGCCTCAAGAAGATTAAACAGATGCGAACACTTGAGAAGGTATTCGTATGCCGGCATGATCCGACCACTCTGCAACTGAGTCAAGGCCTCTTGTTCAAAGCCGTCAAATGTCTTCTTGAGAAGCTCTGTGTTTGCCGATTGAAAGCTGTATTCGGATTGTTCAGCTTCATCCGCGCGACGAATATCACCGTACTTCACTCCGTGGCCCCAATCGAGGTCGAAGACGCTCGCTACTCTCTGAACGTACATCGCGATCCGTTCAAGCCCATACGTGAGTTCTACTGAGATCCGAGGAAGTTCAATACCGCCCATCTGCTGGAAGTAAGTGAACTGAGTGATCTCCTGACCATCTAGGAAGACCTGCCACCCTACGCCCGCTGCACCCAGTGTTGGAGCTTCCCAATCGTCCTCGAGGAATCTTACGTCATGCCTACCAGGATTGATTCCTAGGACACGCAAGCTGTCAAGATAGATACCTTGTGGATCTTCGGGAGATGGTTTTAGGATAACTTGGTACTGATAATGCTTGTACAGACGATTAGGGTTCTCGCCGTACCTTCCGTCGGCTGGTCTGCGAGCGGGTTGGACGTAAGCTACTCGCCAGTCCCCAAGACCAAGTGATCGGAAGAAGGTCGATGGATGCATCGTCCCAGCTCCGACCTCTATGTCAAATGGCTGCTCAATTAGGCAGCCATAGTCGGCCCAGTATCGCTGCAGCGCTAGAATGATGTCCTGAAACGTCATCACACTTCCCCCGAAATGGAAAGAGCCCTCGCGTCGCAGGGACGGAGGACTCCGCGGTTCCACCCTGATTCGGGCCAACATGGCCCGCACTCATGATCCGATATCGCGGATCACACGCCCCGTCGACCGGAGTGGCTCCTGGGTGCCGTTCGCCGGTGCCGCCGCCCGTTCTCACCGTTCACGGGCTCTCTCCCGACGGGGACCGGCTACTCCTCCCTCTCCTCGCCCCGTATGCGAACTATCCGATGCCGAGCGGCTCTTCCTCCCGCTCGCGCCGCCGGATCGAAGGCGCCGTCATTGTAGAGAACACCGCCGCGACGATAAAGGCGACGGCTCCGGCAATGGCCCACGAAATCGGAAGCTCGATGATCTTGTCGTCTGTCTTCACCCGCACCGATCCTTCCGCGTTGGGCCGGACCACCTGGCGCGCGTCCTCGAGCGCCGTGCCCAACTGCAGCAACGCCCGCCGTGCCCGCTCCAGATCGATCTCCACGTGCGGTCACCTCCTTCCGTCACTATAGCACAGTCACTTCGACGTGCTCTCCGGCTCGCGCGTCAGTCGTTCCAGGACCGATGGACTGCGCAGCCGGACATCAAACCGGTACTCAAAGTAGCGCTGAAGGACGTGACCCAGCTCGGCGCGCAGCGGCGGCGTCATCGCCAACCGCCGCAGGACCGGAGGGGTCGCCTGCAGCAGGAACCCCAGCGTCTGCACCGCCGCCGCCGACACGGGAAGGCTCTGCGGATCTTTCGTCCGGTCCGCCTCACAGACCACGCCGCCGAGAGCAAAGCTGAACGCGGGACTCACCACGCGCCGGCCGCACACCACGCACCGGTCCACGACCGGCGCATAGCCCGTGAGCACGAGCACGCGCGCGAAGAACCACAGACCGGCGCGTTCCGGATCGTCGTCGCGGATGAGGCCCAAGGCCGACTGCAGCAGGCCGAACAGTTCCGGCGCGGCGTGGCGGTCGGCGGTGGCCCGGTCGGTGACCTCGGCCAGGAGCGACGCGTAGCCCAGCCGCTGGAGATCTTCCCGCACGCCCGCGAAGGCATCGACGACCTCGACCTGGGACACTACGTCGAGGCTCCGCCCCACCGCCAGCAAGGCCCGCAGATGCGTGAACAGTTCCAGACGGCCCGCGAACCGGCTCTTCGGCTTCCGCGCGCCCTTCGCGACTACGCCCAGCTTGCCCTGATCCCGCGTCATCAGCGTGACGATGCGGTCGGCTTCTCCGAGGTTGCGCCGGCGGATGACGATGGCTTCGGTCTTGTAGACGGGCATGTGGATAGTATTTCATCTGTTAGAAAGATGATCCTATGCGGCGGCGGTATGCTCGAAGGCGGGGGTGTCCGAAATGGGAGGATCCACCGCCCTCCACCAGCCAGACGCTATGAACGCGGATAGAGCCGCTCGATCACCGCGTCCTTGTTCCGCCAATCCTTGACGACTTTGACCCACAGATCCAGATACACGCGGCTGGCAAGGAGCGATTCGATGTCCCGGCGGGCGCGCCGGCCGATCTCACGGAGCAGGCGGCCCCCCGCGCCAATGACGATCTTACGGTGGGCGTCCCGCTCGACGAGCACGGTGGCCCGGATGTAGACGAGAGCCGCCCCCGCCCGCGGGGTGAATTCCTCGATCTCTACCGCGATGCCGTGCGGGACTTCCTCCCGGGTCAGCAGCATCGCCTGTTCGCGGATGAAGTCGCCGACCAGCTGCTGCTCCTGTCGATCGGTAAACATCTCCGGGGGAAACAAGGGCGGGCCCGCTGGCAGCAGCGGCACGAGGATGTCAATCAACTCGGGTGCGCCCGCTCCGGTCGCCGCGGACACGGCCGCGGCGGCGGTCACCGGCGGCATTCCCTCGATCTGCGGAGCGGTGGATCGAGCGGCTCCGCGGAGGCGGTCGCTCTTGTTCAGGGCCAGCACGATGGGCGCCTGGACGCCCTGGAGGGTGGACGCCGCGAGTTCGTCATCGCGAGTCGGCGCCGCTGCGCTGTCCACGACCCAGAGAATCACGTCGGCGTCGCCGGCGGCGCTGCGGGCGTCTTCCACCAGCCGTGCGCCGAGTCGGTCTTTCGGCCGGTGCAGTGAGGGAGTGTCGACAAGCACCAGCTGAACCCGGGGGGACGTGACCATGCCCCGCAGCCGGGATCGCGTCGTCAGCGGAACCGGCGTGACGATGGCCGCCTTCTCCCCGACGAGCCGGTTGAGCAGCGCGGATTTGCCGCCATTGGGACGGCCGATGAGGACGACGAAACCTGAACGGTGTTCGGGGTTCCCGCTAATTATCGTTTCAGCAGGCGTTCAGGCGTAAACGCATCCGGCAACAGTTGCTTGAGCGTGCGGACCCGGCCGCGGCCGCGGGGGGGTCCGACGACCACGCGCCGGACCCCGAATTCGGCCATCACCTGGCGGCAGGCGCCGCACGGCGGCGCC
>DATDQT010000018.1:0-9859 GCA_035292085.1 bacterium
TCGACCTCGCGCACCGCCGGCGCGATCCACTGCGCGAATTTCTCGGCCGTACCGTGTCCATCGAGGGTGTCGTGGTTCGGCCTCCCCAGGTCGTGATGCAAGAGACGGGGAGCCGCACGCGCGTCGCCGTCGCTGTCGAGGTCGTGTCCGCCCCGCAGCGCACCCGGGTCAACAGCACCGTCCTGATCACGCTGCCAGGTGAGATGAACCCGGTGTACGGAGACCGCATCCGGGTACGCGGCCGCCTGTATCGTCCGCTGCCGGCCGGCAATCCCGGCGAGGTGTCGTACCGGGACTCCCTGCGGGCCTCGGGGATCGATGCCGTGATGGCTGTCAGGCGCGCGGCCGAGGTTCACACGCTGTCCCGCGGGGGAGGCAACCCGGTCCTGGCCGCGGCCTACGGACTGCGGGCGCGGATCACCGTGTTCTTCCGCGCCGGCCTTCCCGGGCCCGCGGGTGCCTTGCTGGCCAGTTTGCTGCTCGGCGACGACGGCGCGGTCAGCCCAGGACTGCGCGATGCCTTCCGGACTGCCGGGCTGCTGCACGTGCTGGTGGTGTCCGGAGCGCAGGTAGTCCTCGTCCTCGGGTGCATGCTGTGGGTCGGCCGACTCGTCCGCGCCCCGCCGCGGCTGGCGACGGCCGCTGCGGCGGCGGGTGTCGCGTTCTTTGCGCTGATGACCGGATGGGTGCCGTCTGTCGGCCGGGCGACGGTGATGGCCATGGTCGGATTGGCCGCGGTCTGGCTGCGGCGAGATCGCGATGTCTACACGGCGCTGGCTGCAGCGGGCATAGTGCTGCTGATTGCCGATCCCTCGCTGCTGTTCGACCTGGGGTTTCAACTCTCGTTCGCGGCGACGTGGGGCCTTCTGTACGTGGCTCCGGCTATGAGCCCCCGCCTGCGGGGGCCCCAGAGGCTGCGCGGGTTGGTGGCCATGACCGTGGGGGCGCAGCTGGCCGTGCTGCCGATCCTGGCCTATCACGTCGGCCGGCTCTCGGCGGCGGGTTTTCTCGCGAACCTGGCGGTGGTGCCCCTGGTGGGCGTCCTGGTGCCGGCGGGATTTGCCACGGCGGGGGTGGGACTGGTTGTGCCGCCTCTGGGGGTGGCGATGCTGGGCGTCCTGCGTCCCATCCTCATGGTGGTGATCTTCCTGGCCGAAGTCTTCAGCCGTCTTCCCGGGGCCACCATCGCCGTCGCGCCGCCGGGTCTGTTTGAGGTGGTCTTGCTCTACGCGGGTCTCATCGCGACCGTCGAAGCGCTGCGCGGTAGCATTAGAGTGACGACCCTTCGCATCGCCACCGCCGGGTGCGCCGTCATCGCGGCCGTCCTCTGGCTTCAGGTTGCATCGGCATCTCCGGGGCATCTGGTGATCACCGTCCTGGACGTTGGCCAGGGAGATGCGATTGTGCTCCAAGCGCCCGGCGGGGCCACCATGCTGATTGACGGAGGCGGGGATCTGGAGGGCCTGCCGCGCGGTTCCGACGTCGGCGTCCGCCGCGTCGTGCCGGCGCTGCGGCGGTTGGGCGTGCGCCGGCTTGACGTCGTCGTGTTATCCCATCCACACGAGGACCACGCCGGAGGACTGGCCGCCGTGCTGAAGAACTTCAGGGTGGGTCTGGTGCTCGACGCGGGACTGCCGCATCCCGCGCCCGGGTATGTCACGCTCCTGCGGTGGATCGAGCGGACAGGCATTCCCTACCGGCTTGCCCGCCGTGGAATGAGGCTTGACCTCGGCGGTGGTGTGCATGCCGTCGTGCTGCATCCCGAAGAGCCGCTGCTGGTGGGCACGGGTTCGGATGCGAACTTGAACTCGGTCGTCCTGCGCGTCACATACGGAGCCATCGGTGTACTGTTTCCCGGGGATCTGGAAGCGCCGATCGAATGGCGGTTGGTCGATACTGGTGACGACCTCGGAAGTACCGTGTTGAAGGTGGGTCACCACGGCAGCGTCACCAGCAGCACTCCTGAATTCCTGGATGCCGTTCGGCCGGCGGTGGCGGTGATCTCGGTGGGCGCGTGGAACCCGTTCGGCCATCCGCACCGCCGCACGCTCGAGGCGCTCGCTGATATTGGGGCGACCATCTATCGCACGGACGAGCACGGTGCCGTCACGATGACGACCGACGGCAGGCGGCTGTGGATCCGCACGAATCGCGATGCGGGCGATCATTGATCGGATCGAGGACGGGGTGGCCGTGCTGCTGTTCGAAGACGGCGGGCGGGCCTATGTGGGAGCGGACCAGTTGCCCCCGGGCGCCGGCGAGGGGACTGTGCTCCAGGTGCGCTGGGAGGTGGACGAACGTGGCGGAGAGGACGTTACCGACATGATTGACCGGCTCCGTCGGAGGACGGAAGACCACCTCCCGTGAGCGCCAGGCCGGCCCGGCCCCAGACCCCGCCCCGCGTCTACCTGCTCGTGGGAGAAGAAACCCTCCTCATCGACCAGGCGCTTGCGGAGTTGCTCGACGCGGTCATTCCTCCAGGCGACCGGGATCTCAATCTCGACATCGTCCGCGCCGCCGAGGTCCCCATTCAGGACATCATCACCCGGATGGATACGCTGCCGTTTTTCGGGGCCCATCGTGTCGTCGTGGTCAAAGGTGCCGACCGCTGGATCGCCGCCGACCAGGAACGGGTAGCCGCGTACCTGGAGCAAGGTCCGCCGCCGTCCATCCTGATTCTGGTGGCGGAAACCCTGGACCGCCGGCGCAAACTGTTCGGAGCGGCGAAACGGATCGGTGTGGTCCGCGACTTCCCCCGGCTCCGGGCCTATCAACGTACGTCGTGGGTGACCGCGAGGACGACACAGCAGGGCGGGACGATTGACCGGGACGCGGCGGAGGCGCTGGTCGGATTGGTCGGATCGGATCTCCGGCAGCTGGCCCTGGAGCTGGACAAAGTCATGGCCTATGCCGGCGGCCAGCGCGTCAGCCGCGCCGACGTCGAGGCTGCGGCCGGCCGGCACGCCGAGACGACCATTTTCAACCTGGTCGATGCGATCGGCGACCGCAAGACCTCACAGGCGCTGGCACACCTGGTCGATATCCTCGCCGAGGCGGCGCCCCCGTACGTGCTGTTCATGATCGCCCGGCAGTTCCGCCTGCTCCTGCGGGCGCGTGCGCTGCCGGCCCAGCGGCGCGATGAAACCGCGCTCCAGCGCGCGCTTGGTGTGCCGCCCTACATCGTCGAACGGGTGGTGAAGCAGGCGTCGAACTTCCCGAAGGAGGCGTTTCCGGGCATCTTCGCGCGGCTCCAGGAAGCGGACCGCGCGATCAAGAGTACGGGGCACGAAGATCTGGCGCTCGAGACGCTCGTGGTCGAGTTGTGCGGCGGAGCGCCGCCGTCGGCACCCTTACCGCGCCGCGACGCGCTTGAGCAGCCGTGACTTCTTGCGTGCGGCGGTATTCCGGTGAATGATGCCCTTCCGCGCGGCGCGGTCGAGCGCGGCGATGGCCGACGCCAGCTGCTCCGGGCCGTCCACGGCTTGTTTCGCGGCCGTCTTCAGATGCGAGTGAACCGCCTGGTTCCGCAGCCGGCGCTTCACGGACTGGCGCTTGCGCTTTAGGCCTGACCTGGACCGTTTGGCCACCGTGACTCCTCACTCCCTGACCCACTCGCGGCGCTCGGGTTCAGGGCGCTATCCTACCACAGCAGACCTGGGGGAACAAGGGAACCGTCGCGCACGGCGTCGGAGTGTGACGCGTGGCCGGTGAGGGCCGGCTGGCGCGGGCGGCCACGCTCATGGCCGGCGCGACGGTGGCCAGCCGTCTCCTGGGGGTGATCCGTGAGATCGTCACCGCCGCGCTGTTCGGCGCGAGCGATGCCAAGGGCGCATTCGTCATCGCCTACTACGTGCCGTTCTTCGTCCAGCGGCTCCTGCTCGGCGGCACGCTCAGCGTCGTGTTCATTCCGACGATCAGCCGCTATCTGGTTGCCGGCGACGACGAAGGCGCCCGGCGCGTCTCCGGGATGCTGTTTACGGTGGTGCTGCTCCTCGGCGCCGCCATGGTCCTGGCCGGAGAAG
The DNA here is from genome assembly GCA_035292085.1 of bacterium. Classification (GTDB taxonomy): domain Bacteria; phylum Sysuimicrobiota; class Sysuimicrobiia; order Sysuimicrobiales; family Kaftiobacteriaceae; genus DASXUC01. The sequence goes on from DATDQT010000018.1 coordinate 4,023, forward strand.
CCGCGGCCCCGCTGCTGGTCCGGATCGCGGCCTTGGGGTTTGCCGGATCGCCCGGGTTGGTCTCGCTGGCCGTCTCGCTGACGCGGATCACGTTCGTGGCGATGTTATTCCTGGCGCTCTCCGTGTACGTGACCGGATTCCTACAGGCCCACCACCGCTTCGCGGTGCCGGCGATCGCCCCACTGGTCTTCAACATTGTCATCATCGCGGGCACGCTGGTGCTCGGCCCGCGGATCGGCATCGCGGGGCTGGCCCTGAGCTGGATCCTGGGCACCGCCGCGCAGTTCGCCGTCCAGCTGCCCGGGGCGCGGCGCCTGGGCCTGGCCTTCCGCCGGCCGGACCTCGGACATCCGGCCGTCCGGGAGCTCGGCCGGCTGGCGGTGCCGGCGATGCTGGGACTGGCGGTGGTGGAGATCAACGCCTATGTCGGCCGGTTTTTCGCCTCCCTGCTGCCGACAGCAGGCGGTGTGAATCCGGTTGCGGTCCTGGACTACGCGTACGAGGTGGTCCAGGCCCCGGCCGGCATCTTCGCGGTCTCGATCGCCACGGCCATCTTCCCGCTGTTGTCCCGCCGGGCGGCGGCCGGCGCCTCCGCCGACGTGCGCGCGACCGGATCCCTCGGTCTCCGGACCATCCTGGTCGCCTTGCTGCCGGTAATGGCGGGCATCTTCGCCCTGCACCGGCCCCTGATTGCCCTCATCTTTCAGCGGGGGGAGTTCGGGCCCGCGGCCACCGATGCCGTGAGCGCGGCGCTGACCGCCTATGCCCTGGGGCTCCCGGCGATCGGCGCGTACTATGTGGTCACGCGTACCTACTACGCGCTGCACGACATGGCCACACCCGTGCGCGTCGGGGTTGCCATGGTCGTGCTGAATGCGGGGCTGGACTATCTCCTCATGCGCCTCCTGGGTACCGTCGGTCTGGCACTCGCGTCGTCGGTCGTGGCTCTTATTAATGTAGGAATGCTGCTGTGGCTGCTCCGCCGCCGGCTGGGCGGGGTTGAAGCAGGAGCGCTCCTCCGCACCGGTGTCCGGGCGGGCGGGGCGGCGGCGGCCGCCGCGGTCGCGATGTGGATCACTGCGGGCTGGCTGGAACCCGCCGGACTGCTGGTTCAGGTGGGCGCGGCGGCGGTGGTGGGCACGGGCGTCTACCTGGGCGGATGCCTGCTGCTGCGGGTGGAAGAGTTGCGGGTGGTGACCGGCCTGCTGCGCGGGCGGCCCGCGGCCGGGGCGCCGCGTTGACAGTGCATTTGGCCCGATGTTATCGTGGACAGAAGATTGTTAGCACTCGTGCGTAGTGAGTGCTAACGGTGATGCCGTGAGCATCTTGGACGCTCGGAAAGACGCGATCCTCCGCGCGGTCATTGAGGATCACATCGAGACCGCGGAACCGGTGGGCTCGGAAGCGCTGTCCCACCGTCTGCGGCTCGGCGTCAGTCCGGCCACGATCCGCAACGAGATGGCCGCGCTCGAGGACCTGGGGTTCCTCTCTCACCCGCACACCTCGGCCGGGCGCGTCCCGACCGACCACGGGTACCGGCTGTACGTCGACGCGGTGCTCCGTGAAGCCCGGCTGACGCCGCAGGAACGCGCGCGCGCCCGGCGCCCCGTGTCGGTGCTGACCGAGGGCCCTGTGCGGATGGCCGAGGAAGCCGCGCGCACGCTGGCGTCGGTCACGGACTACGCGTCGGTCGTGTCCCCGCCGCGGCCGGGCCGTTTGCTGTTCAAGCACGTCCACTTCATCCCGTTTCGGTCGACCCAGGTGCTGGCCGTCATCGTGACCAACGCCGGCGTCACCGAGGGCAAGGTCCTCGACCTGGGAGAACCGCTGGACGCCGAAGACCTCGACCGCCTGTCACGGATGGTGAGCCGGCGGCTGGACGGCCGGTTGCTCGGCGACATCACGGACGAACTGCTCGCGGAAGTGGTCGCCGAAGCCGCCTGGCAGCAGCGGGTCATCCAGGCGCTGGCGGCCTGGCTGCGGCGGTACCTCCCGGTCGTGCAGCGGCGCGTGTTCGTTGACGGAACGGCGAACATTCTCAAACAGCCCGAGTTTGCCGACGCCCGGACGGCGCAGCCCGTGCTCGTCGCGTTGGAAGAAGCGGAGATCTTCACCGATCTCCTCCGCCAGGAGTCCGCCCGGCAGGTGTGGGTGACCATCGGGACCGAGAACCGCGCGATCGCCCTCCACGGGTGCAGCATCGTCGCGGCCACCTACGGGGGCCGGGATCATCCGGCCGGCGCGCTGGCCATCGTCGGTCCCACGCGCATGAAGTACGGGAAGGCGATCGCAATGGTCCGTTATCTCGCGCACGGCCTCACCGCCGCTCTCGAAGACTCCGCCTGACCGCGATGCCCGATTACTACGACATCCTGGGCGTTGATCGCACGGCTTCCGCGGACGAGATCAAGCGGGCGTTCCGCCGGCTGGCCCGCGAGCACCACCCCGACGTCAAGAAGCACGACCCGCAGGCCGAGGAGCGGTTCAAGGGGATCAATGAAGCCTACCGCGTGCTCAGCGATCCCGAACGGCGCGCCCACTACGACCGGTTCGGCACGGCGGAGCCGGCAGCCGGGATGGGAGACGTGGGCCGCGGATTCGGTCCCTTCGACAGCCTCTTTGACATGTTTTTCGGCGGTCGCCCGGGGCGGCCCGACCGGCACGCCCCCGAGCGCGGAGCCGATCTCCGCCTCGACCTGCGGCTCACGCTCGAAGAAGCGGCCGGCGGCGTGGAGAAAACCATCGACGTCCGCCGGCTGGAGACCTGTTCGACCTGCTTCGGTACCGGCGCAGCGCGCGGGTCGTCGCCTGAACGGTGCCCGACCTGCGGCGGGGCGGGTGAGGTTCGCTACGCGCAGCGGACGGTCTTTGGAAGTTTCACGCAGATCGGCACGTGCCCGGACTGCGAGGGCACGGGGGAACTCATCCGCCATCGGTGTGCAGACTGCCGCGGCAGCGGGAAGATGGAAGTCGCCCGGCACATCACGGTGAAAGTGCCGGCCGGCGTGGACGACGGCACCCGCCTGCGCCTGGCCGGGGAAGGGGAAGCGGGATCCCGGGGCGGGGACCGCGGCGACCTCTACGTGTTCATTCACCTCGCCCCGCACCCGGTGTTCGAACGCCGCGGCGCGGACTTATTCTGCACCGTCCCGGTCTCGATGGCGCAGGCCGCGTTGGGCGATGAGATTACCGTGCCGACCCTGGAGGGATCTGAGCGGCAGACGGTTCCCGCCGGTACGCAGCCCGGGACCGTGTTGACCCTGCGCGGCAAGGGCATGCCGACCATGCGCGGCGGATTCGGCAGCCTGCACGTCACGATCGATGTCCAGATCCCCACCCGCCTGACCGCAGAGCAGCAGCGCCTGCTCCTGGATTTCGCGGCGTCGCGCGACGAGAAGATCAAGCCCCAGACAAAGAAGAAACTCACCGAGAAGATGAAGGAGTTTCTGCAGTGAGTGTCAGTGAAGTGGATTGAAATTACCATCACGACGGCGCCGCCGGCCGTCGAAGCCATTGCCAACATTCTGCTGGAGTGCCGGACCGGAGGGATCGTCGAGAAACATCCGGCATCCGGCACGGTGGTCCTCCGCGGATACCTGCCCGTCGGCCCGGCATCCGATGTGACCCTCGCCGCGATTAAGCGGCGCGTGCGGGCCCTGCCCGCGTTCCACCTCGACATCGGGGCGGGACGTATCGACACGCGTTCGGTGGAAGATTCCGGCTGGGCCCACGCCTGGAAGATGCACTTCAAACCCTTCGCCGTGGGGAATCGGATCTGGATCAAGCCGACCTGGGACGAACAGCCCGTGCCCCCGGGCCGTCTGGTGATCGAACTCGATCCGGGGATGGCGTTTGGGAGCGGACTCCATCCCTCGACGCAGTTGTGCCTCCGTGTGCTCGAAGAGCGGCTCGTCCCAGGCTCCCGGGTCGTCGACGTGGGCACCGGCTCAGGCATCCTGGCGATCGCGGCGGCGAAACTGGGCGCGGCGGCCGTGACGGCCTTCGACACCGACCCGGTCGCGGTGGCGGTGGCGCGTGAGAACGTCCGGCATAACGGCGTGGGATCTCAGGTGGACGTCGAACACGGCGCGCTGCTCGACCGTGTGCAGGAGCGAGCGGATTTCATCACGGCCAACCTGACCGCCGACATCCACTTCGACCTCCTGCCGGCGGTGACCGGCCACCTGGCCCCGGGCGGTCTGCTCGCGGCCTCGGGAATCGTCGACACCCGCGTGCTGGAAGTCCGGGCCGTGGCGGCGGCGGAGGGGCTGGTGGTGGTCGAGGAACGGCACGATGCCGAGTGGCGGTGCCTGGTGTTGACGAGGCGCTGATGCGGCGCTTCGTCGTTCCTCCGGCGGCCATTGCCGGCGACCGGGTGACGGTGACAGGCACCGAAGCGCACCATATCGCGACGGTCCTCCGGCTGCGGCCCGGCGACCGTGTCACAGTGATCGACGGCTCAGGGACCGAGTACGTCGTGGAGCTGGAGCGTGTCTCGCCTGAGGCGGTCACGGCCCACATCATCGACCGCGGATCAGGCATGCCCCCGCTGTTCCGGCTGACGCTGCTCCAGGGTGTGCCACGAGGCGCGAAGATGGACGCGATCATCCGGATGGGGACGGAGTTGGGGATTGCGGAGTTCGTGCCGGTACTCGCCGTGAGGAGTGTGCCGACAGCCGGCGGCCGGGCCGAGCGGTGGCGGCGCATCGCGTTGGAGGCGGCCAAGCAATCCCGCCGTGCCGATGTCCCCCTGGTGCGCGACCCGATTCCGTTCGCCGACGGCGTGCGGATCGCTTCGGCCGCGCAGATCACGATTGTGCTCTGGGAGGGAGAACAGCGGCAGTCTCTGGCCGACGTGCTGAAGGGCCGTCCCACGCCCGAGACGGCCGCGCTCATCGTGGGACCGGAGGGCGGGTTCGAACCGGCGGAGGTGGAGGCGGCGGTCGCCGCCGGGGCGATTCCGGCCTCGCTCGGACCGTTGATTCTGCGCACCGAAACCGCCGGCATCGCCGCGGCGGCCATGCTCTTCTACGAGTTCGGGCTGCGCCGGAGGAGCCGATAACGGGGCTGGTGGAGGGCCGCTGCGCTTCGGGGGCGGCTCGCCCGCCGAGCGTAGCGCTCGCGTTCGCCCAGCCACGGTCAGCTGGGCTCACCCGGCCGGCACGACGGCCGGGCTCGCTGCTCCGGGCCCCCTCAGCCCGTCCGCGTGCGACATTCCTGCGAACCTCTCTCTGGGCGACGCGGCGTGCTGAGGTTCCGCCCTTCGCGACGCGGCGCTCGCGCACGGCGGCGACAGCTCGCCGCCACATCGCTTGCGACCCTCCACCAGCCCCACGACAGTGAGGTTCCTCGTTCCTGATCGTGGGTCAGAGGAGACGCGGCGGGGCGAGTGGGGCGGCCCCGGAGCGGAGATAGGAGGGCGGCAACCACTGCGCAGGCCGTGACGAGCGGGATGTCACGCAGCCAGGGAGCGGCGAGAACCACCCAGGTCCGCAGTCATCCGACGCGTTTGGCAGACGAGCGCGTCAGGGAGCGGGAGGCCTGCGAATAGATCCGAGCCGCCCGACTCGGAGCGAGTGGCCGTCCCCGAGCATTCCGCCGCCTCAAGCATCCAAGACTGACCCGCTGCCGACAGCTCGGACTGGCTTCACAGCGGCCAGATCCTAGGTACGAGCAGGATGGCCAGCGCGTAGATAACCACGGTCAGGGGCAGCCCCACGCGCAGGAAGTCGGCGAAGCGGTAGCGGCCCGGGCCGTACACGAGCAGCGACGCCGGCTCCAGCGGCGTGATGAACGAGGTGCTGGCCGCGACCGCGATCATCACCGCGAACGTGCGC
>DATDQT010000019.1:0-24397 GCA_035292085.1 bacterium
GGCAGCTCGCCGTGCCAGAGCAGGTAGACGATTTCTTCGTAGGTTGCCGCGGTGGCCAGGTCTCGGATCGCATAGCCGCGGTACGTCAATTCTCCGCGGTCGCCGTCGACCGTCGAGATCGCCGAGTTGACCGCGACGACGTCCTTCAGCCCGGGCTTGAACTCCACCGCCATGCGTAAGCGCCTCCACCGTGAGGTGCTGAATCCATCTTAGCATCGGGATGTTCGCTATGCGCAGGACCGGCGTGGCCGGCTGTGGACATCATGAACGAGACGACACACGGAGGAGTCGGGGGAGGTTCGGAAGGGGGAGGGAATCGCCCTCCCCCTGTGAGGACTAGGTTCCCATGGTCATCATGCTCCGGCCGCGGGAGGCCCACAGGGCCCAGATTCCCACGACCAGATGGAGCAGGTTGTCCCACGGGTTCTCGAGGTTGGCCACCCCGAGGTTGGGCTCGGGATTGCCGCGTACCAGGAACCCCCAAATCGCGAATACGATTGCGACGACCCCGACCAGCAGGGTCAGCGACCGCTGCGCGCTTTCGGACAGCGACCGCGCCGCAATGATGGCCACCACGCCCAGGATTAGGTGCGCCCAGTTCTCACCCGCATCGAGGTAGAATGCCGAGCCCTGGACGTCGGCGTCGAAGAAGCCGTAGATCCCAAGCAAGACGAGAATAATGCCGCCCCAGGTCAGAAACTGCTTAGGATTCATAGGTCATCTCCTTTCGGTGTGCCGTGACCAGCACGTCCCCGCTTTGCCAGACTCTCCCCTCCCCTCGCACGTGCAGACGTCGAGCGTCGATGTTCGCGGTCCCTGGTCGCGGTCCCCTGCACCTCAGCACTTTGAGAACCCACAGGACCGGCAGGATGCACAGCCGTTCTCATGGACGAGCGACGCGCCGCAGTCCGGGCAGATGCCGATGAACTCCAGCGGGGTGGCCTGCTGCGAGACCGCGACCGGCACGCCCTCGCCGGCATCGCCGCCGGCGCCGTTGCCATTCCCGCTCCCGTCGGCGACGACCGCCGGGCTGAAGCGCAGCGGCTCCTGGCGCACGCGGGGGCTGGGGACGGGCAGGACGTCGGCGCGCGGGAACGCTTTGTCCGGGCGAAAGTCGTCCCCATAGAGCGCACGCCCCAGCGCAAGCGCGATCGCCTGCGCGATCGTCGTGACCCGCACGACCGTCCCCGTCGCCGACCGGTCGAAGGCGACTTCCTTGCTTTGTACGCGCCACAGCTGCTCGATCACCTGGCGGGGATCCACCCCGGCGCGCAGTGCCAGCGACGCCAGCCGCCCGCAGGCTTCCGCTTCCACGTCGAACGAGTGCACGAAGACCTCGCAGACCCCCAGCTCGTCTTCGTTGATCACGACGTAGATGCGGCCGCGAGGGGTCTCGACGCGCTCGGTGCGCCCGCTGGTGACTTTCGGCCGAGGCCGGGGTGACGGCCGCACCGACTCGGGTTCGCCCACCGCCGGTGTCACCGCCGCGCGCGCGCCCTCGGCTCGAGCCTGCTCTTCGGTGATGAGAATCCCTTCGCGGCTCCCTTCACGGTAGCAGGTGATCCCCTTACAGCCCATCTTCCACGCGAGGAAGTAGACCCGCTCGACTTCCTCGGGCGTGGTCTCCCGCGGGAGGTTCACCGTGCTGCTGATGGAGTGATCGATGTGCTTCTGGATGGCGGCCTGCATCCGCACGCGGACGTCGGCCTTGATCTGGTGGGCCGTGACGAAGAACGGCGGCAGGTCGTCTTCCCGATCGATCCCCATCAGGGTCATGTACTCCCGTACGAGGGGGTGGAAGACCTTGAAGGTCTCCTGCGACAGCGATTCAGACCGGCGGATGTACGCGAGGTCAAAGATTGGCTCGATGCCGCTGGTCACGCCCGCCAGCGCGGCCCCGCTGCCGACCGGGGGGACGGTGAGGCAGGCGACGTTGCGCATCCCGTGGCGGCGGACCTTCTCCAGCGTCACGGGCTGCAGGGTCGACAGGAAACGGCCGCGCAGGTGCTGGGCGGCATCGTACGCCGGGAACGTGCCTTTCTCAGCGGCCAGCGCCGCGCTCTCGTCGTACACGACGTTCTTGATCCGGTCGAACAGACCGTCGGTGAACTGGACGGCTTCGTCGGTGTCGTACCTCAGACGAAGCCTGATCAGCATGTCGCCCAATCCGGTGAACCCGACACCGATCCGCCGGCTGCGCAGGCTCGCCGCCTTCTGCTCGGGGAGCGGGTGCTTGTCGGCGTTGTAGTCGAGCACGTTGTCCAGAAACCGCGTCGCGTAGCGCAGCGCTGGCTCGAGGCGGTCCCAGTCCACCCGGGCGGTCGAGGTGAAGGGTTCGAGCACGAACTGGGACAGGTTCAGGTTGCCCAGGCAGCAGTTCCCGTAGGGCTCCAGCGGGATTTCGCTGCATGGGTTGGTCGTGATCACATTCATCCCGCTGTACTCGGACGTCGACCACTTCTTGATGTTGTCCCAGAAGATCAGCCCGGGCTCCGCGTAGTCCCGCGCGCCGCGGATCAGTTCACTCCACAGATCCCGGGCCCGCACGGTGGTCTGGTAGGAGGCCCGTGCGTTTTCGAAGCGCAGGAGCCAGTCGGTGTCGGCCTCGACCGCGCGCATGAACGCATCCGACACGCGCACGCTGATGTTGGCGTAGCGGACCCGGTCGAGGTTCCGTTTGACCTTGATGAAGTCGAGCACGTCGGGGTGGTCGTCGCCCATCGTGATCATCAGCGCGCCCCGCCGGCCGGACTGGCCGATCGTCCCGGTGGTCAGCGAGAACAGCTCCATGAACGAGACCGACCCGGTGCTGCTGCGCGCCGCGTTGTTCACTGGGGCGCCGCGGGGCCGCAGCACGCTGATGTCGGTGCCGACGCCGCCGCCCAGGGAGTACGTCCGCGCGGCCTGCTTCATCCACTCAAAGATCGACTCGATCGAATCATCGTGCACTGGCAGCACGTAGCAGTTCAGCAGCGTGACACGCTTGGGATTGCCCGCCCCGTGCATGATCCGGCCGCCGGGGATGAAACGGAAGTCGTCGAGCAGCCAGTAGAACTTCTGCTCCCACTCGGATCGCTTCTCCGGCGTGGCCTCGACCGATGCCAGCTCCCGCGCGATCCGTGCCCACATCTGATCGGGCGTGCGCTCCACCACGGCGCCGGCGGTGTCGCGCAGCGCGTACTTGTCGTGGAACACCCGCGCCCGAAGGTCATCGCCCCGGAAGTAGTCGAGCGTCTCCTGGCTCAGGTCTGTGGAAAGGTGTGTGGCGACGGCATCCGCGTCCACGGGGCTCACTCCTTTCGGATCGTCACCCGGTCCGCCGGGAACGCGTCCGGGTGCGGGAAATGCGTGGCGGTCGTCCTGTCCGTGCGATCCCGCCGGGTGCGGCGGTCTGGCTGGAGTCCACTGCGAGGAGCGGAACCTGCGCCCGCTGAGCCTCTTCCCGGCGGCGCCGTTCCTTGAGGATTTCGGCTTCTTCCACCAGTGTGTCGAGATCGCTGAACCGGCGGTGCTCGGACGCGAAGCGGACGTAGGCCACGTCGTCGAGCGGGCGGAGGCGTTCCATGACCATCGCGCCGATCTGGAGCGAGGTGATCTCGTGCTCCCCGCTGTTGAGTGCTTCGCGTTCGACATCGGCGACGATCCGCTCGAGGTCGTCCATCGACACCGGACGCTTGCCGGTCGCACGGACGAGACCGGCCAGGATCTTTTCGCGCGCGAACGGTTCGCGCCGGCCATCCCGTTTGACGACCATCAGCGGCGCGTGATCCATGTGCTCGTACGTCGTAAATCGGCGGCCGCAGTTCAAGCACTCGCGGCGGCGGCGGATGGATGCGCCGTCGTCAACGGGCCTGGAATCTAAGACCTTGCTCTCGCCGTGCGTGCAGTAGGGGCATCTCATTGCTGCTGCCTGCAGTGGAGGACCCTACAATATCTAGGGCATCACCGATTCTATTGCGCTAGATGTGGGGTGTCAATGACCAAATTTGGGGGGTTGTGCAGACCAGATCGGGCCGCGCACGCGCCTGCGCACCCGCTGGCGGCGGGAATCGGCCCGGCCGCGACTGGCCTGCAGATTGTCTTCGCCCGGACCCCCGACGCGCAGGTGGAGATGCAGTCAGCCCTGTTCGCGGGCCAACAGACGGACGGCGAGTGCCAGGCACAGACCCGCGTAGATGAGGGTGCTGCCGACGGTCAGGAACAGGTGGACCCACTCCGGCCGCCCCAGGAGGAGCTGGCGAAGGCTGAACACGGCGTTGAGTCCCGGCAGCAGGTAAGCCCAGGCCGCGCGCTGCCAGCTCTCCAGGAACTGCGCGGCCAGCGCGGGCAGCGTGAGGATCAGGTACAGCGGGGTGAAGAACTGCTGGGCCTCCCGGACGCTGCGGGCGAGAATGCTGAGGGCCAGCTGGAGGGCGCTGAGGAAGGCGACCAGCGCCAGGGACACAACCAGGATCAGCAGGGCCGGACCGGCCGCCGGGATCAGGAGGCCTTGTTGCAGCGCGGCAATCCCCCCTGCCGCCCCTGCCCGCATCGTCACCAGCGTGGTCAGCATGACCATCGCGACGGCCGCCAGCGACGCGGCGCTGACGGCCAGGAACTTGCCGACGGCCAGGATCCACCGCGACGGGGGGGTTACCAGCAGCGCCTCCAGCGTCCGGCGCTCCCGCTCCCCCGCACCCAAATCCAGCGCCGCGTACTGTCCCCCCAGCACAGCCCAGACCGAGATGAAAAACGGCAGGATCCCCGCCAGCAGCAGCCCGCCGAGCCGCCGCTCGTCGGCGATGTTGGTGGCTTTGATGTCGATCGGCGCGATGTCCCGCTCGCTGAGCCCGCGCGCGCGGAGGCGCTGCTCGGTCACGACCACGCTGTAGTTGGCGACCAGTTCGACGATGCGGACGCGCGCCAGGCGGGACTCGGTGTCGCCCTCATCGTACAGCACCGTCACTTCCACGGCCCCTGCCGCCAGGCGGCGCTTGAAGTTCGCCGGAATCGACAGCACCGCGCTCACCCGCCCCTGCTCAAGCGCCTGGCGCGGCTGGGCCACGACGACCGGTGTGAACAACCGGTTCTTGCGGCCCATCTCGACCAGGTCCGGCGCCGCGCTGCGGCCCACGATCGCGACCTTGGGGAGGGCGCTGCGCAGCGTGTGCTGCTGGCGCTCGGCGAGGTAGGGAATCCCGACGGTGACGACCGGCATCATGACGACCGGCAGCAGGAGCGCCACGATCACCGTGCGGCGGTCGCGGAACGACTCCAGCATCTCCTTGCGGAACACAGCCCCGATCGTGTGGCGCTCGGCCAACGGTGCAGCGAGACTGGCGCGGAACCGTGCGGCCGTGGTCCGCAGCGGGGTGAAGACACGCGGGCCGGCGGCGGCGAGTATGCGGCGCCACCGCCGGCGAACGGCCTCGACGAGACCGTTCCATCGCGGCGCGGACGGACGCGGCGGCATCGCTAGTGCCGCACCAACGTGATCGTGAGCCTCATCTTCCGAGCGATTCTGCAGGTTCTAAGAAGAGCACACATGGCGAATCACGTTGGTCCGGCACTAGAACCTCAGCAGCGTAATCTCGATGGGCACGACGCTGAGGATGAAGATGCCCAGCAGGACAAAACCGACCACGAGCCGCGACCGGCTCAGCGGGGAGACGTCGTCCAGCGGCCCGGGGTGGTAGCCCCGCGAGGTGAGCAGAAACACCGCGATCAACGCGGCCATCAGCCAGTACCGCAGCGCCAGCGCGACGACGACCCCGGCCCACGACGCGGCGACGTGAAACCGCGCGCCGAACAGGGCCCGCACGGTGTGGCCGCCGTCGAGCATGCCGGCGGGGAGCAGGTTCAGGCTCGTCACCAATAACCCGATCCATCCTGCGAAGAGGATCGGATGCATCAGCAGGAGCGCCCCTTCGGGTGGACGGACGATCAGATCCGCGAGCAGCCGCACCAGGAGCGGGTCCGGGTAGTTCACAAGGACTTGCCCGGCGACGGCGTTCGCATCCAGGACGAACGACTTGGTCAGCCCGACGATCACCACCCCCACCGCAACGACGAATCCCGCGATCGGTCCCGACGCGCCCAGGTCCAGCAGCGCATCGCGGTTGGGGGCGGGTGTGCGGGTCACGATGACGGCCCCCATGGTGCCGATCGGCGGAACCATCGGGATGAAGTACGGCAGGCTCGCGTCAATGCGCCGGATGATCGAGACCACTTTGTGCCCCATTTCGTGCGTGAGCAGAATCAGCATCAGCGAGATCGAGAACGCCAGGCCGCCGGAAATCGCGCTGCGCATGAGGCCGCTTTCGACCAGGCCCTGCGATCCCGTGTAGCCGGCCAGAAACGTGGTGCCCAGGGTGACGGCGAACAGCAGCGCGTTCACCGGCCACCGCCACCGGCCCCGCGGCGGCGTGGGAACCAGCGCGACCACGTCGCGCCCGTCGCGGCGGCGCAGCAGGGGCAGGTAGTTCATCGGGGCGAGCCGGTCGCGGAGCGCGAGGAACCGGCGCCGCGAATCCTGCGAAGTGCGGACGGCAAACGCCAGCCGCCCGCCGTCTTCGATGACCTGGTCCACCGGAAAGAATTCTCCGATGATGCCGCGGAGCTCGTCGATGCGCCACGTGGTGTCGGTTTCCACGATACTCAGCCTATCGGGATTTCCCCAAAAGCGAAAGGGGCGCCGGTTCCGGCGCCCCTGGTCAACCTCACCGCTTCCCGTTTCCGGTTTCCGGTTTCCGGCTACCGCTTCCTCAGAAACGCCGGAATGTCGAGATCGTTCAGCAGGGACTTCACCCCGTTGTCGATCTCATCCGGCAATTCCGCGTCCGGTTCCCCGCGCTTCTTCGCCGAATCGAAGCCGGTCGCGATGACCGTGATCCGCACTTCGCCGTCGGTCCTGTCGTCGATGACCGCCCCGAAGATGATGTTGGCCTCCGGATCGGCGGCCTCCTTGACGATCTGGGCCGCTTCGCTGACCTCCATGAGGCCCAGGTCCGTTCCGCCGGTGACGTTGATGAGCACACCCCGGGCGCCGTTCATCGACGTCTCCAGTAGCGGGCTGCTGATGGCCGCCTGGGCGGCCCGGATCGCCCGGTCCTCGCCGCTGGCCACCCCGATGCCGATCAGCGCCGAACCCGCCTCGTGCATGATCGTGCGCACGTCGGCGAAGTCCAGGTTGATGAGCCCCGGAACCGTGATCAGGTCCGCGATTCCCTGCACGCCCTGCCGGAGCACGTCGTCGGCCACGCGGAAGGCCTCGACCACCGTGGACGCCCGGTCGATGATCTGCAGCAGCCGGTCGTTGGGAATCGTGATCAACGTGTTGACCTTCTGCTTGAGGATCCGCACGCCGTCATCGGCGGTCACCGCGCGCCGCTTGCCCTCAAACGTGAACGGCTTCGTGACGACGCCGATCGTCAGCGCCCCGACGTCGCGCGCGACTTCGGCGATGATCGGCGCGCCGCCGGTCCCGGTCCCCCCGCCCATGCCCGCGGTCACGAAGACCATGTCGGCGCCTTCGATCGCCTCGTAGAGATCTTCCTTGCTCTCCTCCGAGGCCTGGCGGCCGACCTCGGGGTCGCCGCCGGCGCCGAGCCCCTTGGTGATCTTGCTGCCGACGTGGATCTTCTTGTCGGCGTTGCTCATCGCCAGCGCCTGCGCGTCGGTATTGATGGCGATGAACTCCACCCCGCGCAGGCCCGCGGTGATCATGCGGTTGACGGCGTTGCTCCCACCGCCGCCGACGCCGATCACCTTGATCGCCGCGTACCGCCTCAGATCGCGATCGATATGCGCCATGACCGTTGCCTCCTCTGGACCGTGCGTGGTCCGTGCTGCGTCCGTTGCTCCGTCGACTCCCGATCGCTATGTCGCGGTTCCTGGCTGCCGTGTCCCGTTTCCGGTTTCCCGTTTCCCGCTACGCGCCGGTGACGACCTCGCGCAGCCATCCACGCATACGGCCCAGCCAGCCGTTGCCGTTGGTGGCCCGCACGCGCATGTCGCCGGCGTGGCGCGCCCCGTGGAGCACCAACCCGACGCCGGTGGCGTAGATCGGGCTGTTCACCGCATCGATGAGCCCGCCCAGGTGCTCCGGCGCGCCGGTCCGGGCCGGCAGCTCCAGGCGCTCTCCGGCAAAACGGGCAATCCCTTTCAACAGCGACGTGCCCCCGGTGAGCACAATGCCGGCGGGCACAAGGTGCGACAGCCCGCTGCGCCGGATCTGCAGCCGGATCATGCCGAAGATCTCGGACACGCGCGGCTCGATGATCTCGCACAACACGCGGCGAGGCAGGATCCGCGGCTCCCGGTCCCCGACGTTGAAGACCTCGATCAGTTCGCCCTCGCCGGCATCATGCGGCGACGCCGCGCCGTGGCGCAGTTTCAGTTTCTCGGCTTCGGCCACCGGCGTGCGAAGGCCCACGGCGATATCGTTGGTGATGTGGTTGCCGCCGACGGGCAGGATCGCCGTGTGGGCGAGGCCGCCGCCGGCGAAGATGCCCAGGCTCGTTGTGCCCCCGCCGACGTCGGCGAGGACGACGCCCAACTCGCGCTCAGGAGCCGACAGGACCGCTTCCGCCGAGGCCAGCGGCTCCAGCACGATCTCGTCCACGGTCAATCCGGCCCGCTGCACGCACTTGAGGAGGTTGGCCAGCACCGTCGAGGTGCCCGTGACGATGTGGGCTTCGACCTCCAGCCGCGCCGCGTACATGCCGACGGGATTGCGGACGCCGTCCTGGCCGTCGACCATGAACCCGCGCGGCAGGAGGTGCACGACCTCGCGGTCGGAGGCGGGCAACGCCGCCATCCGGGCGGCCTCGACCACGCGTTCCACGTCGGTGCCGGCGATCTCATGATCGCCGCGGCTGATCGCCACGACACCCCGCGAGTTCGTAGAGCTAATGTGCTCACCCGACACCCCGACAAACAGCCCGCTGACTTTCGCCCCGGCCATCCGTTCCGCGCGCTCGACGGCGTCTTCAATGGCCCGGGTGGTCGCATCGATATCAATGACCACGCCCTTGCGCAACCCGGATGACGGGGCGGAGCCTACCCCCACGATGTGGATATCGCCGTCTTCGTCGGCTTCGCCGATGACGCAGCAGGCCTTGGTGGTTCCGATGTCCAGCCCGGCGACGGCGCCCTTGAACGCCATGCTTAACTCCGACCGTCCAATGTCCACATGTAGTATGGTTTGCTCAACTTTTGGCCCATATCTTGTGGCAGAATTCAACAATCACGGTCCGACTCCTCCTCCGTTTGCGCGGCCTGTGCCGGGAGCGGGCTTGAGGATGACGTTGTCGGCAAAGCGCAGATCGATGTAGTCGAGGGCGAGGCGCTGAGCTCTAACCGTCGCGAGGATCTGCGGGAGTTTCGCGGCACGGTCCTGGAGTCCGGAGACGCGGCCCAGGCGGACGACGATCCGGTCGGGCGTCACGATCGACAGGTCGCCAGCCGCGCTGCGCCGCAGGGTCAATCCGGCGCGGGGCAACGCCGCGGGCAGCTGGGCCAGTGCGTCGATCGCCTGGGGAATGGCCGCCGAGGGGAGGGCCGTTCCCAGGCGCATCCAGGGCAGATCCGCCTGGTCGACGGCAATGACCGGCAGGACACCCGCATCGGAGCGCTCGGCGATCACCACCCCTCCCGGATCGACGACGGCGAAGCCCCCTTTGTGGGGCACTGCGGCGGCGGGCGACCGCTCGGTGACCCGGATCGTCACCCGCCCGGCGGTGGTCAGACCGACCGCGGCGGAGAAGACCCGGGGGTGAGTGGCCACGCGGCGGGCGATGTCGTCGGGGGCGACGCCGGACACCGGCATCCCCACAGATAGGCCGCTGCGGGCGAGCACGTCAGCGGCAGCGATCTGTTGGGTTCCCTCGATGCGGATCTCTCGAACGGTGAAGAATGCAGCGTGCGGAAGACTTCCCAGCGCCAGCAGCAGCGCGGCGACGGTCCAGAAACGGCACAGCAGCAGCGCGGCGGACAGCGGCGAACGGGCGGCGGCCGGCGTGTCAGGGGCCGATGCGGAAACGAGTGTGGCGGCGTCGGTAGCGGCCATAGGAACGACGAATGCTCCGATGTGAAAGGGCGATCGATTCTACGATATGAGATTGGTGTCGCCTGGTGTCTGAAACTCCCCCAGCAGCTTGATCTCCGGTTTTAGAGTTATCCCGAACTTCTCCGCGACCAGCGTCTTTACCTTGTCGGCGAGGGCAAGGACGTCGGCGGCGCTGGCGCCGCCGGTGTTGATGATGTAGTTGGCATGCACCTCGGACACGCGCGCGCCGCCCACCGCCAGGCCCTTGCCCCCGGCGAGGTCCACCAGGCGCCCGGCGTGATCGCCGCTCGGATTCTGGAACACGCACCCGGAACTGGGCGGGCCGATTGGCTGGCTCTCACTGCGGTGGCGCAGCCAGAGCTCGGTCCGCGCCCGGATCTCCGCCGGATTGCCCGCCCGCAGGCGCAGCGCCACTTCCAGCACGACGGCGGCCTCCTGCTGCAGGCCGCTCGTCCGGTAGGCATACCCCAGCGCGCCGCGCGACAGCGTCCGCCCCCCGGCGGCGTCGACGATGTCAACCCGTTCCACGATCTCGTCCATCGCGTGGCCGTGGGCGCCGGCATTCATGACCACCGCGCCGCCGACGGTCGCGGGGATCCCCGCGGCGAACTCCAGTCCGGCCAGCCCGGCCTCGGCGGCGGCACGCGCCAGGTGCGGCAGCCCGGCCCCGGCCGCCGCGGTGAGCGTCTCGGCGGCGAAGCCGAACGCGTCGACGCCCTTGCCGATCTTGACGACGACGCCGCGGATGCCCCGGTCGGCGATCAGGACGTTGGATCCGGCGCCGAGCACAACAAACGGCAGACCGCGCGCGAATAGGAACGCGGCCACCGCGCGGAGTTCGGCGACGGACCGCGGCACGGCCAGCAGATCCGCCGGGCCGCCGATGCGGAAGGACACGTGTTTGGACAGCGGCTCATGTTCGCGCACGTCGCGGCACACGCCGCGCAGGGTGCGGGCCAGTGACGGCGTCTCGACCGTCATCGTCCTTCCGCCAGGGGGTCGGTCACGCGCGGGGCGGGCGGCACACCGCCGACGGTCCCGGGGGCCGGCGCGGGCGTGCCGGCGCCGCTGCGCAGCCGGGCGACGAGTTGATCGGCCACCGCGCCGATGTCGCCCGCCCCCAGCGTCAGCACGATGTCGCCGGCACGCAGCCGCGGCAGCAGGTCGTCGACGATGACGTGCATGTCGGGAATGTAGGTGACCGGGCGGTGCGGTTCCACCACGTCGACGATCATGCGCGCCGACACGCCGGGAATCGGCGCTTCGTCGGCCGGATAGAGTTCGGTGACAATCAGTTCGCTCGCGTCGCCAAACACATGGGCGTAGTTGCGATACGTCGTCTTCGTGCGGGTGTAGCGGTGAGGCTGGAAAATCGCCACGACCCGCCGGTCCGGCCACGCTTCCCGCGCCGCGCGCAGCACGGCGGCGATCTTGATCGGGTTGTGCGCGTAGTCGTCGACGACCATGATGCCGTCGACTTCGCCGCGCACCGAGAACCGGCGGCTGACGCCGGGGAACGTGGCCAGCGCGCCGGCGATCTCCCCGAACGGCATCCCGACCTCCAGCGCCACCGCGCAGGCGGCGAGCGCATTGCGGACGTTGTAGCGGCCGGGCACGTTGAGCGTCACCGGTCCCAGCGGCCGGCCGCCCCGGCGGATCACGCAGTGCGTGGCGCGGCCGGCCTGCGCGCGGAGCGTCGCCGTGTAGTCGGCCCCGGGGGTCAGCCCGTACGTCAGGACCTTCGCCGGCACCCGGGGCACCAGCGTGCGGACGTGACGGTGATCGACGCAGAGGACCACAAACCCGTTGGGGTCGATGGTCTCCAGGAACGCCGTAAACGTGTGCAGCAGGCGGTCCATCGTCCGGTAGTGATCGCGATGGTCGGTGATGTCCAGGCTCGTCACCACCGCCGCGGTGGGCCGCACGAACAGCAGCGACCCGTCGCTCTCATCGACCTCCGCCACCACGTACCGTCCCTGCCCCAGCCGCACGTTCCCGTTCAGGCCGCCGACCTCCGCGCCGATGAGGGCCGTGGGATCGAGCCCGCCGCTCGCCAGCACGTGCGCGGTCATCGCGGCGGTGGTCGTCTTGCCGTGCGTGCCGACGACGGCGATCCCGAAACCGCCGGCCATGATCTCGGCGAGCACCTGCGCCCGGTGGTGGACGGGAATCCCGCGCAGACGAGCGGTGACGATCTCCTCGTTGAGATCGGGCACGGCCCGGGAGGCCACCACCACATCCGCCGTGTCGATGTGGGCGGCGTCATGGCCCACGGCGATGGGCGCACCCAGCGCGGCCAGACGCTGTGTCGCGTCCGAACTGCGGAGATCGCATCCGCTGACGGCGTAGCCGCGGGCAATCAGCACGTGCGCGATCGCGCTCATCCCGACCCCGCCGATGCCCACGAAGTGCAGCCGCTTGGCCCGGTCGATCATTCGCGCACCCATCCGGCCCGGCCGTCCGTCTGCGCCGCGGCCTTGCGGACCAGTGCGGCCACATCGGCGGCCGCCTCGGGCCGTCCCAGGACCCGGCTCGCCGCGGCCATCGCGTGCCTGCGGGGCGCCCCCCGCAGCGCAGTGACGGCATCGGCCAGGGCACCTCCACTGAGCGCCGCGGCGGGAATCACCGTTGCGGCGCCGGCAGTCTCCAGGAACCGCGCGTGGGCGTCCTGCTCGCCCGCGACAGCATGCGGGTATGGGACGGCCACCAGCGGCAGGCCGTGTGCTGTCACTTCGGCCACCGTGCCCGCTCCCGAGCGGGCGATGACGATGTCAGCGGACGCGTACGCATCAGCAATATCATCAATATACGCGACGGCGGCATACTTGAGGGCGTCGGGCACCGACGCCATCCGATCGCGCACCCACGCCAGATGGTCTTTTCCCGTCTGATGCAGGACCTGGATCTCCGCCGGCGCCGGCAGCGTCCGGGCCATCTCGACGACCGCGCTATTCAACGACGCCGCGCCCAGACTCCCTCCCAACACCAGTACGGTCAGGCGGCCGGCGGCGAGCCCGAACCGGGCCAGTCCCCTCTGCCGGTCGCCGCCGAGGGCGGCTTTCCGCAGCGGCACGCCCGTCACGACGGCTTTCGACGGAAAGCGCGACGCGACGGCGGGATGCGAGACGGAGACGAACACGGCCCACCGCGCGAGCAGCCGGTTGGCGGCGCCGGGCACCAGGTTCTGTTCCTGGAGCACCAGTGGCACGCCCATCAGCCCGGCCGCGGTGCCCACCGGCACCGAGGCGTATCCTCCGGTGGCAAGCACAACGTGGGGCCTCACGCGGCGGAGCAGCACGACGCTCTGCGCCGTGCCCACGGCCAGGGTCGTCCCAGCGGGGATTGTGGCCAGGCCGATCCGTCTCGGCCACGGCGCAGACCGCACCGCCCGGAACGGGATCCCGGCCCGCGGAACGATCTGCCGCTCAAGGCCGTCTCCGCCGACAAAGAGGATGTCGGTGGCCCCCTCCGGCTCCGACAGTGCCTCCGCCACGGCCAGGCCCGGGTAGACGTGCCCACCCGTCCCGCCACCGGTGATGACGAGACGCAGCCGACGGTCCGGGGTTAGGGGTCGTGGGTCAGAGGTCTGGGTACCGCCATCGGTCATCACTGCGCAGGTGCCGACCCCGGACCCCCAACCCCCGACCCCGCGTATTGAGAGATATTCAGCACGATGCCCACGCCGATCATCGTCACCAGCAGCGACGAGCCGCCGAAACTCAGAAATGGCAGCGGCACTCCGGTGATCGGCAGCACGCCCGTGGTCACGCCGATGTTCATCACGGCCTGCAGGACGATCATGCCGGTGATGCCGCCGGCGAGCAGGGCCGCGTAGCGGTCCGGCGCCCGCCGGGCCACCTGAAACCCCCGGTAGGCCACGACCGCCAGCAGGCCGACCACGGCCAGCGTGCCGATCAGTCCCAGTTCCTCTCCCACAATCGAGAAGATGAAGTCGGTGTGGCGTTCCGGAAGGTAGAAGAACTTCTGGCGGCTGTTGCCCAACCCCGCGCCGAACAGCCCGCCGGAACCCAGCGCCAGCAGCGATTGAATGATGTGGAACCCCGATCCCTGCGGATCGTCCCAGGGGTTGAGAAACGCGAGGATGCGCTGACGGCGGTAGGCTTCGCCGAACACCGCCGCCGCAAACAGCGGCGCGCCGACGAATGCCAGCCCCGCCAGATGTCTGATGCGCGCCCCGGCCGTGAACAACATCGCGCCGCCGACCAGCGTGGTGAGGACCGCAGTGCCCATGTCCGGCTGCGCGAGGATGAGCGCGAAGACCAGGCCCATGAAGATCAGCGGCGGCACCACGCCGCGCGGCAGGTGGCCGATGTCGGGACCGCGATTGGCCAGGAAGTTGGCCAGGTAGAGGACCAACGCGAGTTTGGCGGCTTCGGCCGGCTGAAACGCCAGCGGGCCGCCCAGGCTGATCCACCGGCGCGCCCCGCCGGCGACGCGGCCCACGCCCGGCATGAGCACCAGCACGAGCGCCGCGAGCACGAGCAGGAGGACGATCGGAGTAATCCGTCTGAGCTTCTCGTAGTGGACGCGCTGGACGACCAGCAGGGCAAACAGCCCGGCGGCCGCCCACAGCGCCTGCCGTTTGAAGAAGAACGCGCTATCCCCCACGGCATCGGCCGCCACGATCGAGCTCGCGCTGTACACCATCACAACGCCGAGCGCGATGAGGGCGATGACGGCGAAGAGCAGCACGTAGTCAGGCGCGCGTCGGTGAATGAGGTCCATTAGGCGATCTGCTGCGACAAAGGCACGACGGCCTGCGCGCTCGTGTCCTTCTTATTGGTGCGCGGTTTGCCGTTGACTTCCTGCTGGCCCCGTACGAACCTGGGTGCCCAATGTTACGATTCCCGGCACCTACGCGCCCAGGTTCGTTCGGGCCGCTGCCAGGGCGGCAAACCGGTCGCCCCGCTGGCGATAATCGGTGAACTGATCGAAACTCTCGCAGCCCGGCGCCAGCAGCACGGCGTCTCCCGGGCCCGCGAGCAGGCGCGCCGACGCGATCGCCGCCTCCAGCGTGCCCGCGATCTGGACCGGCCGGCCCGCCGGGGCAAGCGCCTCCTGGATGTGCACCGCGGTGGCGCCGATCACCAGAACGGCCTTGGCGGGAGCGGCCGCCTCAGCCAGCGCAGCGGCGAGCGGGGCGAAGTCCTGAGCGGTGGCCGCCGGACGCGCGCCGCCCGCGATGAGGACGAACGGGCGGTCCATCGCGGCGATCGCCGCCGCCGCGGCCGTGGGGTTGGTCGCCAGCGAGTCTTCGATGTACTGCACGCCGCCGAACTCGCCGACCACGCGGAACCGGTAGGGCAGCCCGCGGAATTCGTCGAGGACTTCCGCCAGCGCGGGGACCGACGCGCCGGCCAGTGATGCCGCGAGTGATGCGGCCAGCGCGTTCTCGAGCGCGTGAGGCCCGGGCTGCTGGACGACGCTGAGCGAGATGGCCCGGCTCAACCGGTCCACGTCGATGGTAATCGCGCCGTCCCGGATGAACGCGCCCGGCTGGACCGCTTCCCGGCGGCTGAACAGGAACGAGTGCGCCGACACCCCCGCCATGGCGCGCGTGTACTCGTTGTCGGCGTTGAGGACCGCCATCCCGTCGGGGCCCTGATGCACCAGGATGGACCGCTTCGTCGCCACGTACGCGTCCATCGAACCGTGGTCGTCGAGATGGTGGGGCGCGACGTTCGTGACCACCGCGATCTGTGGGCTGTAGGGAAGGCCGATGAGCTGCCGGTTGCTGATCTCGAGCACCAGCCAGCCGTCGGCGGCCATGTCATCGACGTAGTACAGCATCGGTCGATGCGTCCGGTCGTTCCCTGAGAAATACGCCCGCTGCCCGCTCGCGGTGAGCATGCGGTAGATGAGGGTGGCCACGGTGAACTTCCCGTTAGTGCCGGTCACGCCGATGATCGGGCAGGGGCTCACCTCGAAAAACAGCTGCGTCATCGAACTGAATCGCGCGCCCGCGTCATGCAGCTCCCGCAGCGGCGCGTTGTCAGCATAACGGAACCAGGACTGCGGGACGAACATCATCTCCGCCCGGTCGATCCCGGCCAGGTACCGGTCCTTCCACTGAATGGTGATCGGCGCCGCCAGCAGCCGTTGCGCCGCCGCCTCGCGCTGGCCGGCGGGCAGCCACTCGTGCGTGCGGATGAACTCGGGCACGAACTCATCGGGCGCACGCCGCTCGTGCGTGGTCACCGATGTGACGCCATATCTGAGCAGGAAGTCGACTACGGCCGACCCTTCCGTGCCGGCCAGCCCCACGACATGGATGTTCCTGCCTTTCAACGCGGCGACCGCGCGGTCGACCGGCCTTGGTCCGGCGTTCACCTGATCCCGTGATCCCATGGTCCCCTGAGCCCGATTGTCAAAACACGATCGTCAATCCCAGCAGCGCGGCGAACGCGCCGGCGATCCAGAACCGCATGACGGTCTGAGTCTCGCTCCATCCGGCCAGTTCGAAGTGATGGTGGAGGGGACTCATCCGGAAGATGCGCCGCCCGCCGGTGAGTTTGAAGTAACCGATCTGCAACAGCACGGAGGCGGCCTCGATGACAAAGACCGCCCCGACGATGAACAGGGTCAGCTCCGTCTTGGTGATGATCGCGACGGCGGCCAGCCCGGCCCCCAGGGCATTGGATCCCACATCCCCCATGATCACCGCCGCCGGGTGCGCGTTGAACCAGACGAACGCCAGACACGCTCCGGCGAGGGCCGCCGCCAGGACGCCGCTGCTGACCTGGCCCCGCTGCAGCGCAATCGCCCCATACGCGGCGGCGGCGATCGCGACGGTGCCTCCCGCCAGCCCGTCCAGGCCGTCGGTGATGTTGACGGCGTTCGCGAAGCCAACGATGTACAGCGCGGCGAAGGCCAAATACCCCCATCCGAGATCGACCGGTCCGATCCAGGGCAGCTGCAGCGCAGAGCCGAACTCCGAGCGAAACATCACGTAGAGCCCGACGAGCACGGCCAGGGGAATCTGTACCGCGAGGCGCTCTCTGGCCCGCAGACCCAGATTCCGGCCGCGGCGCACCGCGAGCAGATCGTCGATCCCGCCGACCACGGCGTACCCGAGCATCGCGATGAGGACGACCCCCGCCCCCCCCGTGATCGGCCGCCCGACCGCCAGGACGGTAATGAGCAGCGAGCCGAGGATGAGCAGGCCACCCATCGTGGGCACGCCGGCTTTCTGCTGGTGCCGCGCGGGCGCGTCCTCGCGGATCTGCTGGCGGAGGCCCAGGCGCACGAGCCGCGCGATCCCCCACCGCCCCAATGCCAGCAGCAGCAGCGCGGCGAGACTGGCCGCCAGGGCGATCCGTTCCATAACCTACGGGCGGCCTCGGGCTTCGGGCAGCCCGATGCCCGAGGCCCATCTGTGTCTGAGGACTTCGCGGGCGACCTGCCGGTCGTCGAATGGATGCTTCACGCCTTGGATCTCCTGGTACGGCTCATGGCCCTTTCCCGCGATCACGACCACATCTCCCTCTGCGGCAACATCGATGGCCCGGGCGATTGCCCTCCTGCGATCAGGTTCGACTTCGAACCGGACCCCGGACATCGGACCCCGGACGCCGCTCATGACCTCGTCGATGATGGCCATCGGATCTTCGCCGCGGGGATTGTCCGAGGTCACAATCGCCACATCGGCAAGCCCGGCCGCGATCGCCCCCATCGCCGGACGCTTCGTCCGGTCCCGGTCGCCGCCCGCCCCGAACACCGCGATGACGCGGGCCCGGGTGAGCCCGCGCGCCGTGCGCAGCACATTCTCCAGGCTATCGGGGGTGTGCGCGTAGTCCACGATGACCGCGAACGGCTGCCCCTCGTCTACGGCTTCGAAGCGTCCGGGAACACCCGGAAACCGTGCCACGGCGTCGGCCGCGACCTCGAGCGGGACGTCGAGCGTCATCGCCGTGGCCAGTGCCGCGAGTGTATTGAACACATTGAAGGTGCCGCGCAGGCGGGTGGTAATCTTCGCAGTTCCCGCCGCCGTCCGGACGGCATACGCCGTGCCGGCCACGGTGAGGCTGAGATCCTCGGCGCGGACATCTGCGGGGTGGCGCACGCCATAGGTCAACACGCGCGCGCGGCTTGCCGCAGCGAACGCCGCGGCGGCGGGATCGTCGGCATTGAGCACCGACACGCCGTCGGGATCGACCATCTCGAACAGCCGCTGCTTGGCGCGGCGGTAGTCATCCATCGTCCCGTGGAAGTCGAGGTGGTCCTGCGTGAGGTTGGTGAAGACGGCGGCGGCGAACCGGCAGCCATCCACCCGGTGCAGCGTCAAACCGTGCGACGCCACCTCCATGACGGCGTGGGTCGTGCCGGCGTCGACCATCTCGCGCAGCAGCGCCTGCACCTCGGGCGCTTCGGGCGTCGTGCGTCCGAGCGCGCGATCGCGGCCGCCGACCCGCGCGCCCAGCGTCCCGATGATCCCCGTCGTCTTTCCGGCGCGGGTCAGGATGGCGTCGATCAGCGCCGCCGTCGTGCCCTTTCCGTTCGTCCCGGTGATCCCGATGAGCGTGAGCGCCGCCGACGGATGCCCGAAGAACGCCGCACTCATCTGGGCGAGTGCGACGCGGGTATCGGGGACCGTCACGACCGTGGCGCCCGGTGCCGCCGCCACCGCGTGCTCCACGACGACGGCGCGCGCCCCGCGGGCGACCGCCTCCGCCACAAACGCATGGCCGTCGTGCGTGAATCCGCGGACCGCGACGAACGCGGATCCCGGGCCGACCGCCCGCGAATCAGCGGTGATCGCGGACACGGAGATGTCCGCCGGCCCGTCGATCGCCGTCGTCGACGCGCCGGCCAGCAGGTCAGAGAGCAGCACCGAAGCCATTATAACGGTGCCCGGTTTGACGGATGCGTTCAGTTCCCGGTCGACCGGAGTCGTTTCGCAGGCGGGATCCGAAGGTACCACAGGGTTTGGCTGGCGACCTCGCGGAAGACCGGTGCCGCGACGGCGCCGCCGTAGTAGACACCCCGCGGCTCGTCCAGGACCACCAGCACGGCCAGCTTCGGTGTGTCGGCCGGCACGATGCCCAGAAATGACGCGATGTACCGGCCCGGCGCGTATCCGCCGGACGGGGACGGCTTCTGGGCGGTGCCGGTCTTGCCGGCGACGAGATACCCGGCGATGGCGGCCTGCGTCCCGGTGCCCTCGGCGACCACCCGCGTCATCATCTGCAGCACGGCACCGGCTGTTTGCGCAGAGACCGCCTGCTCAAGCGGTTCCGCGCCGACCGCTTTGACGACGCGCCCTTCCGAATCCCGCACGGCGCGGAGCACGTGCGGGCGGACCGGCGTCCCGTCATTGGCAAACGCGGTCGTCGCCGTCAGCAGTTGCAGCGCGGTCACACCGATCCCCTGGCCGAAGCTGATCGTCTGGAGGCCGGGTCCCAGCCAGGCGGACGTCGGGGGCACGATGCCCTGCACCTCACCCGGAAGATCGACGCCGCTGAGGCGCCCAAACCCGAAGGTCCGGATGTAGCGGTCGAAGGTCTCCTTCCCCAGCTTCGTGGCGATCTGGGCGATGGCCACGTTGCAGGAATTCTTCACCGCGTCGCTCACCGTCTGCCACCCGGGCCGCACGCGTTCGGCGTTCCGGATGATGTGGTTACCCGGCACGCGCAGCGATGGGCTGCACATGAACCGGTCGTCCGCAGATACCTTCCCGGAATCCAGTGCCGCCGCGGCCGTGAAGATCTTGAACGTCGATCCGGGCTCGTAGGTCGCCGCGAGTGCGCGGTTCAGCCACCGTTCCGGCCGCGCGCGGCCGCCGGCGTTGGGGTCGAACACGGGCCGGACGGCGAGTGCGAGAATGTCCCCCGACGTCGGGTCCATCACGATGACCAGGCCGTTAGCGGCGCGGGTCTGCTGCAGCGCTTTGTCGAGTTCGCGCTCGGCGATGTGCTGGACCACCTGGTCGATCGTCAGCACCAGGTCGGCACCATTCTGTGGGATCTCCACGACACGGCGCGTGTCGACCAGCACGCGGCCGACCCCGTCGCGCTCGGCAACGGCGCGCCCGGCGCGGCCGCGGATCACCTCGTCGTACGCCAGCTCGACGCCGCCCAGTCCCTGGTTGTCGATCCCGACGAACCCCAGCACGTGGGCGGCGAGGGAGCCATTCGGATAGGCCCGGCGGTCTTCGGTGAGAACGCCGATCTGGTCTCCAAGCTCCAGGCTGTTCACCCGGGCCACGACCTCGGGCGTAACCTTCCGGGCCACCCACGCGAAGTACTTTCCGCCGCCGGCCAGCCGCCGCTCGATCTCCGCGGTGGACACGCCCACAGCCGGCGCGATGCGGCCCGCGAACGCGCGCGGGTCGCGGATCAGCGACGGCACGGCGTAGATCGAGGTCGTCTCGACGTTGACGGCCAGCGGCCGGCCGCTGCGATCGAAGATCCGCCCCCGGTGAGGTTCGAGGGTCAGTGTCGCGATCTGCTGGCGCAGCGCGATCTCGCGGAGCCGGTCGGCCATCAGGATCTGGACCTGTACCAGGCGCACGGAGAGGCCGCCCAGCGCCAGCAGCACCACCACCATGAGGACGGTCGTGCGCCGCCGGATGACGATGCGGTGGTCAGCGGCGAGTTCGCTCTCGATATGGGGCAAGACGCGGTGGGGAGCGGATTCCCGCCGCCGCGGCCTGCGGCGGACGGCAGAGCGACTGCCCTTCGTGATCAAAGGCTCAGCGGGGTTCGTGCGCTTCGGCTTGCCCGCCTAGCCAAGACCGCAGGTAGTCCCAGGCGGTGCGCCTGCCGGCGCCGACCGGATTCGCGACGGCGGGTGCCAGGGGCAGCGTGGCCAGCTGCTGCTGGCGGGGCGGCGCCATGCCGAGGGTGCTCGTGGCGATGTCCTCGATCCGGTCCGGCGTCTTCAGCGCCACGGCCCGTGCGATGAGCCGGTCGCGCTCCGCCTGCAGCACGGCGACGTCGCGCTGCAGCTGCAGGATTTCATACCCGGTGCGCGCGACCTGCGTCCGCGCATAGACGTAGGAGACAGCCGGCAGGAGGAGCACCAGCGCCAGCCCCACGGCCCGCATCGCCGGGCTCGTGCGGACCCGCCGCGGCGCGCCGCGCTCGACCTTCCGAGGCAGCAGGACTGGATAGACTCTCGACTTCCCGGCCAGGGCCAGCATCGTGCCTGTGAATCTCCTCCAGAGTACTGAGTCCTGGGCCCTGAGTCGTCAACGGTTGGACTCGGGACCCAGAACACAAGACCCAGGACAGCGGCGACAGGTGGGGTCAGGACGCGGGTACCGGTTACCGGAGGTACTCGATGGTGTGTGGAGGGGATTCCTTGGGGTGTGAGTGAAAGTACGAAGTCCGATTCCCCGACATCCCGACCCCATCTCTCTATGCAGTTGTCGCGTTCAGATCCGCTCCGCGGCGCGCAGCTTCGCGCTGCGTGCCCGCGGATTCTCTACGACCTCCTCCCGAGAAGGCGTGACCGGCTTCTTCGTCAGAATCCGCAGGCACGGCTTCCCGGAGTCAATAACGGCAGAGGGCCCGGAAGAACGGGCGCACCCACGGGAGAGGCGCAGGAAGGTGTGTTTGATGGTGTGATCTTCCAGGGAGTGGAAGGTAATGGCGCAGAGTCGACCCGCCTCCCGGAGCACCTCCGCCGCATCTGGTATGGCATTTTCAAGGTTCGTCAGTTCGTCGTTCACGGCGATGCGCAATGCCTGGAACGTCCGCGTCGCCGGGTGAATCCCCCGCGGCCACTCGCGGCGCGGGACCGCCCTGCTCACCACATCTGCGAGTTCCGCCGCCGTCGTCACCGGCCGCCGCTGCACGATCGCCCGCGCGATGCGGCGCGACCGCCGCTCCTGCCCGTACCGGTAGATCAGGTCGGCGAGGTCCCGCTCGCTCAGCCGGTTGACAAGGTCGGCTGCCGTCGTCCGCCGCCGCCGGTCCATCCGCATGTCGAGCGGCCCGGTCGCGGCAAACGAGAACCCGCGCTCAATTGATGCGAACTGCATCGAGGAGGCGCCCAGGTCGAACAACACGCCGTCGACCCGAGCGAGGCCCAAGGAGGAGAGGACCTCTTTGATCGCCGCGAAGTTCTCGCGGACGACCACCACCGCCTCGCCAAACCTCGCCAACCGGCGGGATGCCAGCGCGATCGCGTCGTCATCCCAATCGATCCCGATCAGCCGCCCGCCGGGGACGATCCGCTCGAGGATCGCCTCGGCGTGCCCTCCTGCTCCCAGCGTGGCGTCGACGTACACCCCGCCGCGCCGAGGGTCCAGCCAGTGCAACGTCTCCGTAAGTAGAACCGGTATGTGCTCTATGTCTCTAGATGCTCAGGTCGGTCAATTCAGAGGCCAGCGACGGCGCCTCCGCCTGGACCTTGGCGATGTACCGGTTCCAATTCTGCTCGTTCCAGATCTCCAGGCGGCCCCCCATCCCGACCACCACCGCGTCGCGCTCGATCTTGGCGTACTGCCGGAGGTGCGCGGGAATCGTCATCCGGCCCTGCTTGTCGAGCTCCACGTCCTCCGCGCTGCCGAGCATAAACCGTGCGAAGTCGCGCCGGTTGACCGGAAGCGCGTTCAGCTTCTTTTCGTTCTTGGCCCAGCCAGCCGGCGAGTAGACCGCCACGCACTCGTCGAGCCCGCGGGTGACGACCACCCTTGTCCCCAGGTCGCGGCGGAACTTGGGAGGCAGTACAATCCGTCCTTTTTCATCGAGGGAATAATGGTGTTCACCCTTAAACAAGACTCCCCACCAATCCCCACTATATGCCACTGTCCATTCTCGTCGTGCCGCAAAACTCCTCCTATGGAACCGAAATTTCCTTGAAAGTCAAGGAAAATCAGGGGAATTGAGCCATTACCGCTAGATGAAGTAGCCGCCGCCTTGGGACTCGCTACCGCTGGGGTGTTCCCCCGCGGTGAACCAGTCGTGAAGCCGAGACCGCTCGAACTCGACCTTCGAACGATAGGCATCCGCGGTGGGAGGAGCGACGTCCACCTTCGGAGCGGGCGCGGCCAGGAATTCACCCACGACCATTGCGGCCTGCTCCCCGCCGACTTCGATGAAGCAGTAGCCCTGGCCGTCATATGCGGATGGCAAGGTCCCTCCGGTGATCTCGGCGGCGACCGCCGCTGCCGCAACTCTGGCCTGTCCCTCCGCGAGCACCCCAGCCTTCGGAAGCGGCATGCCGTTGGCAAGTGGGATGTTGATGACATCGCCGACGGCATAGACGCCGTCGACGCGCGTGCGCAGTGTGGCCGGCTCCACGGAAATCCACGGACCGTCGGCGGCCAAGCCGCTGCCGGCCACGACTGCGGGCGGCAGATGCGGCGGAACGGCGATGAACAGGTCGGGTTCCATCGTGTCACCGTCGGCGAAGTACGCCTTGCGGCCGTCGAGTTTCACAGCTTTCCTGTTGGGTTGGAACGCAATCAGTTTCGCGAGCAGCAGGCCCTCGACTTGCGCGCAGCCGACCGGGCCGACAACCGGCAGGGACATCGGCTGAGGCGTGAAGGTCTGGATCGTGACCGCTGAACGGATCCCCCGGCGGCGGAAGACATCGTCCAGCAGCATCGCTGCCTCATAGGGTGCGGGCGGGCACTTGTAGGGAATGCCCAGGATCCCGACCGCTACGGTCCCGCCGCGAAACGCGGCCACGGCCGGCGCCAGACGTTCCACGTCGGCGGCATCGTATAAATTGAAGACTGCCGGCGACCAACCGGGGACCAGGTCGGGACGCGGCTCCGCGCCGAGCGCCACGATCAGGTAGTCGAAGGGGACATCCCCCGCCGACGTAACGACGCGCCGGCGGCGCGCATCGACCTCGGTGATTTCCGCCTGCCGCACGTCGATGCCCTGTCCCCGCAGGAGGTCGAGGCGCCGCTCTCCGTCGGCCCGGTTCGCGCGGCCCGCGAGCACCCAGAGTTTCCGCAGCCCCATGAAGAATTCGGCCTTCCGGTCGATCACGGTGATCGTGTGCTCCGTGCCCAGCAGACGGCGCAGTTCTCTCGCGGCCATAATACCGCCGAAACCGGCGCCTAGAATGACGACCCGCTTGTCTGCCATGGGATTCACCTCATCTGATCAAAGCGCGATCCTCGTCCCAATCCCCTGCTCTTTGGCACGTCTGTAGATGTCGTGCGCCGTCATTACGTCCTCGACAGCCATGCCCAGCGACTTGAACAGCGTAACCTCGTCCGGCCCGGTGCGGCCCGCCACGGTGCCGGCAAACACCTCGCCGATCTCGCCGGCGATGTGCGTGGCATCGATTGCGCCCTCCTGGATCGGGAGCAACAGGTCACCGGACTCAGCCAGCGCGCCCGTGCGCGAGTCGACGAAACAGCGGGAC
>DATDQT010000020.1:0-19495 GCA_035292085.1 bacterium
CCGAGGCGGGGAAGGCGCGTTCGGCGAGCACGCGCAGCATCTCGCGCCCGACCGCACCGGTGGCCCCGACGATGCCAACCCGGAAACCAGTCATAGCAATGTCATTGCGAGCGCAGCGAAGCAATCTCGAACTGGCCGATCATGACGAGATTGCTTCGTCGCTTCGCTCCTCGCAATGACTGTATGAATGCTCATGTGAACAGGAGTTTCTCCAATCCGTACACCAGCCCCGGCAGCGACCGGACCCGGCGGATGGCAAGGAGTAGCCCCGGCATGAACGACTCCTCGCTGATGGAATCGTGCCGGATCGTCAGGGTCTGGCCGGTGCCGCCGAAGATCACTTCCTGATGGGCTACCAGGCCGGGCAGCCGCACGCTGTGCACCGGAATCCCCTCGGTGCGCCCGCCTCGGGCTCCGGCAAC
Source organism: bacterium (assembly GCA_035292085.1). Taxonomy (GTDB): domain Bacteria; phylum Sysuimicrobiota; class Sysuimicrobiia; order Sysuimicrobiales; family Kaftiobacteriaceae; genus DASXUC01. The sequence continues at coordinate 423 of DATDQT010000020.1, forward strand.
GATCTCCTCTTCCTTCACCGACGCGGGCGGCGGCTCCCCGCGGGCGGCGGCGATCACCGCGGCGGTCTTCATCGCCGTCCCTGACGGCGCATCGCGCTTGCGGTCGTGGTGCAGCTCGATGATCTCCACGCGGGGGAAGTGCGGGGCGGCCTGCCGGGCAAACTCCATCATCAGGACGGCCCCGACGGCGAAGTTGGGCGCGACCACGGCGCCCACTCCGCGTGCTTCGCACAATCCCGCCAGGTCGGTCAGTTCCGATGCGCTGAGGCCGGTGCCGCCGATCACCGGGGAGATGCCCGCGGGCACCGCCGCGGCCGCATGCCGGGCCGCGGCCGGACCCGGGGAAAAGTCAACGAGGACGTCTGCCGTCAATGCGGCCTCCAGGTCGCTCGTGATCGCTACGCCCAGCGGCCGCATCCCCGCGGCCGTGCCCGCGTCGGTTCCCACCAAGGCGGTGCGCCCGACCGCCGCGACCAGGACCATGTCCGGTTGGGCCGCCACCGTGCGGATGCTCGCCCGGCCCATCCGGCCCGCGGCGCCCGCGACGGCGACCCGTATCTTCTCCGTCATTGTGAACCCCTGCCTAGGACCTCGTTAACTCCAGGTGCCGCTCAAACGCCCTGCGCATGCCGTCGGCCAGCGTGCCGTCGCCGCGAAACGGACCGATGGCCGCCATCGCCAGGCACTCGGGCCGGAAGAACCGAGCCGCCAGAGCCTGCACGTCGGCGGCGGACACGGCGTCGATGCGGCCGACGATTTCGTCCAGACCGATCTGCCGCCCGTAGTAGATCTCGCCCCGCGCGAGTTTGGACATCCGGCTGCTCGTGCTCTCCAGCGACAGCATGAGGTTGGCCTTGAGGGACTCCTTCGCCCGCTGCAACTCCGCGTCGGCGACCGGGTCTCTGACGATGCGCTCCAGTTCGCGCAGGGTCAGGGTGACAACCTCCGGGCCTGCCTCGGGACTCATCCCGGCGTAGATGACGACCAGTCCCCCGTCGCGGTAGGACGACGCGTACGACGTGATGGTGTAGACCAGCCCGCGCTGTTCGCGGATTTCCTGAAACAGCCGCGAACTCAGTCCACCGCCCAGGATGTTGTCCAGCACGGCCAGAGCATACTGCTGCTCGCTGGCCTGAGGCAGACCCTCCGTACCCAGACAGAGGTGCACCTGCTCGGTCTCCTTCAGACGGGTGGCGATCCCCGGGGCACTCACCGGCACCGCATCGGGCGCGACCGTCGCGCGGCCGGTCCACGACCCAAAGTGCCGCGCGGCCGTGTCGACCACCTCGTCGTGCTCGACGTCACCGGCCACCGCCATGACCGTATTGTCGGGTCGATAGTGCCGGTCGATGAAGTCCACAAAATGCGCGCGCGTCAGCTGCCCGACGGTGGCCAGCGTCCCGATGACCGGGCGGCCGAGGGGATGCCCGTTCCACACGGTCTGCGCGAAGAGGTCCTGCACCAGTTCGTCCGGCGAGTCCTCGTAGCTTTTGATCTCCTCGGTGATGACCTGCCGTTCGCGCTCAATGGCCTCGTCGGCCAGCGTCGAGTGCAGGAGCATGTCCGCGTAGATTTCCAGGGCCTGGTCCAGGTGGCTCGAGAGCACCTTGATGTAGAACACGGTCTGCTCCCGATCCGTAAACGCGTTCATCTGCCCGCCGATGTCGTCGGCGGCCTGGGCAATTTCCAGCGCGGTGCGGGTCGCGGTGCCTTTGAAGAACAGGTGCTCGAGGAAATGCGAGATGCCGTGCTGGGCCGCGCTCTCGACACGGGACCCCGCTCCCACGTAGATGCCGACGGCGGCCGTGCGCACCGAGGGCATGTGTTCGGTCAGCACGCGCAGCCCATTCGGCAGCGTTGTCAGGCGGATGACTTCATCCATACTGAAGTGGAATACGAGCGGAAATCGGGAATCCCTCCGAACTCACACAACTCACACGACTCACCCAACTGACACAACTCATTGCAGATCGTAGACATTGATTGTGTGAGTTGTGCGGGTTGTGTGAGTTGGGTGAGTTATGAAGTTCGCGGGGGAGGCCCCTCCCGGTCGGGCTGCGGACGCCGGCGGCGGTTGCGGTCGAAGCCGCGGGGCCGGCCGCCGCCTGGCCCCGCCGCGGCCGGAACGCCTTCCGGTCTCGGCGCGCCGGGGGTCCGGCGGGTGAGGTTGATGCGGCCGAGGTTGTCGATCTCCTTGACGCGGACGGTGATCTCATCGCCGACTTTGACGACGTCTTCCACGCGGTTGACGCGTTCGTCGGACAGTTCCGAGACGTGGACCAGACCTTCCTTGCCCGGGAAGATCTCGACAAACGCGCCGAAATTCGTCACCCGGCTGACGCGGCCCAGGTAGGTCTCGCCGGGCTTCGCCTCGCGCACGATGCTCTCGATCATTTCGATCGCGCGGCGCGAGGCTGCCTCGTCGGCGGACGCGACCATCACGCGGCCGTCCTGCTCGATGTCGATCTTCACGCCGGTCTCTGCGGTGATCTTGTTGATCACTTTGCCGCCGGGGCCGATGACCTCGCGAATCTTGTCCGGGTTGATCTCGATCGTCGTGATGCGAGGCGCAAACGGCGACAGGTTGTCCCGCGGCGCCGCGATGGCTGCGGTCATGACGTCCAGGATCGCCAGGCGCGCGTCGCGGGCCTGCGCGATGGCGTCGCGGAGGACGCGGAGGGAAAGCCCTTTCAGCTTGATGTCCAGCTGCACGGCCGTCACCCCGGCGCGCGTCCCCGCGACTTTGAAGTCCATGTCGCCCATGGCGTCTTCGAGCCCCTGGATGTCGGTGAGCAGCACCGCGCGGTCTTCTCCGGTGACCAGCCCGATCGAAATGCCCGCCACCGGCGCGGCGATCGGCACGCCCGCATCCATCAGCGCCAGCGTGGAGCCGCACACCGACGCCATCGAGGTGGACCCATTGGATTCCAGGACTTCCGAGACCAGGCGGATCGTGTAGGGAAAGGCCGCCTCCTCCGGCAGCACCGGCGCCAGGGCCCGTTCGGCGAGGAGGCCGTGGCCGATCTCACGGCGGCCCGGGCTGCGCAGGGGCCGGACTTCACCCACAGAGAACGGCGGGAACGAGTAGTGGTGCATGAACCGCTTCGACGTGCGCAGGCTGATGTCGTCGATGACCTGCTCGTCTTCCCCGGTGCCCAGCGTCGCCACCGTGAGCACCTGGGTCTGGCCCCGCTGAAACAGTCCCGACCCGTGCGCCCGCGGCAGGATCCCGACGACCGCCGACAGCGGGCGGATGTCGTTCACCCCCCGGCCGTCCGGACGGCGTCCCTCAGACAGAATCGCGCGGCGGATCTCTTCCTTCGTCGCCGCTTCGATGATGGCCGTGATCTCCGATGCCCGGTCGGGAAACTGTTCGAGGACCGGCGGCGCGACCTGCTCGGCGACCAGGCGCATCGCGTCTTCTCGCGCGAGCTTTTCCGGCTGGGCCAGCGCGCGGCGGATCAACGGGAGCGCGTGGTCTCTCACCGCGGCGGTGAGGTCCGGATCGGGGGCGAGCACCGGGACGTCCACCTTCGGCCGGCCGGCTTTCGCCGCGAGGTCCCGCTGCACCGCGATGAGTTTCTTGATCTCCTCATGGGCCAGGGCCAGCCCGTCGACGAACCGCTCTTCCGGCACTTCAATGGCTCCGGCCTCGACCATGACGATGGCGTCAGACGTCCCGGCGACCACCAGGTCCAGCGCGCTCTCGGCGTCGAGGGCCGGCATCGGCGGGTTGACGACGAACGCCCCGTTGATGAGACCGATCCGCACGGCGCCGATCGGACCTTCGAACGGAATGTCCGACAGCGCCAGCGCCGCGGACGCGCCGTTGATGGCGAGCACCGAGGGGTCGTGCGCCTGGTCCGCGGACAGCACAGTGGCGACGACCTGGACGTCGTTGCGGAAGCCCTTGGGAAACAGGGGCCGGATCGGCCGGTCCATCAGCCGGGCCGCGAGGATGGCGCGTTCGCCGGGCCGGCCTTCGCGCTTGAAGAATCCGCCGGGGATCTTGCCCGCCGCGTACATCTTCTCCTCGTAGTCGCACAGCAGCGGGAAGAAATCGATGCCCTCGCGCGGCGTCGCCGACATCGTGGCCGTGACGAGCACGATCGTGTCCCCGTGCCGCACGACGACCGAGCCGTCGGCCTGCCTGGCCAGCCAGCCCGTCTCGAATGACACAGGTTCGGTTCCCACCTCGACGCTGACGCGAGTCAGGTCAGAACGGTTCATACTCATCCCTTTTCACCTTCCACATAGACAACGGGAGCGGGGACGTCCCGCTCCCTGAGTTTTCCCTCGACGCGACGGCGCCTAGCGCCGCAGGCCAAGGCTGTCAACCAGTTCCCGATACCGCTTGACGTCCGAACGCATCAGGTACGCCAGCAACCGCCGGCGCTGGCTGACCAGGTGCAGCAGCCCGCGGCGGGAGTGGACGTCTTTCTTGTGGGTGGCGAGGTGCTCGCTGAGCTGCGTGATGCGTTCGGTCAGCAGGCCGATCTGGACTTCTGGAGAACCGGTGTCCACCTGATGGCGCTTGAACTTGTCAACGATCTGGGTCTTCGTGGGTTTTGGCAGAGCCACGCGCGTATGCTCCCTCCATTGGAGTCGTGTCGAAAGCCGAGAGGCCGCCGGAGGCACGCACCTCCCAGCCGACGCTTTACATATAGGCTAGCACATCACAGCACAGAATGCACACGACACTCAGGACTCGCCGAACGGGTGGCCGCCGACACCGGCGAGGATGCGGCGTGTCGCCGCGACGTCCTCCCGCATTTGGGCAACCAGCGCGTCCACCGAGGTAAAGGCACGCTCATCTCGGAGCCGCTCCACAAAATGGATGCCGATCGTCTCGCCGTACAGCGTCCCCTCATAGTCGAGCAAATGCGCCTCGATCACGAGCTCTCCGCCTCCGAAGGTCGGGCGTGTGCCCACACTCGTCGCCGCGCCGTACGCGCGGTCTACCGTGTGGACGAACGCGGCATAGATCCCGCTCGCCGGCAGCACCTTGTCGACCGGCGGCATGACGTTGGCGGTCGGGAATCCCAATTCGACGCCGCGCCCGTCGCCACGCACCACCTCGCCGTGCACCGCGTACCAGCGCCCCAGCTGGCGTGCCGCCGCTTTCATGTCTCCCGCCCGCACGAATCGGCGGATCGCCGTGCTGCTCACCACGGTCCCGTCGATCGTTACCGCCGGCACCACGTGGACCTCAAATCCGTCTCGGCCGCCGGTGCGCTGCAGCACGTCGACATTGCCGCGCCGTTCAAAACCGAACGAGTAATTGGGACCGCAGAAGACCGCCCGCATCTTCGTCGCGTCGACCAACACACGGATCCACTCGTCGGGGGACGACGTGCGCAGTGTGTCGTCGAAACGCACGACAACCGCCAGATCCGCGCCATCTTCGGCGAGGAGACCGAGGCGTTCGGGAACGGTCGTCAGCAGGACCGGACCCGGCGGGTCGGAGATCACGCGGACGGGGTGCGGGTCGAAGGTGATCGCGGCGCAGCGGCCCTCCAGTGCGCGGGCGTGGCTGAGGGCGGCATCGATCAGCGCGCGGTGCCCCCGGTGCACGCCGTCGAACATGCCCAGGCACAGGATGAGGGGGACGCGCTGCGCGGGGAAACGCTCCAAGCCATGGATGACTTCCATGTTATTGGATCGTCTTCTTAGGCATCTCGTAAGACCTTGAAGGGTTTGAGCATCCCCTCCTCTACGCGGGCCACGGCGACCAGACCGGTCGCATCCGACAGGCAGACCAGCGGCGCTCCCATGAGCTGCTGCCAGCCGGGCACACGAAACAGCGGGATGCCCTGGCCGTGCATGACCGCCTGGCGTTGGGGCGCCGTCAGTTCTACCGACGGCAGGTCGGCCAGCGCAGCTCCCGGGGACTCGACGAGCATATCCAGCCGGCCATCGGCGGCCGCGGCGGTGAGTTCTTCCAGCGTGGCGGCCCCTTCGATGCGATACCGGCCCACCCGCGTCCGCACCATGAACGAGGCATGGCCGCCGCAGCCCAGCCGTTCGCCCAGATCGTGGCACAGCCGCCGGATGTACGTGCCCTTGGAGCACCGGACGTGGAGCCAGGCATGCGCGGTCAACGAATTGTACGCGAGCAGGTCGAGCGCGTACACGGTGACCCGCCGTGGAGGCACCTCGACCATTTCGCCGCGCCGGGCCGCCTCGTACAGCCGCGTTCCCCCGACGTGCACGGCTGAGGCCATCGGTGGAACCTGCTCGATCTCGCCTCGAAAATCCGCCAGCGCCTCGTCGATGCGGTCCTCGGTCAAGGACCCGGTCTCGCCGGTCCGGATGGGCTGGCCGTACGCGTCCCCGGTATCGGTGGCCGTCCCGAACGCCACTTCGACCCGGTATTCTTTGTCGGCTTCAGAGAGGAACTCCGTGATCCGCGTGGCTTTCTCGACGCAGACGACCAGCACGCCGGCGGCGCCGGGATCGAGCGTCCCCGCGTGGCCGACCCGGCGCGTTGCCGCGAGGCGACGGACCGCATCGACGACGTCGTGGGATGTCATGCCCACGGGTTTGAGCACGTTGAGGACCCCGTTCATCACGAGGGCGGCCGGGTGAGTTCCTTGTGCACTTCCTTCAGGGTCAGCGCGACCACGTCGTCCAGCGTGCCCTGCTGCGTGAAGCCCGCCGCGCCGGCATGCCCGCCTCCGCCGAGCGCTTCGGCGATCACGTTGGACCGGGCGCCGTCGCGCGACCGGATGCTCACGCGGATCCCATCCCCCGTCTGCTCGAACATCAGGGCGACCCGCACGCCGGAGATCTGCCGCAGCGCGCCGGCGATCCCGGTGGTATCCTCCGGCAGCGCGCCGCTGTCCGCCAGCATCGGGGGCGTGACGACCGTCCAGGCGGCCCGGCCGTCGGGCGTCAGCCGTACGGTCGCCAGCGCCTGTCCCAGCAGCCGCACACTGCCCGGCGTGCGCGCTTCGTAGACCTGCTCCACAATCCGGTGGGTGGAGGCCCCCGCCTCCACCAGTGCGGCCGCGAGCCGGAGCACCTTCGGCGAGGTGTTCGGAAAGCGGAACACGCCCGTGTCCGTCACGACGGCGGCGAGGAGGCATTCGGCGATCGCGGGCGTCACCGGCACTCCCAGCGCCCGGATGATCTCCTCGACCTGCTCCCCGACGGCCGCGGCGGTCGTGTCCCAGTACACGATGGTGCCGTACTGGCTGTTCATCAGATGGTGGTCGAGGTTGACGACCGTCCGCGCGGAGACCAGCGCGGCGGCGAACGTTCCCGCGCGTTCCGGTGTGCTGCACTCGACGGCAACGGACGCGTCGGGGGGATCGGCCGGCGGGACGGTTACAATGCGGGCGCTGGCCGGAAGGAATCGCAGCGTCTCGGGCACGCCGTCGGCGCTGCCGACGATGCAGGGCACGTCGAGGGCATCCAGGGCCAGGGCCAGCGCGAGCGCGGACCCGATGCAGTCGCCGTCCGGGCCGACGTGGCAGACGATGAGGACGCTACGACTGGTCCGAAGAGTCGCCGCGATCTGGCCGACCGGGTGTGGGCTCATGGGTCTCCTTGGTCACGTCGCGGATGAGAGACATGACCCGCGTGCCCCGTTCAATCGACTCATCGAGCCTGAACGCAATCTCGGGTGTATAGCGGGTGCGCATCCGCTTGGCCACCTCGGCGCGGATGAAGCCCTGCGCCCTGTGCAGGCCGGTCATCGTCTGCGCTTTCGCGTCGTCGTCGCCGAGCACGCTCACGAACACGCGCGCGTGGCGGAGGTCCTCGCTCACCGCAACGTCGGTGATCGAGACGAAGCCGATGCGGGGGTCTTTCAGTTCCTGCTGGATGATCTGGCTGACCTCGGTTTTCAGGAACTCCTGAAGCCGTTCGATGCGGTGCGTCATCGCGAGAACCTCAACGCGGCTTATCGGACTTCCATCTCGTGGTCGATCAACACCATTTCCGTCTCGCGCTGGGCCAGGGCCAGCGCGCGGGAGAGGATCTGATGGACGTGGCGCACCCCGGTACTCACACAGGCCACGGCCAGCTCCGCCCGTCGCATGTTGTCCTGCGCGTCCACCTCCGCCGCCGCGACCCGGAGCTGGTGGAGGCGGGTGAGCAGGCTCTGCACCAGCCGGCGCTTGTCCTTGAGGCTGGTACTGCCGGGAATGCTGAACGCGACTCGCAGAACTCCGACGATCATGCCAACGGCTACGCGGGTTCTTCGCGGACCTCGAAGGCTTCCAGGATGTCCCCCTCTTTGACGTCGTTGAAGCGCTCCAGGGCGATGCCGCACTCGAAGCCTTCGGTGACCTCGCGGACATCCTCCTTGAACCGCCGCAGCGAAGAGATCTTTCCCTCGTGCACGACAACGCCGTCGCGGATCACCCGCATCGTCGCGCCGCGGTTGATGGCGCCGTTGGTCACGTAGCACCCGGCGATCATGCCGACCCGGGAAATCGAGAACGTCTGCCGGACCTCGGCCTGGCCCAGCGAGACTTCGCGCCGCTTGGGGGCCAGCAGACCGCGCGTCCGGGCCTTGAGGTCATCGATCGCCTCATAGATGATCCGGTAGGCTAAGATATCGATCTGCTCCTGCTCGGCCAGTTTGCGCACCTGGGCGTCGGGCCGCACGTTGAAGCCGACAACCAGCGCGCGGCTGGCCGCCGCCAGCATGACGTCTGACTCGGTGACATTGCCGACGGCCTCATGGAGCACCGTGACGCCGACCTCGGGCGTCCCCAGCCGGACGATGGCGGCCGACAACGCTTCCACCGAGCCGTGCGTGTCGGCCTTGAGGATGATCCGCAGTTCTTTGGGTCCTTCAGCATGCGCGTAGAGGTCTTCGCCGGCCGCCCGGGCGGTCGCGGACTCGGCCGCCTTCCGGCGCTCGACGCGCTCCTCCGCCACGGCCTTGGCCAGCCGGTCATCACGCACCACTTCCAGCATGTCTCCGGCGACCGGCACGGTGCTCAACCCGACGACCTCCACCGGCGTCGCGGGCGGCGCCTCTGTGACCCGGTCTCCCCGGTCATTGGACATCGCACGCACACGGCCGTAGGCCTCGCCGGCGACGATGGCGTCCCCCACCCGCAGCGTGCCCTCCTGCACCAGGACGGTGGCCACGGGACCGCGGCCTTTGTCCAGCGTCGCTTCGACGACCGTCCCGCGGCCCGGCCGCGTGGGATCGGCGCGCAGTTCGTGCAGTTCGGCGACGAGCAGGATCATCTCCAGGAGTTCTTTGACACCCTGTTTGGTGCGGGCCGAGACCGGCACCGTCACGGTGTCGCCGCCCCAATCCTCCGGCGTCAGCCCCTGTTCGGCGAGCTGTTGTTTGACGCGGTCCGGATTCGCCTGGGACAGATCGATCTTGTTGACGGCCACGATAATCGGCACACCGGCCGCCTTCGCGTGGTTCATGGCCTCGATCGTCTGCGGCATGACCCCGTCGTCGGCCGCGACGACGAGGATGGCGATGTCGGTGACCTGGGCGCCGCGTGCCCGCAGCGTGGTGAAGGCCTCGTGTCCGGGCGTGTCGATGAACACGATCCGGCGTCCGTCGGTCTCGACGGTCGACGCTCCAATGTGCTGGGTGATCCCCCCGACTTCCCGATCGGCGACGTTGGTCTGCCGGATGGCGTCCAGCAGCGACGTCTTCCCGTGATCGACATGCCCCATGATCGTGACCACCGGCGGCCGCAGCGGGGCCGCGGCGTCTTTGGCAATCTCCAGGCGCTTGGGCGCCTGAGCGGCCGGCGCGTGCGCGCCCGCCGCCGCGCGGACGGATGATCCGAGGGCCTGCACGGCCTTCGTCGCCACGTCGAGCGGAATCTGCTGGTTGATCCCGGCCAGGACGCCGCCTTCGAGCAGTTTCTTGACGACCTCGCCCGCGGGAATCTCGAGTCTCGCGGCCAGTTCTCCCACCGTGATCGGGCCGCTCAGGTCGATCTCCGCCGGCACAATCATCGGCGACACCGGTTCGGTCGGCGGAGGAGGCGGCATCCGCTCGCGCGTCTTCCGTTCCCGCGGCGGTGCATACGGCCCGGGAGGCGGAGCCAGCGGAAGCAGCGGGGTCGGGGGACCGGCCTGCGGCCCGGCGCCGGGTACGGGTGCATGCCTGGGCATCTCGCGGCGGGGCGGAGCCGGCCGGATCTGAGGCCGTGCCGGCCCAGGCGCCCCGCGGGGCGGAGACGGGCGGGTGTCTTTTGTCGGTGTTCTGGCGGGTGGCGCGGCCGGCCGCGTAGCCGGTTTCACCGCAGCCGCCGGCTTCCTCGGTTCGGCGGCCGGTGCGGGTTTCTGTTCGTGGACCGGCGGCGGCGCCACGGGTTCCCCTTCGATTCGCGGCGCCCGCTCGGGGCCTGCGGCCGGTTCAGCTGTTTCGACCAGGGGCTCTTCGACGGCCGGCGGTGGCGGCGGCACGATCTTCCGCATGCCCAGGATCCGCTCACCGGTCGGTGTCTTGGCCACCCTCACGGGCGCAGGGGGCGCGGCCGGGGCGGGCTGCGCCTTGCTCTTCGCCTGACGCCGGACCCGTTCGACGGTGGCATCGTCCAGCGACGAACTGTGGCTCTTGACGCTGACCTTCATCGCGGCCAGCATCTCCATGACTGTCTTGCTGGACAGACCGAGTTCTTTGGCCAGTTCATGCACGCGCATCAGCGATGGACTCCTTCAATCTGCCCGGCGGCATGGCGGAGCTGCTCGGCCACATCGGCGGGTATGGCGACCTCGAGCGCATGCGCCAGCCGCTGCTCCCGCAGCCCGGTTTCCGCGCACTGCGCGTCGCGGCACACGTACGCGCCCCGGCCTGGCAATTTGCCGGTGGCATCAATCCTGACCTGCCGCTCGGGCGTCCGGACCACGCGGATCAACTCGCGCTTCGCGCGGGAACGCCCGCAGGCCACACACGACCGCATCGGCACGCGCCGGGTCCTAGGCATCCTTCCTCGCCATCTCCGCATCTGCATCGACGGCCGCGGCGTCGGGAGCCGCCTCGTCCGCTTCCGCGGCGACGGCCTCGATCGCCTCGACCGTGTCAGCGGGAGCGCCTTCGGCGGCCACTTGCTCAGCCACCTCGGCGGCCTCCTCTGCGACCTGTGCGACCTGGGCCGCTTCGGCCGGCACCGCCTCTTCCGTCGTGACGACGGCGTCGGGCTCCTCAGGCAAGTCCACGAACAGTTTCTTGGCCTCGATCTCCTTGATCTGAGTCTCACTCTTGATATCGATCCGCCACCCGGTCAGTTTGGCCGCGAGGCGGGCGTTTTGCCCCTCTTTCCCGATGGCCAGCGACAGCTGGTTGTCGGGCACGATGACCAGCGCGGTCTTCGTCTCGTCGTCGATCTCGACACGGGAGACTTTCGCCGGCGACAGGGCGGCGCCCACAAACAGGGCCTGGGCGGGGTTCCAGGCGACGATGTCGATCTTCTCGCCTTTCAGTTCGTCGACGATGGACTGCACCCGCGATCCCTTGGGGCCGACGCACGCCCCCACCGCGTCGACGTTCTTGTCGCGCGAGGCGACGGCGAACTTGCTGCGGCCGCCGGCTTCGCGGGCGATCGCCTTGATCTCGACGATCCCCTCGTAGATCTCCGGCACCTCCAGCTCAAACAGCCGCTTCAGCAGCCCCGGGTGGGTCCGCGACACCACGATCTGCGGACCCCGCGTCCCCTGCCGCACTTCGACGACGTAGGCCTTGATGCGCTCGGACTGCCGGTAACTCTCGCGCGGGATCTGCTCCGTCGGGGGAAGCACCGCCTCGATCCGCCCGAGGTCCAGGTAGACGTTCTTGCGCTCGATCCGCTGCACGATGCCGGTGACGATGTCCCCTTCGCGGTCGCGGAACTCCTTGTACACAAGATCCCGTTCGGCCTCGCGCAGCCGCTGGACGACGACCTGCTTGGCGGTCTGCGCGGCGATTCGACCGAAGTCCCGGGGAGTGACTTCGATCTCCACCATCTCGCCGACCGTCGCCGTCGGATCCCACTCCCGCGCTTCGGCCAGGGAGATCTGCGTGTTTTCATCCTCGACGGTCTCGACGATCGTCCGGATCTGGTACGCGTGCATCTCCCCGGACTCCCGGTCCATCTCGATGCGCATGTTCTGGGCCGACGCGCCGTAGTTCTTCTTGTACGCCGACAGCAGTGCGGCTTCGATGGCCTCGACGATGACCTCTTTCGAGATCCCTTTTTCCTCTTCGATTTGTTCCAGCGCCTTCATCAACTCAAGGTTCATCGCCCGCTCCTCACGTGATGCGAATCTACCGCTGTAGATCCGCCCGCAGGTCTTCCAACTCCACGGTCAATTTCGCCGACGCCATCTGCTCCAGCGGCAGGTGAAGCTGGCGGCCGTCGATGTCCAGGACCGCCGAGGCGGCCACCACGCCCAGGATCCGCCCGCGGAACCGCCGCTGCGGCCCTTCGATCGCCGCGGTCATGACGATCTCGGCCCGCCGCCCCGCGAACCGCCGGAAATCCGCCTCGGTGCGCAGAGGCCGGTCGAGCCCCGGCGAGCTGACTTCCAGCGTGTACCGGTGCGCGAACAAATCGTACAGGTCCAGCTGCCGGCTCAGCGACTCGCTGACCCTCGCGCACTCGTCGACCGTGATCCCCCCGTCGGGGCGATCGACCAGCACGCGCAGGATCGTCGTGTTGCCGCCGCCGGTCACCTGGACGTCGACGACTTCCAGCCCCATCCGCTCGGCGATCGGCCGCGCCAGATCTTCTACCTGATGCGCGATGCCCGCGCGCGCCATTATCGCGTTCCCCTCCACCTTCACCATAAAAAAGAGTGGGCACGTCCAACCACCCACTCCACACACAACCAGAATAACGGCTTTGCGCCGCGCATGGCGGCGCGACGAACTTAGTATATCCTAGATTAGGTGGATTGTGTAGATGACGCCGATTCCGATCCGGATCGAGGACGCCGGGGCCCACGTCGGGCAGGCCGTTGAGATTCGCGGCTGGCTGTACCACGCGCGCAGCAGCGGGAAGATCCACTTTCTCCAGGTCCGTGACGGATCGGGCGTGATGCAGTGCGTGATGGCCCGCCAGGACGTGCCGGCGGAGGCATTCGCGGCCGCCGGCACACTGGCCCAGGAGTCCTCCGTCGCCGTCCGGGGGACGGTCCGGGCCGATGCCCGTGCGCCGGGCGGCTACGAATTGTCGGTGGCCGGTCTCGACGTGATCCAGGAAGCCGCCCCCTACCCGATCACGCCCAAAGAACACGGCGTCGAGTTCCTGATGGACCACCGCCATCTGTGGCTGCGCAGCCGCAGGCAGCATGCGCTGATGCGGATCCGGGCGGAGGTCATCCGGGCCTGCAGCGACTTCCTCGACGGGCAGGGGTTTCTGCGCGTGGACACGCCGATCCTCACCCCGGCGTCGGTGGAGGGAACGACGACGCTGTTCGAAACCCCGTACTTCGACCTCGGCACCGCGTATCTGACCCAGTCCGGACAGCTGTACAACGAAGCCGCGGCGATGGCGTTCGGACGGGTGTACTGTTTCGGCCCGACGTTCCGCGCCGAGAAGTCCAAGACCCGGCGCCACCTGACCGAATTCTGGATGGTCGAACCGGAGGCGGCGTACCTGACGCTGGACGGCTACATGGATCTCGCCGAGCAGATGGTCAGCGCCGTGGTCGCGCAGGTCGTCGCCCGGCGGCGCGCGGATCTGGAGAGCCTCGACCGCGACCTCGGCAGGCTGGCCACGGTGCGGCCACCGTTTCCGCGGATTTCTTACGACGAGGCCTTGTCGGTGCTCGACCACGCCGGGAAGCCCGTCCCGTGGGGCGAGGACTTCGGCGGGGATGAGGAGACGGTCATCTCCTCCGCGTATGATCGCCCGGTGTTCGTCCATCACTACCCGGCGAGGTGCAAGGCGTTTTACATGCAGCCCGACCCGGAGCGGCCGGATGTCGTCCTCTCGGCGGACCTGCTCGCTCCGGAAGGGTACGGGGAGATCATCGGCGGAGGCCAGCGGATCCACGATCTCACCGTGCTCGAGCAGCGGCTGCAGGAGCACGGGCTGCCACCAGAGACCTACCAGTGGTACCTGGACCTCCGGCGCTACGGGTCGGTGCCGCACTCCGGATTCGGCCTGGGCATCGAACGGACCGTGGCGTGGATCGCCGGGATCGAGCACATCCGCGAAGCCATTCCGTTCCCCCGATTGATCAACCGGCTGTACCCCTAGAACCGGACACCGGTCACCGGAAGCCGGGAACCGAGGAACTAGACGTCACGGCGACCGGTTTCCCGTTTCCGGTTTCCGATCCGACTTTCCACAGAGGACCCCCTCGGAAGCCAGTCGAACGTTCTCGCAGATCACTCACCGGACCCCAAGGAGGCTTCCTATGAAGACCACTGCCTGGCGCATCGCCCGGATCGCGCTGGCCGGCATTTTGCTCGTGGCGGCCCTCATCGCCCCGAGCGCCGCCGGCGGTCCGGTCCGGATTTCCTTCTGGCACGGGATGAGCGGCGTGCTGCTCCCCGCCGTGAACGAGTTAACGGCGGATTTCAACAAACTGAACCCCGGCATCGTCGTCGACGCAATCTATCAGGGGAACTACGGCGTGCTGAACCAGAAGGTTATCGCGTCGGTCGCCGCCGGAAACCCGCCGACCATCACCCAGCTGTTCCCGACCTGGACCGACCAGTTGATCCGTGCGAACGCCATCGTCCCCATGGAGCGGTTCATCAAGGGGGCCGACGGCCTGTCGGCGGAGGACCTCAACGACATCTTCCCGATCCTCCGTTCGGCCAACACGTTCAACGGGGTCATGTGGACGATGCCGTTCAACAAGAGCCTGTACCTGCTGTTCTACAACATCGACCTGTTCAGGGAGGCCAACGTCAAGGTCCCGCAGACGTGGGCCGAGTTCGCCGCCGCCGCGAAGACGCTAACGAAGGTCGAGGGCGGCCGTGTCACCCGCTACGGATTCGTCATCCGCCCGACCACCGACTACTTCACGACGATGATGCTCGCCAACGGCGGGGCGTTTGTGAAAGACGGCGGCAAGGAGGTCGCGTTCAACAGTCCGGCCGGCGTGGAAGCCCTGCAGTGGCTGGTGGACCTGGTGAACAAGGACAAGGTCGCCTATGTCCTGCCGGGCTTCGCCGACGCCGACTTCGCCGCGGGCAAGGTCGCGATGTACTTTGCGACGAACCCCGGGTACTCGTTCGCGCTGGCGGCGGTGGGCGGGAAGTTCAAAGTGGGCCTGGCCCCCCTGCCCTACAACAGGAGCCGCACGACCCTGCTGTCGGGCACCGACGTCGCGATCACGTCAAAGGCGACCCCCGAGCAGCAGGCCGCGGCCTGGAAGTACATCAAGTTCATCACCGGGACCAACGGGACGGCGCGCTGGTCGCTGAGGACGTTCTACATGCCGGTGCGCCGGTCCGGGCGCGACTCGACGCTGATGCGGGTCTTCCTCCGGGACAACCCAGAGGTGCGCGCGGGATTGGATTCGCTGGAGTTCGCCAGGACCGAACCCAGCATGGCGGAGTGGCAGGAGATCCGCGACATCATCTCCGACGCGGTGGAAGCGGCGCTGCTGGGCAAACTCAGCCCCAAGGATGCGCTGGACCAGGCCGCCGTGAAAGCCAACCGACTCCTGGCACAGCGGAAGTAAGCGGCGCGGGCGTGTGGCATGGGGGCCGTTGACGCCTCGGCACGGGGGACGGTGGCGGCCCGTCCCGTCCCCCGCCGCCTCCGGCGGCTGCTGGAGGATCTGGAAGGGTACGCCTTCCTCCTCCCGGCCACGGCGGTCCTGGCCGTGTTCCACCTGTTCCCGATCGGGTATGCCTTCTACGTCAGCCTGCTCCGCTGGAACCTCATCGATCCGGTGAAGCCGTTCGTCGGGGCCGCGAACTACGCGGCGCTGGCCTCGAACCCGAAGTTCCTCACGGCGCTGGCGAACACCACGTATTTCTCGATGGTCTCCGTGGCCGTCGCGATCCCCCTCGCGCTGGTGTTTGCGGTCCTGCTGAACCGCAAACTGACCGCGATGTCGTGGTACCGCACGGCCTTCTTCATCCCCTACGTCACGCCCCTGGCCGCGGCGGCGATGGTGTGGCAGTGGCTGTACCACCCCGACCAGTTCGGGTTGCTCAACTACGTGCTCCACCGGCTCGGCATCCCAGAGCAGCAGTGGCTCCTCAACGAACACCTCGCGATGCCGGCCTTGATCGCCGTGGCGATCTGGGGAAGCCTGGGGCGGGACATCGTGATCTTTCTCGCGGGGCTGCAGAACATCTCCCAAGAATACTACGAGGCCGCGCAGATCGACGGCGCCAATGCCTGGCAATCGTTCCGCTACGTCACCCTGCCCCTGCTGTCGCCGACCACCTACTTCATCCTGGTCATCAGCATGATCGGCGCGTTCAAGGTGTTCGCGCTGCCGCTGTTCATGACCGGCGGCGGGCCGCTGGACCGGACCCTGACCATCGTGTTCTCCATCTACCGGGAGGGGTTCCAGTACTTCCGGATGGGGTCGGCCGCGGCCCAGGCGTACGTGCTGTTCGCCGTCATCTTCGTGATCACGATGCTGCAGCGCCGGTTGCTGGCCGGGCGCGTGCACTATGACACCTGACCATGAACCACTCGCCCGCTCGGGTTCATGGCGGCGCCATGGCTGAGTCGCTGGCCGCTCCCGCCGTGCCGCTCGCCGCGCCGCGGCCCGGCCGGCGAGGCGCGCTGCTGGTCCATCTGGTGCTCCTCGCCAGCGTGGCGGTGATGCTGCTCCCCTACTACCTGATGGTCGTCACCGCGGTCAAACCGCTGCAGGAGATCTTCACCGATCCGTTCACGTGGGTCCCGTCGCGGATCGAGTGGAAGAACTTCGTCGACGCGTGGACCCATGCCCCGTTCGGCCGGTACTTCTTCAACAGCACGGTCATCTCGGTGCTGGAAACCCTGGGTGTCTTGATCACGTCCGCGCTGGCCGGCTACGCGTTCGCCCGCATGCGGTTCCGCGGGAGAGAACTGCTCTTCGTGGTCTTCTTGGGGACGCTGATGGTCCCCGGAGAGGTCCAGCTGGTACCCAACTACATCACGGTGTCTCGGCTGGGGTGGCTCAACACCTACTTCGCGCTCATCGTCCCGTTTCTGAGCAGCGTGTTTGGAATCTTCTTCATGCGGCAGTTCTTTGCCACGATCCCCGGGGAACTGCAAGACGCGGCCACCATCGACGGGGCGTCACACTGGACGTTTCTGTGGCGGGTCGTCGTGCCGCTGAGCAAACCGGCCTTCATCACCGTGGCGCTGCTCAGCTTCCTGGGGTCCTGGAACGCGCTGACGTGGCCGCTGATCGTCACCAACACGCCGGAGATGCGGCCAATCATGGTCGGCCTGCTGTCGTTCTCCAGCGAGTGGGGCACGCAGCCGCGGCTGCTGATGGCCGCCGCGACGTTCTCCGTGCTGCCGGTCCTGGTGCTGTTCTTCGTGCTGCAGCGGTACTTCATTCAGGGGATTGCCAGAGCCGGGATGAAATTCTGACCGACGTGGCTGGAACTAACGTGGCTGGTACTGACGTGGCTATCGTGGCTATCGGCACCCCATGAAGCTTCGCAGCCGCGTAGCCACGTGTTTGTCAGCCACGGCTAGCTAGCGCCGCCAGCACCTCGGCGGAGTGTCCCTGCACCTGAACTTTGGGGAACACCTTGAAGACCGTCCCCTGCTCATCGATCAAGAACGTCGTGCGGGCGACGCCCCAGTACTTGCCCCCATCGGGTCGGGTCTTCTCGACCCACACGCCGTAGCGCTCGGCGATCGTGTGGTCGGTATCGGCGAGCAGCGGGTGGGGAATGCCGAGTTTCGCCTTCCACCTGGCGTGGGACTCCACCGAATCGGTGCTGACCCCCAGGAGGGCGACGCCGAGCTTCCTGTACGCCGCGTAGTCGTCACGGAACGCGGAGGCTTCGACCGTTCAGCCCGGGGTATCGTCGCGCACGTAGAACCACAGCACGACCCGCTGCCCGCGAAACTCACGCAATGACACCGGCGTCCCTGCGTCGCTGGGAAGCGTGAATTCTGGAGCCTGTTGTCCCGCCTCGACCATGCCTCGCCTGCCTGCCGTCGCTGCACCCACCCTGGGAATGGAATTGGAGGAGACTGTTCGAATCCCTTCGCTGGAATGCTCGACCCCTCGGAAGTCGCGCTGATCTTCGACCTCGACAACACCCTCATCCATTCGACGATCGACTTCCGAAAAATCCGGCAGCGGCTGATCGCGCTGCTGCGGGCGGCCGGGGCCCCAGAGGAAACCGACGTCCGCCTGATGGTCCTCGCGATTCCCCAGCTCGTCGAGCGGGGCCGCCGGCACGACGAGGCGTTGGCCAGGCGCATGTGGGACGTGATCGTGGAGGAGGAAGACCTCGGACTCAAGGATGCCGCGGCGGTGGAGCATGCGGCGGACATCCTGAGGGAACTCGACCACCGGCGGTTCCGTCTCGGCCTGTTGACGAACAACCGGCGCGACGCCACGCTTGAGCGGCTCACCGCCTTCGGCATGCGCGCACCGTTCGACGCCATCGCAACCCGGGACGATGTCGCCGACCTCAAACCCGACCCCCACGGGGTGACCTACCTGAGCGCGCGTCTCCCGGGCGTCCGCCGGGTGTACGTCATCGGGGACTCCTGGGTCGATGGCCAGACCGCCGAGGCGGCCGGCGCCCGCTTCGTCGGCTTTGGCCCGCGGGAAGAGGAGGTACGTGCGCGGGGGATCCGGCCGTGGGCGTGGATTACTGATCTGAGGGAACTGCTGGACCTGGATTTCGCCGAAGCCTGAACGCGCCTACCAGAGATGCTTGAACCGCTTCGTGTATCGCTCTTCCATTGCCTCGTGATGCAGGTCGTACACTGGGCACTCCCGCAGCCGGCAGATGTGGAGGGCGTGGTTGCAGTACGCGTCGGCGATCTCCCAGCACTGTTTGTTGACCAAGTAGGCCGCGCACACGCCCTTCTTTGGCAGCCGCAGCGTCATCTCGTCCAGTTTGACCGCTGACTCTTCCTCCGGAACGTCCTTGACCGGCTCGCGCACCAAGCGCAGGATCGGCCGGTCCGCGGGTGTGGGGGCGCGGTGAGCGGCCG
>DATDQT010000021.1:0-3885 GCA_035292085.1 bacterium
TGGGTGCGCTGGACCTATCCGCGCCTGCGGTTGGACCAGCTGCTCAACCTGTCCTGGAAGGGTTTGGTGCCGCTGGGGTTTGTCCTGGTGCTGGTGACGGGATGGCTGCTGGTCTGAGGGCGGACGGGCGAGCCGATTCCCGTGGGTGAACTCGCCGCCTTCATCATCCTGGCGATCGTCACGTTGCTGCCGGCGGTCGTCGTCGTCACCAGCCGCAACCTGGTGCGCGCGGCGATGTCGCTCATCCCCAGCTTCCTCGGGGTGACCGGGCTCTTCGTGCTCCTGCAGGCCGAGTTCGTGGCGGGGATTCAGATCCTGATCTACGCCGGCGCCATCGCGGTGCTGATTCTCTTCGTGATCATGCTGACACAGGGTGGTACGGGGACGGCCCTGCGCCAGGTGAACGAGCAGCAGCTGGTCGGGGGGCTGGTGGCCGGCGCGCTGACCATCGCCCTGCTGAGCTTGTTTCTGCGGACGCCCTGGCCGCTCGTCGCCGGCACGCTGCCGCGCTCCAACGTAGCGGCGGTGGGCGGCGCGTTTCTCACCAACTTCATCCTGGCGTTTGAGATCAGCAGCCTGGTGCTGCTGGTCTCGCTGGTGGGCGCGCTCGTCATCGCCCGCCGGGAGCAATAGGGCGGGGAGGGGAGAGGGAGGACGGATGCAGGTCGGCCTCAACCACTACCTGGCCGTCAGTGCCCTGCTCTTCGGGCTGGGGCTGTACGGCATCCTCACCCGCCGCAACGCCGTGGCCATTCTGATGGGCATCGAGCTGATGCTCAACGCGGCCAACATTAACCTCGTGGCCTTCAACCGCTACGTGGCGCCGGGGGCGCTGGCGGGGCACGTCTTCGCCCTGATCATCATCACCCTGGCGGCCTGCGAGGCCGCGGTGGGTCTGGCCTTGGTGCTGGCGGTCTACCGCAACCTGGAGACCATTCACGTCGACGAGATCAACGTGATGAAGTGGTGAGATGACGGCGCTGGCCTGGCTGATCCCGCTGCTCCCCTTCCTCGCCTTCGGGCTGATCGTCTTCTTCGGCCGGCGGCTCCCCGGGCAGGGCGCCTCCGTCGCCATCGGAGCGCTGCTCGCCGCCGCGGTCTTCTCGCTCCTGCTCTTCTTCCGCCTGCTCGGGGGCGCCGAACCGATCCACTCCACGATCAACTGGCTCGTGCTGGGCCAGCAGCCGCTGGCGCTGGGCATCCAGGTGGACGCACTGACCGCGGTGATGCTGCTCGTGGTCACCGTGGTGGGGTCGATGATCTTCATCTACTCCGTCGGCTACATGCACGGCGACCCCCGCTACCCGCGCTTCTTCGCCTACCTCTCCCTCTTCGCCGCTTCGATGCTGCTGCTGGTCCTGGCGGACAACTTCCTCTTCCTTTATGTGGGGTGGGAGCTGGTCGGCCTCTGCTCCTATTTGCTGATCGGCTTCTGGTTCGAGCGCCCCGCCGCCGCCCGTGCGTCGCTGAAGGCCTTCATCACCACCCGCGTGGGCGACGTCTTCTTCTTCGCGGGCATTCTGCTGGTGTTCTTCAACCTGGGGACGCTGGGCTTCGGCCAGACCTTCGAGGCCGTGGAGAGCGGCCACCTCTCCGGCGGCCTGCTGACGGGGATCGCGCTGCTGCTCTTCGGCGGTGCCATCGGCAAGTCGGCCCAGGTGCCGCTGCACGTCTGGCTGCCCGACGCGATGGAGGGCCCCACACCGGTCTCCGCCCTGATCCACGCCGCCACTATGGTGGCCGCCGGCGTCTACATGGTGGCCCGCCTCTTCCTCATCTTCTTCTCTTCGCCCGACCACACGGCGCTCGCGGTGGTCGCCTGGATCGGTGGGATCAGCGCCTTCATGGCGGCGACGATCGCCGTGGTGCAGGACGACATCAAGCGCGTGATGGCCTATTCGACGATCAGCCAGCTGGGCTACATGATGCTGGGCCTCGGGGTGCTGGGCTACACCGCCGGGGTCTTCCACCTGCTGACCCACGCCTTCTTCAAGGCCCTCCTCTTCCTCGGGGCGGGCAGCGTCATCCACGCGATGCACACCAACGACATGAAGCAGATGGGCGGCCTGGCCCGGGTCATGCCCTCCACCTACTGGACCATGCTGATCGGCAGCCTGGCGCTGGCCGGGATCTTTCCCTTCGCCGGGTTCTGGTCAAAAGATGAAATCTTGACGGAGGCGTGGCACAATAATCCGCCGCTCTTCTACGTGGGCTTAGTGACCTCGTTCATCACCGCGTTCTACGTGATGCGGATGATGTTCTACACCTTCCTCGGGGAGCCGCGGTGGGCGCCGGCGCACGAATCGTCCGGGCACGGCCAGGGGACGGTCGTCCACCCCCACGAAAGCCCCCGGGTGATGACCGGCCCGCTGTGGTTCCTGGCCTTCTTCGCCGCTTTCATCGGCTTCGTCGGCGCACCATTCCTGGGGAGCCCGTTCGGCCGGTTCGTGCGCTTCGGGGAAGAGGCGGCGGTCCCGTTTGATCTGCGGATCGCGGTGATTTCCACGGCCGTCGCCCTGGCGGGCATGGGGGTCGCCGCCGCGCTCTACCGCTGGCGCTGGCTGTCGCCCGCAGCGGTGCGGCGGGCCTTCCAGCCCTTCAGCACCTGGGCGGAGCGGAAGTACTACTTCGACGACTTCTACCAGTGGACGGTGGTCCGCGGCACGGTGTGGGTGTCAGGCGTGCTGCGCGTCTTCGACATCTACGTCATCGACGGGTTCGTCAACCTGATCGGCGTAATGATCGTCGGCCTGACCCGCCTCTACCGCGTCTTCGATCTCTACGTGGTGGACGGTCTGGTCAACCTGATCGGCTGGGGAACCAAGGCGGTGGGCGGCGTGCTCCGCTTCGTCCAGACCGGGCGAGCGGAGAACTACCTGCTGGTCATCGCTATCGGGGTGATCCTGCTCATCATCGGAGGACTGGTGCGATGAGGGGGTGCCATGCTTAGCCTGATGCTCTTCCTGCCGCTGGCCGGCGGGATCTTTCTGCTGTTCTTCCGCAACCCGCGGGCAATCAAGGGCATCGCCCTGGGCGCGTCGCTGCTCTCCGCATACGTGTCCATCGTCGCCCTGGGACGCTTCGACCTGCACGGCGGGATGCAGCTGCTGGAGTCCTACTCCTGGATCCCGGCGGTGGGCATCGCCTACCGGGTGGGCATCGACGGGCTCAGTCTGCCGCTGGTCCTGCTGACCCAGCTCCTCTCCGTTGTCTCCATCGTCTACTCCTGGCGCGTGGACATGCGGCTGAAGGAGTACATGTTCCTCCTCCTGCTGCTGCAGACGGCGATGCTGGGCGTCTTTGCGGCCCTGGACTTCTTTCTCTTCTACATCTTCTGGGAAGTGACGCTGGTGCCGATGTACTTCCTCATCGGCATCTGGGGGGGGCCGCGCAAAGAGTACGCCGCGATCAAGTTCTTCCTGTTCACGCTCATCGGCTCGCTGGCGATGCTGGTGGGCATCCTGCTGCTCTACTTCAACGCCGCGCCGCGGACGTTCGACGTGCTCAGCCTGATCCAGCAGCAGCCGCTGGCAGGCCAGCTGCGCCTGGCGACGATCGCCTTCTGGGGCTTCTTCCTCTCCTTTGCCATCAAGGTGCCGATGTGGCCCTTCCACACCTGGCTGCCGGACGCCCACGTGGAGGCGCCCACCGCCGGCTCGGTGATCCTGGCCGGCATCCTGCTAAAGCTGGGGACCTACGGGTTTGTGCGCTACAGCCTGACCCTCTTCCCCCAGGTCTTCCAGCAGTACGCTTCCCTCATCGCCATCCTGGCGCTGTTGGGGATCATTTACGGCGCGCTGGTGGCGATGGCGCAGACCGATCTTAAGAAACTGGTCGCCTACTCCAGCGTCAACCACATGGGCTACGTCATGCTGGGCGTCTCCG
>DATDQT010000022.1:0-49771 GCA_035292085.1 bacterium
TGGTGTAGGGATTCTCGCCACCGCCTCCCGCAAACGGGGCGAGGAGCTCGGCCGCCGCGTCGTCGATCTGCGCGGTGCTGAGTGCCGTCGTGCCCGTCGTCGCCTGGGCCAACTTCGCGGCGTACAGTCCGGCCCGCCGGCCGAAGACCAGGATATCCGTCAGCGAGTTGCCGCCCAGACGGTTCGCCCCATGCAGCCCGGCGGCGAGTTCGCCTGCCGCGAACAGCCCGGGCACCGTGGTTTCCTGTGTCTCGGCGTCGACCCGCACGCCGCCCATGCTGTAGTGACAGGTCGGATAGACCTCCATCGGGTCCTTCGTGATGTCCACGCCCGCCAGCTCCATGAACTGATGATGCATGGACGGCAGCCGCCGCTTGATGTACTCCGCGCTGCGCCGCGTCGCGATGTCCAGGAACACGCCGCCGTGCGGGCTGCCGCGGCCGGCCTTGACCTCCGCGAAGATGGCCCGGGTCACCTCGTCGCGGGGCAGCAGTTCGGGGGGCCGGCGGTGATGTTTATCCTCGTACCAGCGGTCCGCCTCGGCTTCGGTGTCGGCCGTTTCCTGTCTGAAGAACTCGGGGATGTAGTTGAACATGAACCGCTCGCCCGATGCGTTGCGCAGAACCCCTCCGTCTCCGCGCACCCCTTCGGTCACCAGGAGGCCGCGCGTCCCCGGCGGCCAGACCATGCCGGTCGGATGGAACTGGACCATCTCCACGTCGAGGAGATCCGCTCCGGCATCCAGCGCCAGGGCGATGCCGTCGCCGGTCGACTCCCACGACATCGAGGTGTACTTCCAGACCTTCCCGAACCCGCCAGTGGCGAGCACGACGGCCTTCGCGGCGAACACGAGGAACGCGCCCGTGTCCCGGCGATAGCCGAACGCCCCGGCGATGCGCCCGCCGTCGGTGTACAGCCGGGTGATGGTACATTCCATGAACACATCGACGGGCAGCGTGATCAACTTGTACTGCAGCGTGCGGATGATCTCCAAGCCGGTGCGGTCGGCGACGTGGGCCAGGCGCGCGTAGCGGTGGCCGCCGAAGTCGCGCTGGCTGATGAGGCCGTCTTTCGTGCGGTCGAACACCGCGCCCCACTCTTCCAGTTCCAGGATCCGGTCGGGCGCTTCTTTGGCAAAGATTTCCGCCATCTTCCAGTTGTTGAGCAGTTTGCCACCACGCATCGTGTCCCGGAAATGGACCTCCCAGGTGTCCTCAGGCCACACGTTCCCCAGCGCTGCCGCCGCCCCGCCTTCGGCCATGACGGTATGCGCCTTGCCGAGCAGCGACTTGCAGACCAGCGCCGTCCGCGCCCCCTGTTCGGCGGCTTCAATGGCCGCGCGCAGGCCCGCCCCGCCGGCGCCGATGACCACGACGTCGTACTCGTGCGCCTCGATCGGTTCGCGCCCCGCCATCACAGCAGCCTCACGTCGTGGATCATGCCCAGCGACACAAGGCGAATGTACACATCGGTGAGCGCGACGGAAACCATGCTCACCCAGGCGATGGGACCGTGGCGCTCATTCAACCGCGACACGAAGCGCCAGAGCCTCGATCGCACGGGAGCCTTCGAGAAGACGTTCACCGCGCCCCCGCACAGATGGCGGCAGGAGTGGCAGGAGAACGTGTAGGCGGACAGCAGGACGATGTTGGTCACCATCACCAGCGTCCCTACCCCAATGCCGACCCCGTCGGGAAACCGGAAGGCCAGCAGGGCGTCCCACCACAGGAAGGCAAGGACGGGGAGCGCGATCCAGAAGAAGTACCGGTGCACGTTCTGCAAGACCCATGGGAGCCGTGTCTCGCCGGTGTAGCCCTTGGCCACCGGCAGGTCGTGGACGGCACAGGCCGGCGGCGAGAGGAAAAACGCGCGATAGTACGCCTTGCGGTAGTAGTAGCATGTGGCGCGGAATCCCAGCGGCGCCCACAGGACAAGCAGGGCGGGCGACAGCGTCCACCACGTGCCCACCAGCGGCAGGGTCTGATGCGCACAGTTCGACGCCAGGCAGGGAGAGTAGAATGGCGAGAGATACGGTTCGACGTAGTAGTGGGCGTTTGTGAAGATCACGTAGAACGCGTACAGCGTGAAGCCGCCCAGCAGTACGATCGTCGGGAGCGCCTCCACCCACCAGGCGTCGCGACGAAGGGTGATCGAGGCGGTCACGGCGCCGCGTTGGTCGCGCAGGATCTTCTTGATCATCACCGCATCACCTCGCAACTCGTTGACGTTCGGGTCCGAGCCCGGACATTCCTAGCCGCCGCTTCCAGGACCGCCGCGCAGGCCCGGCATCGTCATGGCCTCGGCGTTGAGAATCTCCTGCAGCTGCGACTCCGACAGGCCCAGGCTCTCCCGGGCGACTTCGCGGATGGTGCGTCCGGAGGCCGCCGCCTGCTTCGCCACCTCGGCGGCCCGGTCGTAGCCGACCACCGGCGCCAGGGCCGTCGCCAGCATCAGGCCCCGCTCGACGAGTTCCGGGCCGCGCGCCGTCGCCCGCAGTCCGGCGACGCACTGGGTCGCGAAATTCACCGACACCGCGGCGAGCAATTCGATCGAGCTCAGCAGGTTGTGGGCGATCAGCGGCATCATCGTGTTGAGCTCGAAGTTGCCCCACTGGTTCCCCAGTGCGACGGCGAGGTCGTTGCCCTGCACCTGCGCGCACACCTGTATCACCGACTCCGTGATGACCGGGTTGACCTTGCCCGGCATGATGGAGGATCCCGGCTGCACCGCGGGCAGCTGCAGTTCAGCCAGCCCCGCGCGCGGGCCCGAGCCCATCCACCGGATGTCGTTGGCGATTTTCATCAACGCCGTCGCGTACGTGCGCAGCGCCCCCGACGCGAACACGAGCGCGTCGAGCGAGGCCTGCCCCTGGAAGTGGTTGTCAGTCTCGCGCAGGTCGATGCCGGTGAGGTCGCGCAGCCGCGCACAGACGCGCGCCGCGAATTCCGGATGGGCGTTCGTTCCGGTGCCGACGGCGGTGCCGCCGAGGGGCACGTCGCGAAGGTCGTCCATCACCGCCCGCAGCCGGCGGCCGGCGCGCTCCACCTGGCCGGCATACCCTGCAAATTCCTGTCCCAGCCGGATCGGCGTGGCGTCCATCAAGTGGGTCCGGCCGGTCTTGACGATCGGCGTGAACTCCCGCGCCTTCTCCGCCAGCGCCGCCCGCAGCGCGTCCATCGCCGGGACCAGCCGGTCGTGCAGCTCCATCAGGGCCGCCAGGTGGATGGCGGTGGGGATCACATCGTTGCTCGACTGGCAGATGTTTACGTGGTCGTTGGGGTGGACGTGCTTGCCGCCGCGGGGATGGCCCAGCAGCTCCGCGGCCCGGTTGGCGATGACCTCGTTGGCGTTCATGTTCGTGGATGTGCCCGAGCCGGTCTGGTAGATGTCGAGCACGAACTCGCCGTCGAGCTCGCCGGCGGCGACCTGCGACGCCGCCTGCACGATGGCCTCGCCTTCGCGCCGGCCGAGCAGGCCCAGCGTCATGTTCACCTCAGCCGCCGCCTGCTTGATGAGACCCAGTGCGCGGATGAACGGCCGGGAAAAGCGCAGCCCGCTGATCGGAAAGTTCTGTGAGGCCCGGGCCGTTTGCACGCCGTAGTAGGCGGCGTCAGGAACTTCCAACTCTCCGAGCGAATCGCGCTCCATCCGGGTTCTGGCCACCGTGGTCACCCCTTTGCCTGCCGTGCGTCAGGCTTGTCAATCTGTACGCGCATGTCATCCAGGTGCTTTCGCATGACCTGCCGCGCGGCGCCCGTCTGCCTGCGGCGCAGCGCGGTCAGGATCCGGCGGTGAAACTGGTGGGCTCGGTGCGGGCTGGTCTCTTTCCGTCCGGTTTTCTCCCGCGACCGCACCCAGAGTTCATTCAGATGCCGCATCACGCTGCTCAGGACGGGATTGCCGGTGGCGTCGGCGAGCATGGCGTGGAACACTAGGTCGCCTGCGACGTCGTGGCGGCCGCCGGCCAGTTCGCGCTCGCGGCCGTCCAGATACTCTTCCAGGGCGTCCACGTCGTCGCGGGTCGCCGCACGGGCGGCCAGACGCACGATCTCGTCTTCGACGACGCGGCGCACCGCCAGGACGTCCAGCAGGAACGTCCGTTCACGCAGGAGACGGTAGACGGATGGATCCAGTGGGGCGGGGGGGCGTGTCGAGACGAAGGTACCTTCGCCGGCGCGGACCTCGACGACCCCGAGTAAATCCAGGACCCGCAGCGCTTCGCGGACCGATGCCCGGCTGACCGAGAGGACGTCGGCCAGTTCGCGTTCTCCGGGCAGGCGGTCGCCGGGCGCCAGTTGTTTGTCCGCGATCAGGTCCTGGATCTGCCGGACGATGTCCTCGTACAGGCGGCTGCGGCGGACGGGTTGGAACAGCGGTTGGGGCGCTGCCATGGTCAGTTAGGTCCGGATTAGTGGTCAGGCCACCAGTCCTGATGCCTCCAGCGTACGGCTCTCCCGGCGGCGCGTCAAGGGGCCGGCCCCGTTCCGAGCACAGGGACGGGAATCGAGCCGCATCGCCATGATGCACGCGCGCAGACGAACCGGCCATCGGTTCCGTGCCCGATGACGGCGGAGTGGTGCCCTTGAGACACTACCGGGGGTACGCTAGACTGTTCGCGGCCCCCAGGGAGTTCAGTGTCGGAGGTTCCATGATGGTTACACTCGAAACAGTCACCCCCCCGAAGGAAGGCCAGCGCATTGAAATTTCAGAGAACCGCCTGCTCGTTCCCGATTTCCCGATCATCCCATTCATTGAAGGCGACGGCACCGGCCCGGACATCTGGCGGGCCAGCCAGCGCATCTTCGACGCCGCGGTCCGCGCGGCGTACGGCGATGCGAAGCGGATCGTGTGGTTCGAAGTGTACGCCGGCGAGAAGGCCCACTCGACGTTCGGCACCTGGCTGCCCGACGATACCCTGCGCGCCTTCCAGCACTACGTGGTCGGGATCAAAGGCCCGCTGACCACGCCGATCGGCGGCGGTTTTCGCAGCCTCAACGTGGCGATGCGCCAGCTGCTGGACCTCTACGCCTGCGTCCGTCCGGTGCGGTGGTTCGAGGGCGTACCCAGCCCGGTCAAGCACCCCGAGCGCGTGGATGTCGTGATCTTCCGTGAGAGTACCGAGGACATCTACGCCGGGCTGGAGTGGCCCAGCACGTCGGAGGAGGCGCGACGGCTCATCGAGTTCGTGCGGGCGGAGTTCGGCTGGAAGGTGCGCGAGGACTCCGGGGTCGGCCTCAAGCCGATGAGCCCGTTCGGCTCCAAGCGGCTCGTCCGCAAGGCGATTCGCTACGCGCTCCAGCGGGGCCGCAAGAGCGTGACGCTGGTACACAAGGGCAACATCATGAAGTTCACGGAGGGCGCCTTCCGAGAGTGGGGCTATGAGGTCGCCCGCGACGAGTTCGCCGATGCCACCGTGACCTGGGACGAGGTCCAGAAGCGGTACAACGGCACCGTGCCGGCCGGCAAGATCCTCATCCAGGACTACATTGCCGACGTGACGTTCCAGCACCTGCTGACCCGGCCCAAGGACTTCGACATCATTGCCACCGGCAATCTCAACGGCGACTACCTCTCAGACGCCGCGGCGGCCCAGGTCGGGGGCATCGGGATGGCGCCGGGCGGGAACATGAGCGACTTTCACGCGGTGTTCGAAGCGACGCACGGCACGGCCCCCAAGTACGCCGGCCAGGACAAGGTCAACCCGGGGTCGCTGACGCTGTCGGGGGTCATGATGTTCGAGCATCTCGGGTGGACCGAGGCGGCCAACCTGATCGTCCGGGGGCTGGAGAAGACCTTCAAACAGAAGATTGTCACGTATGATCTCGCGCGGCTCATGGACGGCGCGACGGAAGTCAAGACCAGCGAATTTGCTACGGCGGTGATCGACAACATGGCCTAGGCCCGGGGGGGGAGAGCGATGTCTCGTCCCAAAGTCACGATCGTCGGCGCGGGGGTCGTCGGGCACAGCACGGCACACTGGCTGGCTGCCGACCGCGCCTGTGATCTCGTGCTGGTGGATATCATCCAGAACCTGCCGCAGGGCAAGGCGCTCGATCTGCAGCAGGCGATGCCGATCCGCGGGGTGGACGTCAGCATCGTCGGCAGCAACGGCTACGAGGAAACCGCCGGCTCGGACGTGGCCGTCATCATTGCCGGGATCCCCCGCAAGCCCGGCATGACGCGGGAACAGTTGATCGACACCAACGCCGGAATCGTGCGCGGCGTCGTCGACGCGGTGGTCCGGCAGTCCCCCGATGCCTACCTGCTGGTGGTGACCAACCCCCTCGACGCGATGACGTACCTGACCTACAAGGTGTCGGGATTCCCCCGCCATCGCGTGGTGGGGGAATCCGGGGCGCTGGACTCGACACGATTCCGGACGTTCATTGCGAAGGAGACCGGCGTGTCGGTCGAAGACGTGCACGCGATGGTCATCGGCGCCCACACCGACAAGGACATGGTGCCGCTCCCCCGGTTTGCGACCGTCGGGGGCGGGGTGCCGCTGAGCCGGCTGCTGCCCGCCGACCGCATCGAGGCGATCGTCGCGCGGACGCGCCGCGGCGGCGCGGAGATCACCGAATTGATGGGATCCAGCGCGTTCTTCGCGCCGGGGGCCGCCATCGCGCAGATGGTGGAGGCCATCATCCTGGACCGCACACGCCTGATTCCCTGCAGCGTCTACCTCGACGGGGAGTATGGGGAACGCGACGTCTGCATTGGGGTCCCGGTCCTGTTGGGCGCCGGCGGCGTCGAACGGATCATCGAGGTGCCGCTCGATGCTGCCGAACAGGCGGCGTTCGCCGCCTCGGTCGCCGCGGTGCGGGATCAGATCGCGACCTTGAAGCTGTGAAGCTCCACGAGTTTCAGGCGAAGGACCTGTTCGCCTCGTACGGCATCCCCGTGCAGTCGGGCGTGGTCGTCGAGGAGGCCGAGCACATCGGCGGCCTCGCGCTGAGCTATCCCGTGGTCCTCAAAGCCCAGGTGCTCGTCGGCGGCCGCGGGAAGGCCGGCGGCGTAAAACTGGCCTCGACGCGCGACGACGCACTCGCCCACGCCCGGGCCATCTTGGGGATGTCCATCAAAGGCGAACGCGTGACGCGCCT
This sequence comes from bacterium, assembly GCA_035292085.1. Taxonomy (GTDB): domain Bacteria; phylum Sysuimicrobiota; class Sysuimicrobiia; order Sysuimicrobiales; family Kaftiobacteriaceae; genus DASXUC01. The sequence continues at coordinate 7,104 of DATDQT010000022.1, forward strand.
GCTGGTCGCCGAAGCGGCGGACATCCAGCAGGAGTACTATCTCGCCTTCATCGTCGACCGCGCCGCCCGCGCTCTGACCGGAATCGCCTCGGCGGCGGGCGGGATCGACATCGAGGAAGTGGCCCGGACCGCCCCCGAGAACATCGCCCGGCTGCCGGTGGACCCCGCGCTGGGGTTCCAGCCGTTTCACGCCCGCGGCTTGGGACGGGCGATCGGCCTGAGCGGCGCGCAGCTCACCGACTTCGTGCGGATCGCCAGCGCGCTGTACCGGCTGTGCGTCGCCGAGGATGCCGAACTCGCCGAAATCAACCCCCTCGCCGTCACGCCGGCCGGATGGCTGGCCGTGGACGCGAAACTCATCCTCGACGACAACGCGGCCTTCCGCCACCCGGGCCGGCCGCACAATGAGGAGCTCACGGCCCTGGAGCGTGACGCGCGCGAGTCGGGGCTATCCTACGTCGAACTGGACGGTGACATCGCGATCATCGGCAACGGAGCCGGGCTGGTCATGTCGACCCTGGACATCGTCGCGCACTTCGGCGGGCGGCCGGCGAACTTCCTCGACGTCGGGGGTGGCGCGACGCAAGGGAACATGCAGGAAGCCATCGGCATCGTGCTGCGCAAACCCGGCGTGCGGACACTGTTTGTGAACATCTTCGGCGGCATCACCCGCTGCGATGACATCGCGCGGGGGATCGTCGCCGCTCCGGCCGCAGTCCCGATGGTGGTGCGGTTGACCGGCACTAATGAAGACGAGGGCCGGGCCATTCTCGAGGCGGCCGGGATCCATGCGTTCCTGGACCCGGCCGACGCCGCGACGCGCGTGGTGGAGATAACGCGATGAGGGGCACGCCGTGAGCATTCTCCTCGACACGCGCAGCAGAGTCCTCGTCCAGGGGATCACGGGGTTTCAGGGCGAGTTCCACACCGCGCGGATGATCGAGTTTGGGGCGACCGTCGTCGCGGGGGTCACTCCCGGCCGCGGCGGCACGACCGCGCACGGGATCCCTGTGTTCGAGACGGTCCGCGAAGCGGTCGACGCAACGGGTGCGACGACGTCGGTCATCTTTGTCCCCGCGCGATTCGCCAAAGACGCGGCCCTGGAGGCGATCAGCGCAGGAGTGAACCCCGTGACGATCATCACGGAAGGCATCCCCGTGCAGGACACGATTCAGATCGTGGCGTTTGCGCGGGCGCGCGGCATCCACGTGGTCGGGCCCAACTGCCCGGGCGTGACCTCGCCCGGGGAATGCAAGGTCGGCATCATGCCCAACCATCTGTTCCGGCGCGGACCCGTCGGGGTGATTTCGCGGAGCGGCACGCTGACCTATGAAATCGTCGCCGCGCTGACGCGCCGGGAGATCGGGCAGAGCACGGCGGTGGGATTGGGCGGCGATCCCGTCGTCGGCACGACCTTCACCGACGCGCTCGCGTTGTTCGAGGAGGACCCCGCCACCGACGCCGTCGTGCTCATCGGAGAAATCGGCGGCAGCGCCGAGGAAGAGGCGGCCGCGTTCATCCGCGACCGCGTCGGCAAACCCGTGATCGGCTACATCGCCGGGGTCACCGCGCCGGCCGGCAAACGGATGGGCCACGCGGGCGCGGTCATCTCGGGGAGCGAGGGAACTGCCGCGGGGAAAATCGAATCGTTACAGGCAGCGGGCGTGCGCGTGGCCACACTGCCGGGACAGGTGCCCGGGTTGGTGGCGGAGGTGCTGCGATGATGCAGCCGGCGGTCGTCGGCTACGTGATCGCCTGGCTGATCATTCCCGAGGAATCTGCCGCCGAACCATACCAGGGCGTCAGAGGGAGGTGACGGGGTGCAGGCCTTCCTCATCAGGTGGCTCTTCAATGCCGTGGCCGTCTACGTGGCCGCGCGGATCGTCCCCGGGGTGCGGACCCCCGACTTCGTCGGGGCCATCGTCGCTGCGCTCATCCTCGGGGTCGTGAATGCCATCATCCGTCCGATCGTGCTGCTGCTCACGCTCCCGGTGAACATCCTCACGCTGGGGTTGTTCACGCTGGTCATCAACACCCTCATGCTCTACCTGGTCGCGTGGATCGCCCCGTCGTACCTGCAGCTGTCCGGCTTCGGCGCGGCGTTTCTGGGCGCGCTGCTGATCACGATCATCAGCGCGGTGCTCAGCCGGGTCATCGCGGGGTAGGCATGAACCAGGAGACGCTCCGGCGCGATCCGCGCCAGGCGACCGACATCCAGTTCCTCATCATCACCGGCCTGTCCGGCGCGGGGAAGTCCAACGCGATGAAGGTCTTCGAAGACCTGGGCTTCTTCTGCGTGGACAACCTGCCGCCGGCGCTGGTGCCGAAGTTTGCTGAGCTGTGCCTCCAGTCCGACGGCGCGGTGCGGCGGGCCGCGCTGGCGATCGACGTGCGGGGCGGCGAGTTCTTCGCCGACCTGTTCTCCGCGCTCGACCACCTCGAAGCGATGGGCTTCGACTACCAGATCCTCTTCTTGGACGCCGCGGACGACGTGCTCGTGCGGCGGTTCGAAGAAACCCGCCGCAAACACCCACTGGCGCAGGCCGGGGGTGTGCTGCAGGGGATCCAGGCGGAGCGCCGCCAGCTCCAGACGGTGAAGGAAGCCGCCGACAAGATCATCGACACGTCGATGTCGTCGGTCCGTGAGCTGCGCGACGAAATTGTCTCCACCTTCGTGCACGGCGAACCCGAGAAGGGCCTGGCGGTGAGCGTGATCTCGTTTGGGTACAAGTTCGGGATCCCCCTGGATGCGGATCTCGTGTTCGACGTCCGCTTCCTCCCCAACCCTCACTACAACGAGGCCCTGCGCCCGCTGGCGGGGAACAGCACCCCGGTGCGTCGGTTTGTCCTCGGGCAGGACGCGACGAAGGAGTTCATGACCCGCCTGACCGCGCTCATGGACTACCTGCTGCCGCAGTATGTCTCCGAAGGCAAGTCGCACCTGACCGTCGCCCTCGGCTGCACCGGCGGGCGGCACCGGTCCGTCGTGCTGGGCGACGAACTCGCCGCCCACCTCCAATCGCGGGGCTACCGCGTCCGGGTCCGCCACCGCGATATGCGCAAACCCATCGACGATGACTGACCTGACTGCCGTGACCCGACGGCTGCGGCGGTGGCTGCAGTGGTTCACGCCGGGGATCGGCGTGAAGCGGTGGGGCCTGCTGGTGGCGGCCGGCATCGCGATCATCAGCGGCGGGGTGGCGCTGATCATCGAGGTCGAGGTCCTCCGCTCCGTCGAACGGGCGATCTGGCAGTCGGCGCGCTGGCTCGTGTCGCTCAGCGGTGGGGTCGTTTCGCCGCTGCTGGCGGGCTTGGCGCTCATCGCCGGCGGGGCGGTGATCGTCTTCCTCGGGCTGCGCGGGACGGTGCGGTCGATCGCCGGCGCGTTCCTCCCCAAGGGGGATCCGCGGTTGGTGCAGCTGCTGCGCACGACGCGTCTGCGTCAGCGCGGCCGCCGGGTCGTCGTGATCGGCGGCGGCACGGGGCTGTCGACGCTGCTGCGCGGCCTCAAAGAGTACACCGCGAACCTCACCGCCGTGGTCACCGTGTTCGATGACGGGGGCAGTTCGGGCCGGCTCCGCCGCGAGCAGGGCATGCTGCCGCCCGGCGACATCCGGGACTGTCTGGTCGCCCTGGCGGAATCGGAGCCGCTGATGACCCGGCTGTTCGAGTACCGGTTCCGCGGCGGAGGGCTGGACGGCCACGCGTTCGGCAACCTGTTCATCGCCAGTCTCGCCGGGGTCACCGGGGACATCGAAAGCGCGGTCAAAGAGACCAGCAAGGTCCTCAACATCCGCGGCCGTGTCCTGCCCTCGGCGATGGACAACGTGGTGCTCACCGCGGAGTTCGACGACGGCACCGTCGTCGAAGGAGAGTCGCAGATCCCCACCGTGCGCCGCCGGATCCGGCACCTTCGGCTGAAGCCCGCCGATGTTGCGCCGCTGCCGGAGGTGCTGCAGGCCATCGCGGATGCCGAGGTGATCCTGCTCGGCCCGGGGAGCCTGTTCACCAGCGTGATCCCCAACCTGCTGGTGCGGGGCGTCGCCGACGCGATCCGCGCCAGCCGCGCGCGCCGCATCTACGTGTGCAACATCATGACCGAAGCGGGAGAGACCGACGGGTTTGCCGCCAGCGACCACGTCCGGGCGCTGATTGCGCATCTGGGACCCGGACTGTTCACCCACGCCCTGGTCAACACCCAGCCCCCGCAGAGCCGCGTCCTCCTGGCCCGGTACGCCGCCGAAGGCGCCCGTCCCGTCCCCGCGGACCTGGAGCAGGTCGCGGCCCTGGGGGTCGAGCTCATCGCCGCCCCGGTGGTGAGTGAGGACGACGTCGTGCGCCACGATGCCCAGCGGGTCGCCCGCACGGTCTTCGGCCTGCTCGACGAATCCCCGCTGCCCCATTCCCTGCTCGCGCCGTTCCGCGGAGCAGGGCAACATGGGAAATAGCGCGAAGACAACACTCCGCCCGTCAAGTTGGAGTTGCCCTCATGCCTAAAGTCCTGGTGGACTGGCTCTACGTAGGGGTATTCGCGGTCGTCGGGACGATCATGGCGGTCTTGCCGCTGGTCGTCGTCTGGCTGCTGGCGCCGCGGCTGGACCAGCCCCAGAAGACGCTGACCTACGAGTCGGGCGTCATCCCCTTCGGCCAGGCCTGGGCGCAGTTCAACGTCCGCTACTATCTGTTCGCCCTGGTCTTCGTCGTGTTTGACGTCGAGGTGATCTACCTGTACCCGTGGGCCGTCGTGTTCCGGCAGCTGGGCTGGTTCGCTTTCGTGGAGATGCTCATCTTCCTGCTCATCCTCTTCGTGGGCCTGGGTTACGCCTGGCGGAAGGGGGCTCTCGAGTGGACGTAGCGGCCTTCGGCCGTCGACGTCGGAGCGCGCATGGACTGGCTGATTGAGATTCTGAAGGCCATCGGCCTCGCGCTCGTCATCTTCACGTATTTGGCCGTGGTCGGGGCGATGTTCGGCGTCTACATGGAGCGGAAGATCAGCGGGTGGATCCAGGCGCGCCTGGGACCCAAGCACGTCGGCCCCCAAGGCCTGCTGCAGACGATCGCCGACACCCTCAAACTGCTGCAGAAGGAGCACATCACTCCGCGCAACGCCGACGTCGCCATCTTCAATACGGCCCCGATCATCGTCGCCGTCGCCGGGCTGCTCGACTGGGTGGTCATCCCGTTCGGCAAGGTGGGCGACCGCGTCCTGGTCGTCCGCGATCTCAACATCGGGGTGCTGTACTTTGCCGCGATGGCGTCGCTGACCGTCGTCGGCATCCTGGCCGGCGGGTGGTCGAGCAACAACAAATATGCCCTGCTGGGCGGCCTGCGCTCGGCCTCGCAGATGATCAGTTACGAGATCCCGCTGGCCCTGGGCATCCTGTGGGTCGTGCTGGCGGCTGAGACGCTGTCCACCGTGGGCATCGTCAACGCACAGGCCGGGTCGGGGACGTGGGCGGTCCTGGACTGGTTCGTGTTTCAGTGGTTCCCGTTTGGGTTCATCGCGTTCCTCATCTTTCTCACCGCCGCGACGGCCGAAGTGAACCGGGTCCCGTTTGACCTCCCCGAGGCGGAGTCGGAACTGGTCGCGGGATACTTTGCGGAATACACCGGCATGCGCTTCGCCCTGTTCCAGCTGGGCGAGTACGCGGAGGCCTTCGCGATGGCCGCGCTGGCGACGATCATGTTCCTGGGTGGGTGGCTGGAGCCCGCGCTGCCGGCGTTTGTGTGGCTGGCGATTGCGATCGGCGCCCTGGCCGTGGCCGCGGTCATCCTGTTCTCGGGCGCCAGGCAGGTCCTCGTGGTCCGGCCGATCCTGATCCTCACCCTCACCACCGCCGCCGTCGGCGTGCTCATGTTCGCGGGCGTGCAGGCCGGGCGCTCGCCCGTGCTGCCCTCGGTGGTGTGGTTCCTGCTGAAGATGTTCAGTCTCGTGTTCTTCCTCATGTGGATGCGCTGGACGTATCCGCGGCTGCGGCTGGACCAGCTCCTCGGGTTCTCGTGGAAGGCGCTGCTGCCGGCGGGCCTGCTCAACCTGCTCGTCACCGGCCTGTACATGCTGGTGCGCCGCTAGTGCCGTTCCAACTTGATTGGCCATGTGTTTCCGTAGCGAGCTGCCCTCAGGAATCGTGGTGCATCGAAATGAGAGCAGACATACCTATCAAGTTGGAACGGCACTAGATGGGGGAACTGGCGGCCTTCATCATCCTGGCGCTGGTGACGCTGATCCCGGCGGTCGTGGTCGTCACCTCCAAGAACATCGTCCGCAGCGCCCTGTCGTTGATTCCGACGTTTCTCGGCGTGACCGGGATCTACATCCTGCTCAGCGCCGAGTTCGTCGCCGGCATCCAGGTCCTGATCTACGCGGGCGCGATCACGGTGCTGATCCTGTTCGTGATCATGCTCACCGAAGGCGGCACGGGCGTGCGGGTCCGGCAGGTGAACGAGCAGGTCCCGCTGGGGGCCACCGCGGCGGTGTGGCTGGGGTTCCTCATTCTGCTGGTGATCTTCCGCACGACCTGGCCGGTCACGGGCGCGGGGCCGCCGGAGTACAGCGCCGCGACCATCGGGACCGCGTTCCTCACCGACTACGTCGTGGTGTTCGAGGTCACCAGCCTGGTGCTGCTGGTCTCGCTGATCGGCGCGACGATCATCGCGAGACGGGAGGACTGATCATCCGATGACCGTCGGTCTGACCCACTACCTCGTCCTCAGCACCCTGCTGTTCTGCCTGGGCCTGTTCGGCGTGCTGACCCGGCGGAACGTCGTGGCCATCCTGATGGGCATCGAGTTGATGCTCAACGCCGCCAACATCAACCTGGTGGCCTTCAACCGCTACATCGCGCCCGGCGCGGTGGCCGGGCAGACGTTTGCGCTGGTCATCATCACCCTGGCCGCGTGCGAGGCCGCGGTCGGGCTCGCGCTCGTCATGGCCGCCTACCGCACGCTGGAGACGATCCATGTGGATGAGATCGACGTGATGAAATGGTGATCCGACGCTGATGTTCGAGTACGCGTGGCTCATCCCGGTCTTCCCGTTCCTGGCCTTTGCGCTCATTACCGCGTTCGGGCGGCGCCTGCCGGGACAGGGGGCGTATGTCGCCATCGGCGCGATGACGCTGTCCGCGCTGTGGTCGCTCGGCATCCTGGCCCGGGGCACCGAGGGCGCGCACTTCGAAGCGAACACGGTCGTGGCCACCCTGCTGAACCGCCCGCTGGAGGTCGGCTACACGATTGATGGGCTGACGGCGGTGATGCTGTTCGTCGTCACCGTGGTCGGGACGCTGATCTTCGTCTACTCGATCGGCTACATGCACGGCGACCCGCGCGTCCCACGGTTCTTCGCGTACATGTCGCTGTTCGCCGGCTCGATGCTCACGCTGGTCCTGGCCAACAACTTCCTGCTGCTGTACGTGGGCTGGGAACTGGTGGGCCTGTGCTCGTACCTGTTGATCGGGTTCTGGTACGAGCGGCCGGCGGCGGCCCGCGCGTCGATGAAGGCGTTCGTGACGACGCGCATCGGCGACTTCTTCATGTTCCTGGGTATCCTGCTGCTGTTCTTGTACATCGGCTCGCTGAATTTCGGCGCCATCTTCGGGGCGGTCGACGGCGGCGCGTTCGGCGGCCCGATGCTGCTGCTGGCGGCGGTGCTCCTCTTCGGCGGCGCGGTGGGCAAGTCGGCACAGGTGCCCCTGCACGTCTGGCTGCCCGACGCGATGGAGGGCCCGACACCGGTGTCCGCGCTGATCCACGCCGCCACGATGGTCGCCGCCGGCGTCTACCTGGTGGCGCGGACCTACACGCTGTTCTTCGGCAGCCCGGGCCATGAGGCGCTCACGGTGGTCGCGTACATCGGCGGGATCACGGCGCTCATGGCGGCACTGATCGGCATCGTGCAGGACGACATCAAGCGCGTGATGGCGTACTCCACGATCAGCCAGCTCGGCTACATGATGATGGGGCTCGGCGTGCTCGGGTTCACCGCGGGGATGTTCCACCTCATGACGCACGCGTTCTTCAAAGCCCTGCTGTTCCTCGCCGCGGGGTCGGTCATCCACGCGATGCATACCAACGACATCAAGCAGATGGGTGGGCTGGCGAAAGCCATGCCGGTCACCTACTGGACGATGCTGGCCGGCAGCCTGGCCCTGGCCGGCATTCCGCCGTTTGCCGGATTCTGGAGCAAGGACGCCATCCTGCTGGAGGCGTTCCGCCACAACACGCTGCTGTTCGTGCTCGGTGAGTTAGGCGCGTTCATCACGGCGTTCTACATCTTCCGCATGATCTTCTACACGTTTCCCGGGACCACGCGCGACCCCCACGCCCACCCCCACGAGTCGCCGCGGGTGATGACCGTCCCGCTGATCATCCTGGCCGTGTTTGCCACGCTGATCGGGTTTGCGGGGGCGGAGTTCTACCACAGCCCGTTCACGCGGTACGTGGCGTTCGAGGGGATTCCCGAGCCGGTGTTCGATCCGACCGTCGCGTTGCTCTCCACCGCCGTGGCGGGGGCGGGGATCTTCGCCGCCGCGGCGGTCTACCGCTGGCGGTGGATTTCGTCGGCCGCGCTGAAGCAGGCCGCCGGCCCGCTGTACACGGCGCTGGTGCGGAAGTTCTATTGGGACGAGTTCTACCAGGCGACCGTGGTCGGCGGGACGCTGTGGATGGCGCGGCAGCTGCGGAACTTTGACCTCTACGTCATCGATGGCGCGGTCAACGCGATCGGCGCGGTGTTCGTGTGGTTTGCGCGACTGTACCGGGTGTTCGACCTGTACGTGATCGACGGCGCGGTGAACCTGATCGGGTGGGCGGCCAAAGCCGCCGGCGGGGTGCTGCGGTACATGCAGACCGGCCGCGCCGAGAACTACCTGCTGGTGATCGCGTTCGGGGCGATCCTGCTGGTGATGTTTGGGGTGATCCGGTGAAGCGGGAGTCGGGAGGCGTTCGATGCTCAGCCTGATCGTGTTCCTGCCCCTGGCGGGCGGAATTCTCATCCTCTTCCTCAACAAGGCCAGCGAGCCGCTGATGAAACGGGTCGCGCTGGTGGCGTCCAGCGCGTCGCTGCTCGTGTCGCTGTACGCGCTCACCAGTTTCCGGATCGGCAGCGGCGCGATGCAGTTGCAGGAGGTCTACCGCTGGATCCCCAGCATCGGCGTCAACTACCACCTCGGCACCGACGGCCTCAGCCTCCCCCTGGTCATCCTGACCGGGATCCTGTCGGTCGTCTCGCTGATCTATTCCTGGCGGATCGACCTGCGGCTGAAGGAATACCTGTTCCTGTTCCTCCTGCTCCAGACCGGGATGGTCGGGGTCTTCCTGTCGCTGGACTTCTTCCTCTTTTACATCTTCTGGGAGATCACGCTGGTCCCGATGTACTTCCTCATCGGCATCTGGGGCGGTCCGCGGCGCGAGTACGCTGCGATCAAGTTCTTCCTGTACACGCTGGTCGGCTCGCTGGCGATGCTGCTGGCGATCCTGATCATGTACTTCAACGCGACCCCGCACACGTTCAGCATGCTCGAGCTGATCCGGCAGCAGCCTTTGAGCGGCCAGCCGGTACTGGCGGCCCTGGCGTTCTGGGGCTTCTTCCTCAGCTTTGCGATCAAGGTGCCGATGTGGCCGTTCCACACGTGGTTGCCCGACGCCCACGTCGAAGCGCCCACCGCCGCCAGCGTGATCCTGGCCGGGGTGCTCCTGAAGCTGGGGACCTACGGGTTCGTCCGGGTGAGCCTGCCGATGCTGCCGGAGACGTTCAAACAGTACGCGTTCTTCGTGGCCATCTTAGCCCTGCTGGGGATCGTCTACGGGGCGCTCGTGGCGATGGCACAGACGGATCTGAAGAAACTGGTCGCCTACAGTTCCGTCAACCACATGGGCTACGTCATGCTGGGCGTGGCCGCGGCGGCGGGGGCGGTCGGCGATCCGGCGCTGGCGGGGGCCGCGGCGACCGCGCTCAACGGGGCCGTGTTCGAGATGCTCGCCCACGGGGTCATCACCGGAGCGCTGTTCCTCATCGTCGGCGTCCTCTACGATTACCGGGCCCATACCCGCGGCGTCGATGAGTTCGGCGGCCTGTGGAGCGCGCTGCCGCAGTACGGGGCCGTGACGATCATGGCGATGCTGGCGTCGCTGGGCCTGCCGGGTCTGATGGGCTTCGTGGCGGAGTTCCTGATCTTCCTGGGGTCCTTCGGCGTCTTCCCCTACCTGACCGCGGTGGCCGTGACCGGCGTCGTGTTCACGGCGGGGATGTTCTTGTGGACCATCCAGCGCATCTTCCTGGGGCCGCTCAACCCGCGGTGGGCGGCGCTGCCGGACATGGACCTGCGGGAACGGTTCGCCCTGGTGCCGCTGGCGGCGCTGATGGTGATGTTCGGCATCTACCCGAAGCCGCTGATCGACATGATCAACGCGGCGATGACCGGGATCGTGACCGCGCTGCGGTGAGGACGCGGGGATGACTGCGGCGGATCTCTGGTCGTTCGCGCCCGAGTTTTGGCTCACCGCGCTCGCGGTGCTCATGCTGGTGGTGGACCTGTTCAGCGGCACCGGGCGCAAACTCGCCGTGGCCGTGCTGGGGATCGTCGGCACCCTGCTGGTGCTCATCCCGATCTCCACGATGGTCGCCTGGTCGCCGCGGGTCATCTTCTACAACGCCGTGGCCGTCGATGGGTTTGCCATCTTCTTCAAGATCCTCGTCGCGGTGGCCACGGCGCTGGTCATCCTCGCGTCGATCGATTACTTCCGCGCCGGCAACCGGTTTGAAGGCGAGTTCTATGCCCTGCTGGTGTTCATGGCCGTCGGCCTGAACCTCATGGCCGCCAGCGCCGATCTCATCCTCCTCGCGCTGGCCATCGAGTTCGTGAGCCTGATGTCCTACGTCCTGGCCGGCTACCTCAAGACCAACGAGAAGAGCAACGAAGCCGGCCTGAAGTACTTCCTCTTCGGGGCCGCGGCGTCGGCGGTCATGCTGTTCGGATTCTCGATCTTCTACGGGCTGACCGGGTCGACCAACCTGTACGACATCGCGCCCAAACTCGCTCAGGTCTCTCCGGCAGCCCTGTGGCTGGCCGTCGGCATGATGCTGGCGGGATTCGGCTTTAAGATCTCCATGGTGCCGTTCCACCAGTGGACGCCGGACGTGTACGAGGGCGCGCCGACCCCCGTCGCCGCGTATCTGTCGGTGGCGTCCAAGGCGGCGGGATTCGCTGCGCTGATCCGCGTCCTCATCGTGGTGGTCAACCCCCAGCAGTTGAACTGGGTGCTGCTGGTCGCGATCCTGGCCGCGGTCTCGATGACGCTCGGCAACTTGCTGGCGCTGCCGCAGCGCAACCTCAAACGCATGCTGGCGTACTCCAGCATCTCGCATGCCGGTTTCATCCTGATCGGCGTGGCCGCGTACCACGGGAACTTTGGCACACCGGGACTGCTGATCTACCTGTTCGGGTACACGTTCACGCAGTTGGGCGCGTTCTTTGTCGCCACCCTGCTCGGCCAGCAGTTGGGATCCGACGACATCCCGGCCTTCGCCGGGGTGGCCGCGCGGGCGCCGATTCCGGCCCTGCTCATGGCGGTGTTCATGCTGTCCCTGACGGGCATCCCCCCGACGGCCGTGTTTTTCGGGAAGTACTATCTGCTGTCGGCGGCGATCGACAACGGGCTGTTGTGGCTGGCGGTGGTCGCCATCGTCAACACGGTGATCTCGCTGTACTACTACGCCGGGGTGATCCGCGCCATGTACATCATGCCCGCGCCGTCGACGGCGCCGCTGGAGGAACCCCCCGCCTTGCAGGTCGCGCTGGGGGTGGCCGGGCTGGGCACGATCATCGTCGGCGTGTACCCGCAGCCGCTCATTGACCTCGCGCGCTCGGCAGTGTTGCTGCTCAAGCTTTGATCGCTTGATCCCGTGTCCGTTGACGCGTTTCCGACACTCCTGATAGGATGGGGTGGGTATGGTAACCCAGGAACGCGCGGTGATGCCGCGATTCCTGGGTTTTCGATGGTCTTGGCACCCCTCACACGGACAACCAGCGGCGGATAAGGGGCAACGATGACGGCCGAACACGGGTCTGCGAGCGACAACCTCCTCGAACAAATCGCCACCACCGAGCAAGAACTCGAACAGAACGTCGCCCAGGCCCGAGACGACGCCCGGCGCGTCGTCGATGAAGCGCGCGCACGGGCCGACGCGCTGCGGCAGGCCGCCCAGCGCGACGCCGATGACCTCGCGAATCGGACCCGCCGCGACATTGCCCGGGACACTGACGCCATGACCGCGCAGCGTCTCGCCGACGCGGAGGCGGAAGCCCACCGGGTCCGCACGCAGGCGGCTGAACGCATGGCGACGGCGGTGCAGATGGTCGTGACGCGCGTGCTGGCGGGCCTCAAATGATCGTCGAGATGAACCGCCTCCTCATCGTCGGCCCCAAACGCCTGCTGGAGGCCGTGGTCGAGGAAGTCCAGCGCCTCGGCGCGGTGCACGTGGACCGGGTGGAGACCGAAGAAAGCCCCCGGGTGTCGGCGATGACCCTCAGCGAGGAAGAACGCCGCGCCGTCCAGACGTTGGAACGAGGGGTGACGCGTGTGGACGGGATCTTGATTCTGCTCCCGCCGGACGGCGCCGGCGTCAGTGTGGCCGACCCCGCGCAGTACGCGTCCCTGACCGTCGAGGACCTGGACGCCCGGATCGGGACGCTGGAGCAGAAGGTCCGCGACCTCACGCGGAGCCGGCTGGACCTCCAGGAAGAGCTGGACCTGATCAGCACCTACGAAGCCGCCGTGCGCGCGCTTGGCCCCCTCCTGGCGGCGCTGGCCGGCAGCAAGGCGCTGGACACAGTTGGATTCATCCTCAACACGAAGGACCTCACCGTCGTGGCTGCGCTGCGCAACGAACTGGAGAAGGCCACCGACGGGCGCGTGGAAGTCGTCAGCCGCACGGTGGACGACCGGCGCATCGGGGTGGTGGTGGCGTTCCCACGCTACGATGCCGACGCGGTCCGCGCGACGCTGACCCGGCTGGGGATCAGCGAACTGCACCTGCCGACCCGGTTTGCGGGAGGCCGCGCCGCGGACACCGTCGCGATGATGGCGCGCCGGCAGGACGAGATTCCCGCGGAGATCGAGCGCATCGACGACGAGCTGCGAGCCATCGCCGCGGGCGAACGCGCACGTCTGACCGCGATGCGGGCCGCGCTGGCCGACCGCCTGGCGCAGATGACGGTCCGCCCCGAGTTCGCCGAGTCCCACTACGCGTTCGTCATCCACGGCTGGGCGCCCGCGCGCGAGGTGCCGAGGATTCGCGACGGGCTGCACCAGCGGTTCGGCAGCGACGTGCTCGTCCAAGCGACCCCAATTGATCCTCACCACGATGCCGCCGACAAAGTGCCTGTCTTGCTGGACAACCACCCGCTGATCCGTCCAATTCAGCGATTGCTGGGGCTGTTCCAACCGCCCAGGTACGGTGCGTGGGATCCGAGCCCGGTGATGGCCGTGACGTTTCCCATTTTCGTGGGGTTGGTCATCGGCGATGCAGGCTACGGAATCCTGCTCTTCCTTCTGGGGTGGAAATTCCGCAACATGGCTCGCGCGGGGAAGACGCTGAACATCAACCTGCTGGGCATGCGCTTTCCACCGCGAGTGCTTGCCGATATCGCGTACCTGATGCGGCTGGCCGCCTTTTGGATCGTCGTGTTCGGGATTATCTATGCGGAGGCGTTCGGCAACCTGCCCGAGTTGTTGTTCCACGTCCACCCAATCTTCAACCGAATCGTCGAGACTGATGTCTATTTCACCCTCATCATTGCGACCGGGGTCTTGATGATCTTCGGAGGGCTGCTGATCCATCTCATCGAGGCAGTTCGCCACCGGCACACTGTCGGAGTGTTCGAGTCGATTGTGATCATTCTGGGTACTGCGGGACTCCTCTTGTTCCTGGGGGCTCGTGGTGACCGACTCCCCAGCGCCCTTGCTCCGATCGGACTGTACCTCTTCCTCGGCGCAGTGGTCGTCGCCGCCGTCTCATTGATCGTAGACCGCAATGCCATGCAGCGTGTGCTCTGGCTTCTTGAGAGCACGGCAAGCTTCGGGCACATTCTGTCGTTTGGACGTCTGATGGCTTTCGGCCTGGCCGCCGCGGCCCTCGGGGTGGCGGCCAACGAACTGGGCGCACGGGCCGGTGGCATCGGAATCGTGCTGGCAATTCTCGTGGCCGGCTTCTTCCAGGCTGTCTTCCTCCTCTTCACGATTCTTGGTCACGTCATCCAGCCCGCGCGTCTGCACTGGGTCGAGTTCTTCACCAAGTTCAAGTTCCACGAGCACACCGGCCAGCGGTACGCACCGTTCGCGAAGGCCGGCACCGGCAGGTCGGGATAGGACGGGGCGCGGCCCCGAATACGCGGGAGGTGAACGAATCAATGAGAGCAGTGATGGCGATGATCGCAGCCGTGATGCTCGTGTTGGTCCTCGGCGGCGCCGCGGGCGCACAGGAACCGGAAGCGGCCGCATCGGCGGGCGGACTGAACGCCGGCCTGCTGGGTCTGGCGGCGGCGATCGCCGTCGGGCTGGGCGCGATCGGGACGGCGTGGGCGCAGTCGCGCATCGGGGCCGCGGCCGCCGGGGCAATTGCCGAACGGCCGGAGATCGGCGGCCTGATGCTCGTCTTCCTCGCCCTGCCCGAAACGATGATCATCCTCGGCTTCCTGGTGGCGTTCTTCATTATCGGCAAGATTTGACCAGATGACGTCCGAACTGGTTACGATTCTGGAGAAGGAAGCCGCCGCCGAAATCGACCGCGTGGTGACCGACGCACGCGCGCAGGCGCAGCAGCTGGTCGCCGGCGCGGAAACCGATGCCGCGGCGATCCGGGCCGAGGCCGCGCAGCGGGCCGAGGCCGACCGAACGACCGCGCTGACCCGGGCCCAGAGCGCGGCGCAGCTCAAGGCGGCGTCGCTCGTGCTGCAGGCGAAAGATCGGTCCATCGCCGAGGTCTTCGAGACGGCGCATGCCGAGCTCGCCCGCGTGGCCCGCGACCGCGCCGCCAACCCGCGCCTGCTCCGGTCGCTCATCAAGGAGGCGGCCGCGGAGTTGAGCGGCCGCCTGATGATTGAAGCGAATCCGGCAGACGCCGATGCCGCCCGTGCGGCCGCCCGCGAGTTGGGGCTGGACGCCGAGGTGAAACCGTCGGCGGACGTCTCCGGCGGCGTCGTGCTGTCGACCACCGACGGCCGGTTCACCGTGCAGAATACGCTGGCCTCGCGGCTGGAGCGGGTGAAACCCGTCCTGGTCACGGAGGTCGCCGATCTGTTGTGGGGGCGGGCGTGACTCGTGCCTGACTTTCCGTACATCAACGCCCGCGTGCGCGCGATGAAGAGCCGCCTGCTCGATCCGGGACGGATCGAGGAGCTGCTGGCGCTGCCGTCCCTCGACGCGCTGATCCAGGCGCTGTCCAATTCGCCTTACGCGCGCGAAATGCAGGAAGCGCTCGCCCGCCACAGTGGGCTGCGCGCCGTCGATGCCGCCCTCGGCCAGCACTTCCACCGGACGACCACGAAGATCCTCAGCTTCGCCGACGGGAAGCCCAAGGAGCTCATCGCCCTCATCCTCATGCGGTGGGATCTGGCCAACGCGCGTATCCTGCTGCGCGGGAAGCACTTCGAGTACAGCGAGGAGCGGATCCTCGAGAATCTGCTGCCGGCCGGCTCGCTGAGCGAGGCGGCGTTGAAGGAACTCGCCGCCGCGAGGAGCCTCGAGGACGTGATCGGCGGATTGGGGGGACAGGACCACCCTTTCGCGCCGGTGCTGGCCGGGGCGCTGAAGACGTATCAGGAGACCAAGGACCTCTTCTACCTGGAAGTGGCCCTGGACCGGTTCTACGGCACCTACGGCCTGCGGCTCACGGCCGGCCGCGGCCATAACGAACAGGTGGTGCGGCGGCTGCTGTCCGCCGACATCGACGCGACGAACGTCAAAACCGCGGTGAAGCTGCAGGCGGAGCACGCGCTGACCGATGAGGCCAGACTGCGGTTTTTCATCCCCGGCGGCGCGGTCGTCACGGCCGATCACTTCCTGGCGTTGACCCATCCCGCGTCGGTGGAGCGCGGAGTGAAGGCCCTGCGCGTGGCCGGCTTCCGTATCGCGAACGTGCCCGACGATCCGGTGGCCTTCGAGCGGGCCATCAATGACGAGGTGAACCGCGCGCAGCGCGCACTCTACCTGGGCGATCCGCTGGGGATCGACATCGTCATCGCGTATCTGGCGATGAAGGCCAATGAGGTCGCAAACCTGCGTCTGGTCGCCCGCAGCAAGGCGTTGGGGCTGACCCGGGACCGGGTGCGGAAGGAACTGGTCGGTGTATAGGACCGCGGTGGTGACCGATGCGGAAACCGCGACCGGGTTCCGGCTGGCCGGCGTCGAGGTCCGCGAGGCCGCATCGCCGTCGGATGCCCTCGAGCACATTCGTGCCCTGACCTCCCTCGACTATGGGCTCATCGCGGTCAATGAAGAACTCCTGCGGGGGCTCGAGGACGATCTGGACCGGTTGATGCGCGACCGCGATCTGCCGATCCTGGTCCCGTTCCCGGCGCCCCGGGAGAAACTGGAACGTGGTGAGGACTACATCAACCGTCTCGTTAAGGAACACATCGGGTTCTTCGTGAAGCTGCGCTGAGGGGGTTCGGAATGGCGATCAAGGGCACGATCATCAAGATCAGCGGTCCCGCCGTCATCGCCCGGGGCATGACCGGCGCGCGCATGTACGACATCGTCCGTGTCGGCGACGAGGGCCTGCTGGGTGAGATCATCCGGCTGGAGGGCGACACCGCGTTCGTCCAGGTCTACGAGGACACCTCAGGGCTCTACGTCGGCGAGCCGGTGGAGAGCACCGGCAATCCGCTCACCGTGGAACTGGGTCCCGGCCTCCTGACCGGCGTCTTCGACGGGATCCTGCGGCCGTTGGAGGCGATCAAGGAACAGAAGGGCGACTTCATCGCCCGCGGCGCCACCGTCCCCACCCTGGACCGCAGCAAGCGCTGGTCGTTCGAAGCCACGGTGAGGACGGGGGACCAGGTCGGCCCCGGTGATGCGATCGGGTGGGTCCAGGAGTTCCAGTTCCAGCACAAGATTCTCGTCCCGCCGGACGCCCGCCCCGGCGAGATCGCAGAGATCCGGTCCGGCGAGTTCACCGTCACAGACCGGGTCGGCCGGCTGTCCGGCGGGACCGAACTCCGTCTCATGCACACGTGGCCGGTGCGCCAGAGCCGTCCCGTGAAAGACCGTCTGGATCCCCGTGAACCGTTCGTGACCGGGCAGCGGATCATCGACGTGCTGTTCCCCGTCGCCATGGGCGGCACCGCGGCCATCCCGGGACCGTTCGGCGCCGGCAAGACGGTCATGCAGCAGACACTGGCCAAGTGGGGCGATGCCGACGTCATCATCTACGTCGGCTGCGGCGAGCGCGGCAACGAGATGACCCACGTACTCGACGAATTTCCCGAACTCATCGACCCGCGGACCGGACGCCCGCTGATGGAACGCACGATGATCATCGCCAATACGTCAAACATGCCGGTCGCCGCGCGCGAGGCGTCGGTCTACACGGGGGTCACGCTCGCCGAGTACTGGCGGGACCAGGGCCTGAAGGTCGCGCTGATGGCGGACTCCACGAGCCGCTGGGCCGAGGCGATGCGCGAGATCAGTTCGCGCCTGGAAGAGATGCCGGCGGAGGAAGGCTACCCGTCATACTTGAGCAGCCGGCTGGCGGCATTCTACGAGCGGGCCGGACGCGTGGTGTGCGTCGGCCGGCCCGAGCGCGGCGGCTCGATCACCATCGTCGGCGCGGTGTCGCCGCCCGGCGGGGACTTCTCCGAGCCGGTCACCCAGGCGACCTTGCGGATCACGGGCACGTTCTGGGCGCTGGACGACAAGCTGGCCAGCCGCCGCCACTTTCCGGCGATCAACTGGCTGCGCTCGTACAGCCTGTACATCGACCTGTTTCGGTCGTGGTACCGCGAGCACATGCCGGCCGACTTCGAGGACCTGCGGGACGACACGTCATCGCTGCTGCAGCGGGAAGCCGAACTGCAGGAGATCGTGGCGCTGGTCGGACCCGACGCCCTGCAGGACGATCAGCGCATGGTGATCGAGGCCGGTAAGATGCTGCGGGAGGACTTCCTCCAGCAGAGCGCGTTCAGCGACGTCGACTCCGACTGTCCGCTGCCGAAGTCGTACGGCATCCTCAAGGCGATCCTCCGCTTCTACGATGAGGCGACCGCGGCGCTGAAGCGCGGGATGCTGCTCGATGACATCCTGAACCTCAAGCAGATTGAAGAGATCGGGCGCATGAAGGAGATCCCGAAGGAGGACTTCGAGACATTCCTGGCCGGGTGGCTGACGCAGCTCCCCGCGGCCTTCGGGGTGAAGCCGGCCGAAGCGGCCGTGGCGGGGGGGGCAGAGTGATGGACCTGACGACGAAGCGCTACCAGTCCATCTCGTACATCTCGGGGCCGCTGCTGTTCGTGGAGGGGGCCAAGGACCTCGCCTACGGCGCGATCGTGAACATCCACCTGCCCGACGACACGGTGCGCGGCGGCCAGGTGGTCGAAGTCTCCGAGCGCCACGCGGTGATCCAGGTCTTTGAAGAGACCCGCGGGCTGGATCTGGCCAAGACGAGTATCAGCCTGCGGGAGGATGTGGCCCGGCTGGGCGTGTCGCGCGAGATCATCGGCCGGCGGTTTTCCGGCCTGGGCGACCCCATCGACGGCCTGCCGCCGATCATCCCCGACCAGCGCCTGCCGATCATCGGCGCGCCGATCAACCCCGTCGCCCGCCAGCGGCCGCAGGAGTTCATCCAGACCGGCATCTCCTCGATCGACGGGTTGAACACGCTGGTCCGCGGGCAGAAGTTGCCGATCTTCTCCGGGGCCGGATTGCCCCACAATAACATCGCCGCCCAGATCGCCCGCCAGGCAAAGGTCCTGGGGACCGCGGAGCAGTTCTCCGTCGTCTTCGCGGCGATGGGGATCACCCAGCGTGAGGCGGCGTTCTTCATCGACCAGTTCGAATCCACCGGCGCGCTGGCGCGGTCGGTGGTGTTCCTCAACCTGGCCGATGACCCCGCCATTGAGCGGCTGATCACGCCGCGGGTGGCGCTCACGGCCGCCGAATACCTCGCATTTGACCTGGACATGCAGGTGCTGGTCATCCTCACGGACATGACGAACTACTGTGAAGCGCTGCGCGAGATCGGCGCCGCCCGCGAGGAAATCCCCGGCCGCCGCGGCTACCCCGGCTACATGTACACCGACCTGGCCACGATCTACGAGCGGGCCGGCCGCATCCACGGGCGGAAGGGCTCGATCACGCAGCTGCCGATTCTGACGATGCCCGATGACGATATCACGCACCCGATTGCCGACCTGACCGGCTACATTACCGAAGGGCAGATCATTCTCAGCCGGGAACTCCACCGTCTCGGCATCTACCCGCCGATCACGCCGCTGCGCAGCCTGTCTCGGCTGATGAACGACGGCATCGGGAAAGGCCGCACCCGCGAGGACCACGGCGGCCTGCGCGATCAGCTCTACTCCGCGTACGCGAACGGAATCGATCTGCGCCGGCTGGTGGCGATCATCGGCGAGGAGGCCCTCACCGACCGCGACCGCCTGTACCTGAGGTTCGCCGACGAGTTTGAAAAGCAGTTCCTCAACCAGGGTCAGACCGACCGCTCGATCGAAGAGACGCTGGACCTGGCCTGGAAACTACTCTCGGTGTTCCCCAAGGGCGAACTCAAGCGTGTCAAGCAGGACCACATCGACAAGTACTATGGCGCCTTGATGGAGGAGACCTGGAAGGAGCGGACGCTCTAGCGTGCCGGAGGCCGTCAGCCCCACCAGGATGAACCTGCTGCAGCGCAAGCAGCAGGCCAAGATTGCCATCCAGGGCGTCGATTTGCTGAAGCGCAAGCGCGACGCGCTGGTGGCCGACTTCTTCAACATCGTCCGCCAGTCACTCGCGGCCCGGGAACGCCTGACCCGCGCCTGCGAGGCGGCGTACACCGATCTGGCCCTGGCCAAGGCGATCGACGGCCGGGAAGCCCTGGAATCCGCGGCCATGGCCGCCCGGCGCGAACTGCTGGTCGCCATCGAGGTGAAGAACGTGTGGGGTACCAACATCCCCGACGTGGCGGTGCGCGAGGTCGCCCGCGGCCTGCTCGAGCGCGGGCACAACCCGGCGACCACCAGCGCGCGCACCGTGGAGAGCGCCGCGGATTTCGAGGAGGTCGTCCGCGCCATCCTCGACGTGGCCGCGACGGAGATCAAGCTCAAGAAGATCGGCGAGGAAATCAAGAAGACGACCCGCCGCGTCAACGCCTTGGAACAGGTCGTCATCCCGCGCATCTTCGGCGAGATCCGGTTCATCACCGCCGTGCTGGAGCAGCGCGCGCGTGAGGACGTCTTCCGGCTCAAACGCATCAAGAAGAAGCTGCAGGCCCGCGAACGGGTCAGTTGACCCCCACGTCGCTCCGCTCCCCGGGGCATGTATACTGACAGGTGATGAAGGTCGGCGAGTCGGCCCTCCGCACGGTCAGGATCGCCCGCTGGCAGCTCGCGCTCGCGCTCGTCTTCGTGGTGGCGGGCTTCCTCGTCGTCACGCAGGTCCGCAACGAACTCCTCATCCGCCAGCAGCTGCAGGTCCCGTCCCAGCGACTGGAGGAGCTCGCCTTCGTCCTGCGTGAGCAAGAACGCCGGCGCGAGGGCCTCGAACAGCAGATCGTCGCACTGCGCGACCAGGTGCGGGCGTACGAGCAGGGGACGGTGCAGGGCCGCACCATCCTGGCCGCGCTGGGCGCCCAGCTGGAGCAGCTGCGGTTGCGGGCCGGGCTGGTGGCCGTCGCAGGCCCCGGCCTGTTCGTCGAATTGAAGGACAGCCCCGCCCCCCTGCGTCCCGGCGACGATCCCAACACGGTGATCGTCCACTACACGGACCTGCAGGCCGTGACCAATGAGTTGTTTGCCAGCGGCGCTGAGGCGCTGGCCATCAACGGCGAGCGGGTGGTCGCGACCACCGGCCTCAACTGCGTCGGGACGACCATCCTCTGCAACCTCAAGCGGATTGCACCGCCGTACCGCATCGAGGCCGTCGGGCCCCCCGACGCGATGCTGGCCTATGTGCAGCGCCCCGGCGGCGCGCTGGATGCGCTGCGGGCGTTTGGCTTCCCCGTCAAAGCGGTGAAGGCCGAGCGGCTGACCGTCCCGGCCTACCGGGGAAGCTACCGGTTCACGTTCGCGAAACCGACACCCTGACGCACACACGCACGGTATGACGAGGAGGGGACCGCAATGTGGCTGCCGATCCTCGGCCTGCTGGCCGGCATCATCTTAGGATTCCTGTTCTCCGTCGAGATCCCGCTCGCGCTGGTGAAGTACTCGGCGATCGCCATCCTGGCGGCGATGGACACCATCCTCGGCGGCGTGCGCGCCCAGCTCGAAGGGCGGTTTGACCTGTCGATCTTCGTCAGCGGGTTTTTCGCCAATACGCTGTTCGCGGCGCTGCTGACGGCGATCGGCGATCTGCTGGGCGTAGACATCTACCTCGGTGCCGTGATCGCCTTCAGCATCCGGATCTTCGGCAACGTGGGATTCATCCGGCGCGACCTGCTCGAGGACTACTGGCAGTCCCGGCAACCAGTAGGCAGTAAGGAGGGACTCCGATGACCATCCGGGTCGGCATCAATGGCTTTGGGCGCATTGGGCGGCAGTCGCTGCGCGCGATGCTGGAACGGTATCCGGACGAGCTGGAAGTCACGGCGGTCAACGACATCGCGGACCTGCAGACAAACGCGCACTTGTTCCGCCACGACTCCAACTACGGCGCGTTCCGCGGCCGCGTGGAGGCGCGCGACGGCGAGCTGTTGATTGAGGGCTGGACGATCCGCGTGTTCTCCGAGCGCGATCCTGCGGCGATCCCCTGGCAGGACGCCGGTGTGGACCTGGTGCTCGAGTCCACCGGCCGCTTCACCACGGCGGAGAAAGCGCGCGGGCACCTCACCGGCGGCGCGAAGAAAGTCGTCATCAGCGCGCCGGCGAAGGGGGAGGACATCACAGTGAACATGGGGGTCAACCACGGCCTGTACGACCCCAAGAAGCACACCATCGTGAGCAATGGGTCGTGCACGACCAACTGCCTGTCGGTGACCGCCAAAGTGCTGAGCCGGGAGTTCGGGATCACGCGCGGGTTCATGACGACGGTGCACTCCTACACAAACACGCAGCGCATCCTCGACGTCGTCGGTGAGAATCTCCGGGAGGCGCGGGCGGCGGCGATCAACATCATCCCCGCGACCACCGGCGCGGCGAAGGCGATCTTCCTCGTCCTGCCCGAGTTGAAGGGCAAGATGCACGGCATTGCCCTGCGCGTCCCGACGCCCACCGTGTCGGTGGTCGATCTCGTCTGCGAACTGGGAAAGCCCGCAGCCGCCGAGGAGGTCAACGCCGCCTACCGCCGGTACAGCGAGGAAGAGATGAAAGGGTACCTCGGCTACAGCACTGAGGAGCTCGTCTCCATGGACTACAAGGGGAGCCCGTACTCGGGGATCATCGATGCCCCGCTCACGACGGTCCTCACCGACAACTTCGTGAAAGTGTTCTCGTGGTACGACAACGAGTGGGGCTACGCGTGTCGCGTCGCCGACCTCGTCCACTTCATGGCGCAGCAGGGGCTGTGAGCAAGAAGACGATCCGCGACGTCGACGTGCGTGGCAAGCGCGTCCTGGTACGCGAAGACTTCAACGTCCCGCTCGACGACGACCGTATCGCCGATGACCGCCGGATTCGGGAAGCCCTGCCGACGATCGCGGCGTTGCGCGACGCCGGCGCCCGGATCATCCTCGCGTCACACCTCGGCCGGCCGAAAGGGAAGGTCGACGAAGGGCTGCGGCTGGACGGCGTGGCTCAGCGGCTGACCGATCTCCTCGGCATCCCCGTGCGCAAACTGGCGGACAGCGTCGGTCCGGCGGTGGAGGCGGCGGTGGCGGCGCTGCGCGACGGTGACGTCGTGCTGCTGGAGAATCTCCGCTTCCACGCCGGGGAGGAAGCGAATGATGACCGGTTTGCGGCGTCGCTTGCGGCGCTGGCCGACCTCTACGTGAACGATGCGTTTGGCACCGCGCACCGCGCACACGCCTCCACGGTGGGGATTGCCGCTCACCGGCCCGCTGTCGCGGGCCTGCTCATGGAGAGAGAACTCGTCTACCTCTCTCAGGCACTCGAACATCCACCCCGGCCCTTCATCGCGATCCTGGGGGGCAAGAAGGTGTCCGACAAGATGGGCGTGATCCGCAACCTGCTGGCGAAGGCCGATGCCCTGCTGATTGGCGGGGCCATGACCTACACGTTCCTGAAGGCCCAAGGACGTGAGGTCGGTGCGTCCCTGATCGAGGAGGATCGCCTGGATCTGGCGCGATCGCTGATGGCGGAGGCTGCTCGGCGGGAGATGACGTTCAAACTCCCGGTGGATGTCGTGGTCGCGGACCGGTTTGCCGACGATGCGGCGCACGCGGTGGTCCCATCGGATGCGATGCCGCCGGGATGGATGGGCATGGACATCGGGCCGGTGACCGCCCGGGAGTACGCGGCGATCATTGCCGGGGGCAAGACCGTCGTCTGGAACGGCCCGATGGGCGTGTTTGAGTTCCCGGCCTTCGCCGCGGGCACCCGGGCCGTCGCACAGGCGATGGCCGATGCGGACGCGGTCACCATCGTCGGCGGGGGTGATTCCGCCGCCGCCGTCGAACTGTTCGGGCTCGCCGACCGGATGACGCACATCTCCACCGGCGGCGGGGCGTCGCTGGAGTTCATGGAAGGTAAAGAACTCCCGGGCGTGGCTGTCCTGGCGGACCGTTGATGCCGTACCAACTTGATAGTTTCGTGTGACGAATCCAGCGATTCTGAGGTACTAAGAAGAACAAATGTGGCAAATCAAGTTGGTACGGCACTGAGCGATGGCGCGGATCCCGCTGGTGGCGGGCAACTGGAAGATGCACAAGTCCATCGCGGAGGCGCGCGCGTTGATCGCCGCGCTGCGGGCGGCCGCACTCCCCGACGGGGTCGAGGTCGCCGTCTGTCCACCGTTCACCGCCCTGGCCGCCGCGGCCGCCGCACTCGCAGGATCACCGATCCGTCTCGGGGCCCAGGACGTCTACTGGGAACCCCAGGGCGCCTTCACCGGAGAGATCGCCCCCCCGATGCTCACCGATCTGGGATGCCACTACGTCATCGTCGGTCACTCCGAACGCCGCCAGTGGTTCGGGGACACGGATGAGACCGTCGCGCGGAAAGTCCAGGCGGCGTTCTCAGCCGGCCTCGTGCCCATCGCCTGCGTCGGGGAACGGCTGGAGGAACGTGAGGAGGAACAGACAGCGCGGGTCGTCACCCGCCAGGCACGGGCCGCGATCGCGGACCTGTCTGCCGGACAGGTGGCCTCCCTGGTCATCGCCTACGAACCGGTCTGGGCGATCGGAACGGGCCGTTCGGCCAGCGGTGCCGATGCCGGCGATGTGATCAGCCTCCTGCGCCGCCTGCTCGCGGACCAGCACGGGGGGGCGGCCGCGCAGACCCGCATCCTCTACGGGGGCAGCGTCACCCCCGAGAACATCGGCCAGTTCATGAGCCAGCGCGACATTGACGGCGCCCTCGTCGGCGGCGCCAGCCTGGACGCGGGCAAGTTCATCGGCATCATCCGCGGCGCGGCACGCGCATAGCACACTGCCGAACTCACGAATGCGAAGACGTGTGATATGATGGGGACGGCCCGGGATTGCCCCGGGTTTTGTTTCGGAGGTGGCAAGTGTCAACGGCAATTCTGGTGACGCATTTCGTTCTGGCCTTTGCCGTCATCGGCGTGATCCTGCTGCAGGGGCCCAAGGGCGAGGGCCTGGGGGCGATCGGCGGGAGTGCACGGATGTTCCACGGCCCGCGGCCGCGGGAGACGCTGTTCACGCGGGTGACGACGGTCGTGTCGGTGCTGTTCGTGTTGTCGTCGACCTATCTGGCGTTCTTTCAGTAGCCGACGCGCCGTCTGATCTTCCCTTGCCGTCGCGATTGCGGCGGCTTTATAATTGCTCTGCCGGTGTGCCCGGATGGCGGAATTGGCAGACGCGTACGCTTGAGGGGCGTATGGGTTTCCCGTGGGGGTTCAAATCCCTCTCCGGGCACCAATCCAGATAGAGAAACAGTGGAGCCCGCACGGATGCGGGCTCCACGCGTTCATCTTCCTTACTGATAACTACCTCACTGTTACCCGTATGGTCTGTTGAGCCGTGCCCAGACCCTCGCGGCTGGCTTTCACGATCACGCGGTAGGTCGCATTGCGCAGGCGAATTTCGTAGCGCACGTTGGTATCGAATCGACCTACGGCATCAGCCGTCACAACCTTCCGCCCGACCCGATCGCCCTCGAACATGATGTCGATTTCGACCCGGGCCAGGGCGACCGTCGTTCCCCTGACGCGCATGGGATTATCCACCAGTTCCCCCGGGAACGGCCGGATGAGGCTCAGCGTGATCTGTCCAGGGGGCGGCGGCGGCGGGGGCGTCGGTCCCGGTGGCGGCGGGACCGCTCCGACCGTCGCAATCGCGACCGTCCGGGTCCCCGCATTGTAGTCGACCTGGGCGCCCAGCGACTCGCTGATGAACCGGAGCGGCACCAGCGTGCGGCCGCCGACGATCTGGGCCGGGACATCGAGCGTCACCGTGGCCCCGTTGACGAGAGCGGCCGTACTGCCGATCCGCAGTTCCACGCTGGTCGTCCCGCGCTGCGCGCGCACGGTGCGCGTGTCAGGAATCCACACGACCGTCGCGCCCATCTTTTCAAAAATTCCCCTGAGCGGGACCAGGACCCGGCTGCCGATGACAATCGGCTGCTGGTCGAACACGACCTGTTCCCCGTTCACAAACACCCTCACCGCCGCCTGGCCGGCCGCCGGGACGGCGGCGACGGCAAGAGCGAGGCTGACGGCAAGCGCTACCGCGATGCTGCGGGT
The DNA here is from genome assembly GCA_035292085.1 of bacterium. Taxonomy (GTDB): domain Bacteria; phylum Sysuimicrobiota; class Sysuimicrobiia; order Sysuimicrobiales; family Kaftiobacteriaceae; genus DASXUC01. The sequence goes on from DATDQT010000022.1 coordinate 33,132, forward strand.
CATCTGCATTGCATGCACCTCTCCCAATCAGGATTGCCTCGCCGGATCCACGTATCTACTTACCCTTACGCAGACGAAGGTGGATCGGGTTCTCCCCGATGCTCCAGGGAAGTCGGTGGCGGCGGGTAATGAAGGAGGGGATGCCGGTCGACATCGTGATCCGCAACGTGACCGTGGTCGATCCCGGTCTCACCATGCGCATTCTTCCGTCGCATGACGTGGCCGTGAGCGGGAACCGCATCACGGCTGTCGGTCCGGCCGGGACCGTCTCCGATCCGGCGGACCGGACAATCGACGGCCGCGGGATGGTCCTCCTGCCGGGGCTCATCAACGCGCACGCGCATGCCGCTATGGTGCTGTTCCGCGGCGCCGCGGAGGATGTGCCCGTCGAGGCCTGGTTCAACGACATCATCTGGCCGATGGAAAGCCGCCTCACGGCGGAGGACGTGTACTGGGGCACGCTGCTGGCCGCCGCGGAGATGATCGAAAGCGGCGTCACGACGGTGGCCGATCACTACCTCCACGCCGACAGAGTCGCCGAAGCCATTGCGTCCAGCGGGATGCGCGGCCACGTGGCCTGGACCATGTTTGGCCAGGAGGCCTCAGCCGAACTTGACCGCAGCGCCCGGTTCGCCGCGGCGTGGGACGGGTCTGCCGGAGGGCGGATCCGCGTGTGGCTGGGGCCGCACTCTCCCTACATCTGTACGCCGGAATTTCTGCGCGAGGTTGCCGCAGAGGCGGGCCGGCTGGGTCTGGGGAGCCATCTCCACGTCGCGGAAACCGCGCAGCAGGTCGCGCTCTGCCGTCGGCAGTATGGCGTCAGTCCGTTCCGGCTGCTCGAGCAGGTGGGTTTGATGAATCACCCGCTGCTGTGCGCGCACGCCGCGCATCCCGGTGAGGACGACCTGGACCTGCTGGCCGCCCATCCCGCCGGTGTGGCGCACTGCCCCAAGACGTTCCTCAAACTGGCTGCCGGGATCGCTCCGGTGACCGCGATGCGGCAGAGGGGTGTTCCGCTGGGACTGGGTTCTGACGGCGCGGCCAGCAACAATACCCTGGACATCTTCGAGCAGATGCGGCTGGCGGCGATGCTCCAGAAACATCAAACCGGCGATCCCCAGGTGGTTCCGACGGGCGATGCGCTGGCGATGGCCACGACCGGCGGGGCGGCCGTCCTGCGGCAGGAGCACCACCTGGGCCGGGTCGCCGAAGGATTTCTGGCCGATCTGATCCTCGTGCGCATCGACGGCGTCCACGTCCAGCCCGTGCACGATCTGACCGCGGCGCTGGTGTACTCGGTGCGGGCCGCGGATGTGGATACCGTGATCGTCGACGGCAGGGTCCTGATGGAAGGGCGGCGCCTGCTGACGATTGACAAGGCGGAAGTGCAGCGCGAGGTGACCGCCCGCGTGTCCCGGCTGATCCAGCGCCAACCGGCGGCCCGGATCGAGACGTATCCGGGCGCGCAGCCCTAACCGGCTCGACGCCGTGTCTTCCGGGCCCCGCCTTCCGCCGCGGCTGCACTGATACAGAACCGTTACGCCCGCACGGTCTGATTGTGTCCTGCCCCGTGGCATGTGAATAATGAGATCAGGTCACCGACCGATGGTCGGCGGGGGCCGCTGCCCCGGACGGTGGGGCCGGAGGAGACGGCAGCAGCATGAAGCTGCTCATCATCGAAGACGAACCCCGGATCGCCAGTTTCGTCGAGGAAGGGCTCCAGGCCGAGGGGTTCAGCACCGCCGTCGCCGCAGACGGTGAAGCCGGGCTCCGCACGGCGGCCGATCCCGATGTCGGGCTGGTGATCCTCGACATTGGCCTACCGAAAATTGATGGGCTGGCGGTTCTGGCCACGCTGCGGCGGACCCGTCCGGATCTCCCCGTGCTGATGCTTACGGCCCGCAGCGACGTGCGGTCCAAGGTCGGCGGCCTCAACGCGGGCGCAGACGACTATCTCACGAAGCCGTTCGCGTTTGCCGAACTGCTGGCCAGGATCCGCGCTCTGCTCCGCCGCCACGTCCAACAGCGGGAATTGTCGGCGGGGGGATTGGTGCTGGACCTGCGGGCCCGCAGCCTCCACCACGGGGCGCACGCCATCGACCTGACGTCGCGAGAATTTTCTCTTCTGGAGTACCTGATGCGCCGCGCCAATGAGGTCGTCTCCAGAGCCGATCTGCTCAAGCACGTCTGGGCGCTGGAGTTCGAGCCAGGCAGCACGGTCCTGGAGACGACGCTGACCCGCCTGCGGAGGAAACTCGAGCGGGCCGGCGCGCCGGTGCCGATCGACAGCATCCGCGGCACCGGATACCGGTTCGTGGCCTGACCGTGCTGCGCTCCATCGCGTCGCGGCTGGTCGTCGCGTTCGTCGTGACCACCGTGTCGTTGGTGGCCATCGCCGGGCTCGCCCTGTTCGGGGTTGCCCCGCAGTTTCGTACCGTCGGTGCGGTGCAGGAGCACCATCTCCAGGAGTTGTCGATCTTCGACGACATCCGACTGCAGCTCAATGATGCGGTTCATCAGGACCAGAACTACGTGCGCACCGGCGCGCCCGCGTTTGATGATGCCTTCGAAGCGGATATCGAGGAGATCGCCCGGCTGGTCCGTGTCCATGCCAGTCTACACCTCCAGACGGGCCTGACACCGGACGAGGCCTCGGGGATCTTCAGGCTGCGGCGTGCCGTGGACCAGTACACTGCCGTCCAGGATGAAGTGGACGAACTGCTCACCGCCGGCAGGCGGGCCGAGGCGCTGGCTGTCTCCAGCGGGCGCGGCCGCCGAGCGGCGGAGACCGCGCTGAGCACGATTCGCGATCTCGTGGCGTTGGAGCGGCATGAGGCCAACGAGCAGATCGCCGGCGCCGCCACACAAGCCGACCGTGTTTACCGCTTCATGCTCATCGCCGCGCTGGCCGCCGTCGTGGTCACCGGCGGCGCGGTCTGGAGCGTGGTGCGGTCCGTCACCACGCCGGTGGGCCGGCTGGTCGATGCCACGCGCCGCATTGACGCGGGCAATTTGAGCATCCGGACCGGGATCGGTGGCAAGGACGAGATCGGGGCCCTGGCCCGGAGCTTCGACCGGATGGTGGACCGTCTGGAAGGGACCTTTCGAGAACAGGAACGGTTTCTCACCGACGTGTCGCATGAACTGCGGACGCCGATCACGATCATCCGCGGGCACTTGGAGGTCCTCACGCGCGGGTCGCGCACCCCTGATCAGGTCGCGCGGGCTGTGGCCGTCAGCCTCGACGAACTGGAGCGGATGGGCCGCCTGGTGCACGACCTGCTGCTGCTGGCCCGCGCGATTCGCCCCGACTTTCTGGCTCCGGAGCGGATCGCCTTGCGGCCGTTCCTCATGGAGGTGTTTGACAAAGCGGTCGGGATCGCGCCCCGGCTCTGGCACCTGGGGCCGCTGGCCGATGTGGTCGTGCTCGGCGACCGGGACCAGCTGACCCAGGCCATCCTCAACCTCTTGCGCAACGCCGCTGACCACACCGGTCCCACCGACGCCATCCAATTGTCGAGCCGGTTGGCCGACGGAACCGTGCAGATTACGGTTACCGATGCCGGAGAAGGGATCGATCCCGCCGACCTCCCGCATCTGTTCACCCGATTCCACCGCGGATCTACCTCCAAGGCGTTCGGAGGCACCGGTTTGGGACTCAGCATTGTGAAAGCAATCGCCATCGCGCACGGTGGTGACGTGCGCGTCGAGGGGCGCGAGGGGACAGGAACCCTATTTGCGGTTATCCTACCGGTCGCCGCACCCCCGGAAGTTCACCAGGAGGAACCACGCCATGCAACGCTGGTATAGACGTTCTCTCGCCGTACGGTTGATCCCGGCCGCGCTCATCGCTGTCCTGCTGTGGTCGGTGCCCACGGCTGCGCAGGCGCCGCGGGTGATCCGCGTCGTGCTGGAAGAGTACCGGATCACACCCGCCGTGATCGCCTTGAAGGCGGGGGAGCGCGTTCGCCTGCAGATTCAGAACGTCGGCACCGTGCGGCATGAGTTCCGATCCACCATCTTCCGCGGTGTGAACGTGTGGGTACGGACGGCCGAGTTCGACCTGCGCGTTGAGCGCTTCGAGGTCATGGTGATCCGGCCCGCGGCGAGCGTTCTCCTCGAGTTCGCCCGGCGCACGCCCGGGGAGTATCCATTCAGGTGCGGGGCCACCGCCAACGACGGCCGGCGGCACGTCGATCTGGGCATGACCGGCAAGTTTGTCGTTTCTCCCTGATCCCGAATCCGTAAACCCCACCCGCGCGTTCCTTACAATCCTGTCAATCATCACAGCATTGTAAGCGCCCTCCGCCGCCGGATCGCTACGATGTCTGTGCGAGCGGAGGTGTCCCATGGATGAGCAACTGATTGGGGCGAAGTGGGGATCGGCGACAGTCTTAGTTCCGACGCCGGTGGTCACCGGCGTGGTGATGGATGACGATCCGCCGGAGGTTGGCGACGTGGCGCTGGCGGAGGTCACGAAGATCGGGGCGCACACTCGGCTCGAAGGCCGGGAGGGACAGCGCCAGGTCCTCTATCCGGGCGACCGGGTCATCGGGGTCTTCGGCCACCGTTATGCCCCGGATCAGTTCGAGGGATACGCTGGTCTCGACGGCCGGGCCGCGCACATGCTGAGCGTGGCCGGCGTGATCGGCCTCGTGCGGAGCCGCCATGCTGATCAGCCTGCCCCCTCCCGCCTCCAGATCCTTGGGTACCTGCACGACCTGCACGGCCAGCGCCTGAACACGCTGCGCTTTAGCCTCCAGCCTCCGGCCGTGGCCCCGGCCGCGCGGCCGCTCACCATCGCGGTCGTGGGCACGATGATGAACGCCGGCAAAACGACCGCCGCGACCGCGCTGATCTATGGCGCGGCGCGCCAGGGCCGCATGGTCGCCGCGGCCAAGGTGACGGGGACCGCCAGCGGCAAAGACGTCTCCGCGATGCGCGACGCCGGCGCCCGGCGCGCCCTCGACTTCACCGCCTGCGGGTGGCCGTCGACCTATCTGTGCAGCGCGGCCGAACTGGAAACCACGTTCCGCACACTGTACGCGTCGCTGCTGCGGGTCCAGCCCGATTTCATCGTGCTGGAGTTGGCCGACGGGCTCATTCAGCGCGAGACCGCGCTGCTATTGCAGTCGCCCCTCTTCGCCTCGCATGTGGACGCGCTCGTCCTCGCCGCGGGCGATGCCCTGGGCGCGGAAGCCGCGGCGCGCCGGCTGCGTGCCCTGCGGCTCCCCGTGGTTGCCGTGACGGGGCGCACGTCGATGAGCCCGCTGCTGGTCGGGGAGACGGAATCGGTCACGGGCCTGCGCTGCCTCACGCGCCAGGATCTCGAGGCCGGAGCGGTATTCGACCTCGTCCGTGAAGCGGTGCCCGCGTCGTGATGACGCTTCTGGGCCGCATCGTCCAGGATCTGCGTGCGGAGCGCCGCCTCCTCGCCGGCGTGGTGGGAGGGACGCTGGTCTATGCCACCGCCCGCGTCCTGCCGCCGCTGGCTGCGCGTTTCCTCCTGGACCGGTCGCTGGCGGGCCAGCCGGCCGTTGTCGCGGGGCTGCATCTGTCCCCCCAGGCAGCGGTGGCGGCGGTCCCGTTTGTGCTGCTCGGGCTCGCCGCCGCGCTGGCCGGGGCGCACTATGCGATCCGGCTGTGGTCGGCCCTGCTCGGCCAGCGGTTCGTCGGGCGCTTGCAGGTCAAGTTGCTCGTGCACCTGCTGCGCACGCCGGTTCCCGTGTTGGAGCGGCGCACGCTCGGATCGCAGCTCATCCGGTTTAACAGCGACATGTCCACCGTCAAACGATTTGTGTCGCGCTCGGTGCCGGAACTCGGACGCGACATCCTGGCCATCACGGTCATCGCCGCCACGCTGGTCATGCTCCACCGGCCGCTGGCGTTCGTCGCGGTCGGCATCGTCACCTCGTACCTGGTCGTCGCAGGGCTATGGTGGCGGCGGCTGGCCGCCGCCGGGCGTGCCCTCCGGACGGCACGGCGGCGGATTTCGGGGGTGGCCTACGACCGGCTCGTCGTGTCGTCGCAGGTGAAACTGACGGGACGGGCGCGGCGGGAGGCCAGGCGCATGCGCAGAGCGCAGGATGTCGTCCTGCGGCAGTCCCGAACCGTCGCCGTGCTGGCCGGCCGGCTCAGTGGGGCCGCCGAACTGGCCGTGGGGAGCATGATCGCGCTGTCGCTGGGCATCGGCGCGCGGGAGGTGCTGGCGGGTACGTTGTCACGCGGAGAAATGGTCGCGGTCTATGGCCTGATGCTGATGCTGTTCGGTCCGCTGCGCACGCTGGGGAGGACGCTGGAGGCCCTGGCGCTCGGCCGTGTCGCCTTTGACCGGTTGTACCGGCTCCTCGACGAACCCGTCGAGCGTGACGGGAAAGGGGCGGTGCGACTGGACGTTCCTCAGGGCGCGGTGAGCTTCACGGGCGTGCGGGTGGATCAGCACACATTTCCGGATCTCCACATCTCTGCCGGTGTCACGGTGGTGACCGCGCCCCCGGGCAGCGGCATCTCGACGTTGGGTCAGCTGCTCGTGCGGCTGCGGCAGCCTACATCCGGCCTGGTGTGCGTTGACGGCACCGAGGTATCCGGGGTGCAACTCCGCAGCCTGCGCCGGCAGATCAGCTACATTCCGGCAGCGGCGCCGCTGCTGAAGGGGTCGGTCCGGATGAACGTGCTGGCCGGGTCGGGAGGCGCCGCGGATCAGACCGCACTGCAGGCGCTGCGGGCCGTCGGCGCCGCATGGGCGACGTCCGACCTCCTGGCCGCGCCGGTGGGGACCGGCGGCCGGCGGCTGTCGGCGATGCAGCGATGGCACGTGCTCTGTGCGCGCGCGGTCGTGGCCGCCCCGGCGATTGTCGTCTTCGACGGCGTTCCCGCGACCGGCGACGGAGTCAATGCGGCCATCGGCGGGCTCATCGCGGCCGGCGTGCGGTCGGTCCTGCTGCTCACCGAACAGGCGCTCCCGGAGGTCCGCGGGACGCACATCACGACGGTGCGACCGCTGGAACCCGTCTATGCTTGACGTTCTCACCGAACGCCAGGGTGTCTGGGGCCCCGGTCGCTATCGGGTCGCCGTCGTCACCGTGCAGTTTCCCGATGCCGTCGAGGTCCTGCCGGCGGGGTGGGGCGCCCGGACCATCGCGGAGGCCGATGCGTACTTCCGCGAAGCCAGCGGCGGCGCGGTCCGGTGGGCGGCCGCGGATGAGGAGGCCCTCATCGTCCGGCTGCGGCGTCCCGCCACGTGGTGGAGACTGCAGCGGCGGTCCCTGAACGACCGCGTGCGGTTCTGGAAGCGGATTACCGCCAGGCTGTCGCCGGCAGCCGACGCCCTTCTCGTGGTGGTGCCGTCTCGCGTTCCTCTTCGGGGGTGTTTTGCCATTGGACCACGGTGGCACAGCCCGCGGCTGGGGCAGGCCCTTCAGGGGCTCGGCGAACAATTTTACCGCGGCGCCGTGGTCAAGCCGGACACGCCCTGGGGAACGATCGTGCACGAACTGGGGCACGTGCTGGGGTTGCCTGACCTGTATGACTATGAAGACGGACGGGCCTTTCCGCGCACGCCGGCACGCGCATCCAGGTATGTCGGTCCGTGGGATTTGATGAGCCGGGTGCCGGCCGGTGCCGGAGGGCGACCGCTGCCGATGGCCTGGACGAGGGCGCTGGCAGGCTGGGTAGACCCCGTGCCGTGGACGGTGGAACAGGAGCGCTACGGACTCGGCGCCGGTGCCGCCGGGCCCGTCGTGCGTGCCCCGCTCCGTCCCGGAGTGTCCATGTTCGTGGAGGCACGGCACAGGATTGGATTCGACAGCAGCCTTTCCGCTGAAGGTGTCCTCATCTCGATTGCCGACGACGCGATTGCGGAAGGGCGGGGGCCGCTGCGACTGCTGTCACCGTCGCGCGGCACACCCTCCCGGCGCCGCCGCGGCGGGCTGATGCCGCTTGCCGAGGCGGCCTTTCAGGTGGGTGAGGCGGTCGAGGTCGAAGGCTATCGCGTCCACGTCGTTGCCCGACTTCCGCACGGTTTCGAAGTCGCGATCACCCGCTGAGAGGACGGAATCCTTCGGGGCCAGGACTCAGCCGTCGCCGCAAGAAGACCTGACGCATTCGGATCGCGGGGAGGCGCGCGGTGGCTGAGGACGATTTTGACTTTGCCTCTGTCGGGGAACTTCGCCGGCTGCTGCGCACCCGGAAGGTCTCCTCCGTTGAACTCACCCGCCGGGCGCTCGATCGTCTTGCCGCCGACGGCCCCCGGTACAACGCCCTGGCCGAACTGACCGCCGACCTGGCCCTGGCCCAGGCCCACCGGGCCGACCTGTTGCTCAAGCGCGGCAAGGCCCTCTCCCCGCTCACCGGCATCCCCTACGGGGCCAAGGACCTGCTCGCCACGAAAGGGATTCCCACGCGCTGGGGTGCCCCGCCGTTTCGGAATCAGGTGTTTGACTATGACGCGGCGGTGATCACCCGGCTGCGCGCCGCCGGCGCCGTGCTCGCCGCCAAACTCGCAATGGTCGAACTGGCCGGCGGGGGAGGGTACCACTATGCGTCCGCCTCGCTGCACGGACCGGGGCTCAATTCCTGGAATCGGCACTATTGGTCGGGCGGGTCGTCGTCGGGATCCGGCAGTGCGGTGGCCGCCGGCCTGGTGCCGTTCGCCGTGGGATCGGAGACCTGGGGCAGCATCATGACCCCTGCCAGTTTCTGCGGGCTGACCGGGCTGCGCCCGACAACGGGGCTGGTGAGCCGTGCCGGGGCGATGGAACTCGCCTGGAGCATGGACAAACTCGGCCCGATGGCGCGCAGCGCGCAGGACTGCGGGTGGATCCTGCAGGCGCTCGCCGGCCCTGATCCAGCGGATCCGATGACGGTGCAGGATCGGTTCGTGTTCCAACCTGCACTACAGCGCCGGACGTATCGGCTGGGCATCCTGCCCCTCGACTACACCGATGCGGCGGGCGGCGTCGAGACCGAGCGTGCGTTCATGGAAGCCGTGCAAGTGCTACGGGGAGCCGGGATGAAGGTCGCCGCCGCGCCGTGGCCCGACTACCCGATGGCGGAGGTCGCGCGGACCGTGCTGGGTGGTGAAACCGCCGCCGCGCACGAGGACTTCATCAAGAGCGACCGCCTGGACGAACTGGTGGACGACGGACAGAAAGAAGGCCTGCGCAAGTATCTCACGCTGACCGCCGCCGAACTCGCCCGCGCGTCGGTGCAGCGGACCCGGGCGGCTCATGCCGTGTACGGACTGTTCGAGCGGTTCGATGCGCTGATCGCGCCGACACTGGTCGGTGAAGCCGTGACCATCGAGACGAATCTCAACACGCGTTTCCGCGGCGGGGGGTACCGGGGCACCAGCGTCCTCGGCGCGGTGGCCGGACTCCCGTCACTCTCCCTGCCGATGGGACTCGGCCCGAACGGCCTGCCGCTCGGGTTGTCTATCACGGGAAACCTGTTCGGGGAGAACACGATCCTGCAGATTGGGATGCTCTTCCAGCGGGAGACCGACTGGCACCGCCGGCGTCCCCGCTAGGTCGTTTGCGGCGCGGCGCTGACCGCCTCGGCGATCCGCACCCGGTCCTTGCCGGCGCGCTTGGCTTCGTAGAGGGCGTCATCGGCGGCCTTCACCAATACCGGCCCCATCGCGCCGTGTTCGGGCATCGCCGCCACTCCGAAGCTGACGGTCACCGTGACCGGCACGCCGTCGACCTCGATGGGCTGCTGGGCGAACCGGTCGCGGATGCGCATCGCCGCCCGGGCCGCGCCTGGGGCGCCGGTCTCCGGCATGATGACGGCGAATTCCTCTCCGCCGTACCGCGCCGCCGCGTCCTCGGTACGGATGCCCGTGCGGAGCGTCTCGGCGAACATCCGCAGCACCTGGTCGCCGACGGGATGGCCGAACTGGTCATTGACCTGTTTGAACCCGTCCATGTCGATCATGACCACGGCAAGCGTCCGTCCATAGCGCTGCGCGCGGGTCACTTCCTCGTGCAGCCGCTGCTGGAACGCCGCGTGGTCATACAGTCCTGTCAGCCCATCCCGCAGGGCCTGCTCGCGCATCTCGGCGTGCAGGGCGGCGTTGCGCAGCGCGATCCCAATCTGCGACGCCAGCGTGCCCACGAGATCGGCATCTTCAGGGGTCAGGATGCGTCCCCCGGCCGTTTCCACCGTCAGCACGGCGGCGATCCGGCCGTCGACAAAGACGGGGTGCGCGATCTCTGACGCCGTTCCCGCCACGAGCGGCATGAACTCTGGATCGCGCGACACATCGGGGACATACGCCGGAACGCCGGTCCGCGCCACCCGCCCGACGATGCCCTGGGCCGTGGTCAGCTGGGGCGGCGGTGTTTCGAATCCCGACCAGACCATCGCCACCAGTTGGTCACCCGTGACGGCCATCAGGGCCAGCTGGGTATACCCCATGAGGTCTCTGACGGCTTCGACAATCTTTTCGGCGACCTGCTCAGGGTCGAGCGTCGAGGAAATGATCTGCGTCGCCTGCGTGAGCGCCGCCAGACGGTTGGCGGTCTGCTTGAACTGGCGCCACCGCCGGACGGCGAACACCGCAAACGCCACGGCGAGGAGCACCGGAAGCATCCAGTACTCGACCAGGTCCAGTCCGCGGAACCGGGTGAGGACCACGACCCACTGCTGGAACAGGCGCAGGCGAACGCTGATCGCCAGCGCCACGACGACGAACAGCACCAAGCCGATCAGTTCGGGGAGCAGCCGTTGGCGGGATCGAGGGGAGCGGGGCGTGCCGCGGGTGTCTGGCATTAGAGGAAGGTTCCACCCATGGCGGCCTCTTGTCCTCCCACGACCATGCGGCCGCCATGGCGGGCGCATGGTCCTTCCAGCGGGCTAGGACCGCGGCGCTGATGAGGGAGTAGCCAGGCCACCGGCGTTGAGTAGCTGGACGAACGCGTCGACGACCGCGGGGTCGAAGTGGCGGCCCGCCTGCTCCGTGATGTAGGCCAGGGCTTTGGGCGGCGGCCACGCCGCGCGGTACGGGCGGTCCGTCGTCAGCGCATCCCACACGTCCACCACCGCGAAGACCCGCGCAGACAGGGGAATGGCATCCCCGCGCAGTCCCCGCGGGTATCCGGTGCCGTCCCACTTCTCATGGTGACAGTGGGGAATGTCCAGCGCCTTGCGCAGGAACGGGATCGGCGAGAGCAGCGCATAGGCGTACGTGGGATGCCGCTCGATGATCTGCCGTTCGTCGCCGGTCAGCCGGTCGGGCTTGAGCAGGATGGAGTCGGGGATGCCCATCTTGCCGATGTCGTGGAGCAGCGCGCCGCGCCGGGCATGGATGAGGTCGTCGTCGCCGATCCCCATCGATTGCGCCAGTCGGAGAGTGAGGTCGGTCACCCGCTGCGTGTGGCCTTCGGTTTCCTGGTCCCGCAGGTCCAGCGCCCTCGACCACCCCTCCAGCGTGGCGTCATAGGCGAGGGACAGCTCGGAGCTGGCACGCTGCAGGTTCTCAAACAGCCGGCTGTTATCAATCGCGATGGCCGCCTGCCCGGCCAGCGCCTCGAGAAACCTGATCCACTCGTCATCGGTGTCGATCTGCTCCCGATGGAAGACCTCGAGCACGCCCTGCACGTCGCCTTTGGCTATTAATGGGACCGCAAAGTAGGTCACGAAATCCTCTCTGGCCAGGTGCGGCGCGCGCGCCAGCGTCCCGGGGTCCGCGCGCAGGTCGGCCACGTGGACCAGGCGGCGCTCCAGCGCGGCCACGCCGGCAAGGCCTTCGCCGAGCCGGAGGTTCGAGTACTGCAGCACGCCGGTCCGAAATCCCCGTCCGGCGCCGAAGTTCAGCCGCTGCAACTGCCGGTCGAACAGCAGGACGTTCGCGGCGTCGATGCCCAACTGGGAGGTGACCTGGTCGAGGAGCACGTCGAGGGTGACCTTGAGTTCGAGACTGGCGGTGATGGCCGAGTCGATCATACGCAGGGCGGCCAGGCGTTGGAGCTGGCGCTCGATGCGCGCGGCTGCCTCCTTGCGGGCGGTGAGGTCGGTCACGACCGCCATCATGCCCTCGATCCCGGCCGGCCCCCGCAGGGCAGTGGCGGAGATCTCTGCGGCAATCGGTATGCCGTCCCGTCTCTTCAGGGTGGTCTCGATCCCGGCGGGATTGCCGGTCGTGCTGATGTCTGCGAACAGTGACGAATAGGCATCCTGTGCATCCTCCCGCAGCATCGGCGGCGGCTTCCGCAGCACCTCCTTCATGTTCCATCCGAACAAACGCTCGGCGGCCGGGTTCCAGGTCTGCAGGCGCCCCGCGCGGTCGACGGCAAAGATCGCCATGGGCGATGCCTGATCCACCAGGGCGCGATAGCGTTCTTCGGTGGCTCGCCGCTCGTGGCGGGAGGCGGCCAGCCGGTCATACAGCGAGACCACGAAGAGGCCAAACGCCAGGCCGGACGCCGCGAACCAGCCCAGGAAGTACCAGATGATGGCTTGTCCTTGCTTAACGACCGTTCGCGGTTCAACGACGGATACTTCGAGCGCGGGGCGTCCAAAGATGTCGGAGAGGACGGTGGCCCCAAAGACCATGCCGTCGGGGCGGATCACCACCTCGATCGGAGCCTGCCCCGTCCCTGGGCGCACGCGACCCGGCGCGTCCGATCCGCCGCCGAGGGGTTTCGCGGCGACGGTGAGGTGGGTAATGTTCGCCAGCCGCGAGACTTCGCGCGCATCGAGGTACCGGCCCCAGATCATCGCGCCGCGGAGGGGGCCCGTCCGGTTGCTGGTCAACACCGGCCGGGAGGCCACCAGCATCGGTCCTTCCGGAAGCAGGAGGATGCCCTTGATGCTGCTGTCGATCGTGCGATGACTTACGAGCGCGCTCGACGGCCGCAGCACGTTTCGGAACGCCGCCGAGAGAGCGGTCGGCCTTCGGGTGGCCAGGTCAAATCCCCGGCCGTACAGCATCTTGCCCGTGGTGTTGAAGATCGCCATTGCACTCAGGCGAAGATCGGCAAAGGTGGCCTCCGGGATGTTGCGTTCGACGTAGGCCGTCGACGGCTTGGCTGCGTAGTCGTACGTTTCATCCCACGCCGCCCAGTCACCGAGCTGACGGTCCAGGTCGTCGACTTCGGCCAGCAGCGCGTCCCGTACGCGCTCCACATGCTCGGTGATCTGGCGGCGCTCCAGGTCCACGTAGCTCGGAAGCAGGGTCAGCTGGGCCGCGCCGTAGAGCAATGCCACCAGGACGATCACGCCAAGCGCAACGACGGCCGCGGCTTTCGTGCGCAGATTTCCCATCAGAGACCGAGGCGAAGAAATGCGTCCACGACAGCGGGATCGAAGTGCTTCCCACTCTGCTCGCGGATGAATGCCTGGGCCTTATCTTTCGGCCAGGCCATCCGGTAGGGCCGGTCTGACGTCAGGGCGTCCCAGACGTCGATGACGGCAAACACGCGCGCCTCAAGGGGGATGTCCTCGCCTTTCAGACTCCGCGGATAGCCGGTGCCGTCCCATTTCTCATGGTGGGAGTAGGGGATCGCCAACGCTGGGCGCAGGTAGGTTATCGGCAGCAGCATCTGATAGGCGTACACGGGGTGGCGGCGCATCACGACCCATTCTTCTTCGGTCAGCTGACCCGGCTTCAACAGGATTCCGTCGGGGATCCCCATCTTGCCCATGTCATGCAGCAGGGCCCCACGCCGGACGTGGACGAGGGCGTCGTCGGACATGCCCATGACCCGCGCCAGGCGAAGCGTGAGCTCGGTGACCCGCTGCGTGTGGCCCTCGGTCTCTTTGTCGCGGAGGTCCAGCGCGCGCGACCAGCCCTCCAGTGTGGTGTCATAGGCGAGAATGAGTTCGGCATTGGCCCGCTGGAGGTTATTGTAGGAGGTCGTGCTGTCGATGGCGATGCCCGCCTGGCCGGCCAGGGTGGCCAGGAAGTCCATCCATTCCTGATCGGGATCAAGGCGCCGGCGGGTGAAAACCTCCAAGACCCCCTGGACCTGGCCTTTGGCGATCAACGGGGCCGCGAAGTAGGACACGAAGTCTTCCTCCGGGAGCAGCGGGGACTTGTCCAGGTCGCCTTTCGCCTCGCGGAGGTCGGGGACGGCGATAATGCGCCGTTCGAGGGCGGCCTGACCGGCGTAGCCGGAGCCCAGGCGGAGCCGCGTGTGCTGAAGGGCCGTCGTGCGGAACCCCCGGCCGGTCATGTACTCCAGCAGCTGCGAGCGGGGGTTCAGCAGCAGGACGTCGGCGGCATCCGCCCGGAGGTGGGTCGTGACCTTGTCCACAAAAATGCTCAACGTCACCCGGGCATCGAGGCTCCCGCTGATGGCCATGTCGATGTCCCGCAAGGCCTGCAGTTGGGCCAGGCGGCGTTCGGCATGCTCTTCCGCCCGCTTGCGGTCAGAGATATCCTCTGCCACCTTGACGTAATGAGTGTTCTCTCCGTCCGGCCCTCGCATGGCTGAGACCGAGGCCAGTTCCCAGTAGAAGCTGCCGTCTTTCCGGCGCACCTTCAATTCTCCGCGCCAGGTGCCGCCGGCTCGCAGCGCCGCCCGCTGCGCGTCCTGCTCGCGCGGATCGGGTGGGTCCGCCAGGTTCCGTGCAGGTGTCCCGACGACTTCGTCCGGCGCATAGCCGGTGGCTCTCGTGAACTGCGGATTCACGTAGGTGATGAGTTCGTCGGTGTCGGTGATCACGACGATGGTCGGGCTTTCCTCGATAACACGGGCCAGTCGACGCGCCTCTTCCTCCGCCCTCCGTTTGGCCGACCGGAGTTCCTTCTGATCCAGGGCGTGTCCCACCGAAAGGCTTAACCGCGTGAGCCGGTCTTTGAGGAGGTAGTCGGTGGCGCCCTCCTTCATGACCTCGACGGCCACATCTTCGCCGACGGTACCAGAAATGAGGATGAACGGGGTATCGGGATCCCGCTGCCGGAGGAGTTGCAGAGCGCGCAGGCCCGTGAACTGCGGCAGGTTGAAGTCGGACAGCACGATGTCGGCCGGGGGGCCGGCAGTCTCGTCGAGGAGCCGTACGTATTCCGCTTCGGTGTCGACCCTGCGCCAGTCCGGGTCGAACCCGCCCCGCCGGAGTTCGGCCACCATCAGTTCGGCGTCCGATGCCTGGTCTTCGACGATCAGCACGTTCAGCCGCTGCATGCTCCTCACAGCGCCGGCGGCTGGTTAAGGATGGTCCAGTACAACCCCAGTTGCCGCACCGCCTCCGCGAATTGAGTAAAATCGACCGGTTTGACAATATAGCTGTTGACCCCGAGTTCGTAGCTCCGCACCACGTCGCGTTCCTCTCTCGATGAGGTGAGTACGACCACAGGAATCCGCTGGACGCTGGGATCGCTTTTGATCTGCCGTAGCACTTCCAGCCCGTCGACTTTCGGGAGCTTCAGGTCCAGCAGGATAACCTTCGGACCATCACGGAGGCTCCGGCCGGCGTGCGGTCCTCGGCCGAAGATGAAATCCAGGGCTTCGGCGCCGTCGCGCGCTACATGGATCTTGTTTGTCACGTTGTTCGTCCGCAGCGCGTGGAGCGTCAGCTCCACATCATCGGGGTTGTCTTCAACCAGCAAGATCTCAACTGGATCGCTCGCCATCGTCGGTCGCTCCCAGTGTGAAGTAGAATGCCGCGCCTTTGTCGATCTCAGCCTCGGCCCACACACGCCCGCCATGACGGTGGATGATGCGCTGGACGATCGCCAGTCCCACTCCGGTCCCTTCGTAGTCCTCGGCGCGGTGGAGCCGCTGGAACACACCGAACAGTTTGTCGACGTAACGCATGTCAAATCCGACGCCGTTGTCCCGCACGACAAACACGACCTCGCCGCCATCGGCCTGATGGGTGACGTCGATCCGGGGCTCCGCGCGGGATCGCGTGAATTTGAGTGCGTTGGAGAGCACATTGGCGAAGACCTGACGCAGCAGAGCGGGGTCGGCCTCCACGGATGGCAACTCGGCGACCCTGATCGCCGCCGTTCCCG
This sequence comes from bacterium, assembly GCA_035292085.1. GTDB lineage: Bacteria > Sysuimicrobiota > Sysuimicrobiia > Sysuimicrobiales > Kaftiobacteriaceae > DASXUC01. Next base: position 49,090 of record DATDQT010000022.1, read on the forward strand.
CCGCGTGCTCAGGCTGCAGATGCGCGATGACCTGCTCGACGAGGTGGCGTGTGTCAATCTGCTGCCGCCTCAGCGGCTGCCGCGCTAGTTGAGAGAACGTCAGCAGATCGTCAATCAGTTCGCCCATGTGCCGCGCGCCCTGTTGCACGCGGTCGAGGTACCGCCGCGCGTCGTCGGGGAGGGAGGCGCCGTATCCATCAACCACGAGTCGGGAGAAGCCATCGATGGCCCTCAACGGGGCCCGCAGGTCATGCGCGACCGAGTAGCTGAATGCCTCCAGTTCCTTGTTCGCGGCTTCCAGCTGTTCCGTCCGGTTGGCCACGCGCTGCTCCAGCTCCGCGTTCAAGCGCTCGACCTCGGCCCGGGCCTCTTGCTCCCGGGCCAGCAGTTGCTCGCGTTCGACCTCGGTCCGCTTGCGCTCAGTGATGTCGTGGACGGCGCCCACGAGATGGGTGCAGGTGCCGGAGGCGTCGAACACCGGCGCCACGCTGACTTCGCCTGTCAGCCGGCCGGTGGGATAGTCGGAGGTCTCCTCCCAGCGCACGATCTTGCGTTCCTGGATGGCCTCACGATAGCGGTCCAGCACGAAGCTGAGAGACGGTTCGGGGATGATCTCGTGCACACGTTTTCCGATGACCGCGTCCTCCGGCACCCCTGTGACCGACGAGAAGGCCGGATTGAC